>NZ_NMUO01000105.1 GCF_002237365.1 Zobellella denitrificans
CGCCAGTCGTGGCCGCCGCCGGCCAGCAACGGGGTGAGCTGGGCGCCGATGGCGCCGCCGCCCATGATCATGGCCGAATACAGGCCGGTGACCATGGCCACCCGGCCGGGAAAATACTGCTTGATGATGCCGGGAAAGGCGGACTGGACGAAGGCCACCCCCAGCCCGCACAGCAGGGCGGTCAGGATCAGGGTGGTGCCGTCGGGCACCAGCAGCCGGAGCCCCGAGCCCAGCATCAGCAGCACCAGCGCCGTGAGCATGCCCCGGCGGGTGCCCCAGCGGGCCTGGAGCCGCGGTGAGGCAAAGGCGCCCACTCCCATCAGCAGGGTGGGCAGCAGGGTCAGCATCGCCATGCCCACGTAGCCCAGGCCGGTGCCGGCCCGGATCGGCTCTATGATGGGCCCGGGCCCGGTAAGAAAGGGCCGCAGGTTCAGGCCAATCAACACCACCAGGAGCAGCATGGCCCCCTGCTCAACCGGCCTGCTTGCTGTCGTCATCGCATCGTCTCTCGGGAAGGGGAAAAAGGGAGCGGGCTTGTCACCGTCGCTTGGGGCATGGTAGGAGCCGGACAGGTCATTTGAAAATTAAATATTCGAATGTGCATCAGTGCCAAACTGAATAATGCTCTTATGCGACCGGGAGCGGCTGCGGCGGATGGGAGCCCCGACCGGGCGCGGGGCTTCAACCAGCCGCCGGCTCCGGATAAAAAACGGGATCTCGCCGACCATGACACCTCAGCCATGTTTCGAAAAGTCCAGGTATAACTACAGATAGCGCCTTCTTTTCCATCCCCAGCCACAAAAAGTTCCGCTAAAACCGGCGCGCCCCATTTACAAAATAAGAATTATTTGTAATATCGCTTGCCATTCCAATAACAGAGAAAAACACCATGCAGCGCAGCCCTCTCCTGACCAAGGCGTTCACCGCCGCCGCGGCCCTCTGGTCGCTGGCCTTGTCCGCCGAAACCATCACCGTCACCGACATCGCCAACCGCCAGGTGGAGGTCGAGGTGCCGGTACAACGCGTCATCCTGGGCGAAGGCCGCCAGATTTACCTCACCGCCGTGCTCGACCGGGAGAACCCCTTCCAGCGCATCGTCGGCTGGCGGGACGATTTCGCCAGCGCCGATCCGGACAACCATGCCGCCTACCTGGAAAAATTCCCCGAAATGGCGAAGATCCCCGCCTTCGGCGGCTTCAAGGACGGCACCTTCGACGTGGAGCAGGCGGTGTCGCTCAAGCCCGATGTCATCATCATGAACATCGAGTCCAAGCAGGCCACCGAGGACGCCAAGTACATCGAGAAGCTGGCCGCCGCCGGCATCCCCCTGGTGTACGTGGATTTTCGTGAGCACCCCTTCACCCACACCGAGCCCAGCCTGCGCCTGTACGGCCAGCTGTTCGGCGAGGAGGAAAAGGCCGAGGAATTCATCGCCTGGCGCGCCGCCGAAATCGCCAGGGTGACCGAGGTGCTCGAGCAGCATCAACCCACTCGGCCCCAGGTGTTCATCGACCGGGCCGGCGGCTACTCGGAAGAGTGCTGCATGAGCTTCGGCGATGACAACTTCGGCAAGTTCGTGACCCTGGCCGGCGGCGAGAACATCGCCAGGGACATCATTCCCGCCACCTTCGGCAACCTCAACCCGGAGCAGATCATCGCCTCCAACCCCGACCACGTCATCGTGACCGGCGGCATGTGGGAAGCCTATGTGCCCGGCGGCGGCTGGGTGGGGGTGGGCCCGGGCCAGGACCGGGCCGAAGCCCGGCGCAAGCTCGAGGCACTGACCCAGCGTCCGGCCATGACCGGCATCGCGGCGGTACAAAACCGGCAGATGCACGCCATCTGGCACCAGTTCTACAACAGCCCCTACCAGTTCGTGGGCATCCAGCAGATGGCCAAGTGGCTGCACCCCGAGCTGTTCGCCGAACTCGACCCGGAGGCCACCTTCAAGGAGCTGCATGAGCGCTTCCTGCCCGTCGACTACCGTCCCGGCTATTGGGTGTCGCTGACCGATGCAGAGTAACGCCATGACCCCGGCCGCCGGCAGCGGCCGTTACAAGACCATCGTCTGGCGGCGGCAGTTGCTCCTGCTGGGCCTGGCCGCCGCGCTGCTGCTCAGCCTGTGCGCCGACCTGGCCCTGGGTCCGGCCCGCTACAGCCTGGGCGAGGTGGTGCGGGCGCTGTTCCTGCCCGAGTCGGTGCCGCTGCAGGTGCGGGTGGTGCTGTGGGAGATCCGCATGCCGATCGCACTGATGGCGGTGGTGGTGGGCGCGGCGCTGGCGGTGGCCGGCGCCCAGATGCAGACCATCCTCAACAACCCGCTGGCCAGCCCCTTCACCCTGGGCATTTCCGCCGCCGCCAGCTTCGGCGCGGCCCTGGCCCTGGCCTTCGGGGTGGCCTTTATCCCGGCGGCCATCGCCTGGATGGTGCCGCTCAACGCCTTCGTCATGGCCATGCTGGCAGCCCTGCTCATCCACCTGCTCAGCGCCCGGCGCGGCATGACGGTCAACAGCATAGTGCTGCTCGGCATCGCCCTGGTGTTCACCTTCAACGCCCTGCTGGCGCTGGTGCAGTTTTTCGCCTCGACCGAGGCCCTGTCGGCGGTGGTGTTCTGGACCATGGGCAGCCTCAGCAAGGCCACCTGGCCCAAGCTGGCCATCACCACCCTGGCGCTGGCGCTGGTGCTGCCGGTGTTCGTCCGCCGCGCCTGGGCCCTGACCGCCCTGCGCCTGGGCGAAGACAAGGCGGCGAGCTTCGGCGTCAGGGTCGGCCGGCTGCGGCTGGAGACCCTGCTGCTGGTAAGCCTGCTGGCGGCCATTCCGGTGTCCTTCGTCGGCACCATCGGCTTTATCGGCCTGGTCGGCCCCCATATCGCGCGCATGATCATCGGTGAGGATCAGCGCTTCTTCCTGCCGGCCTCGGCCCTGGCCGGGGCGCTGATCCTCTCGGTCAGCTCGGTGGTGAGCAAGTCGCTGATCAGCGGCACCATCTTCCCCATCGGCGTGGTGACCTCGCTTATCGGCATTCCCTTCTTCGTTTCCCTTATCCTGTCCCAGACGAGGCGCTCATGGTAAGCATCCGGCTCGAGGCACTCGGTGCCCGCTACGGCAAACAGCTGCTGCTGCAGGGCATTTCCACCCCCACCTTCCAGGCGGGAGAGGTGGTGGCCATCATCGGCCCCAACGCCGCCGGCAAGTCCACCCTGTTCAAGCGCATCAGCGGCCTGATCGACGGCCCCGGCCGGGTGCATGTGGAGGGCCTGCGGCCGGAAGGCGGCGGCATCAGCTACATGCCGCAGGACAGCGCCGCCAGCGCCGCGCTCAGCGTGTACGAGTCGGTGCTGCTGGCCTGCAAGCAGGGCGGCGGCTGGCGCGTGAGCGAGGCGGAGCTGGCCCGCATCGACCAGACCCTGGCGGCGCTCGGCATTACTCCCCTCGCCTTTCGCCACCTCGGCGAGCTCTCGGGCGGCCAGCGCCAGCTGGTCAGCCTGGCCCAGGTGCTGGTGCGCGAGCCGGACATCGTGCTGATGGACGAGCCCACCTCGGCGCTGGATCTGTCGCGCCAGGTGGAGGTGCTCGGCCACATGAAAGACCTGGCGCGGGAAAAGGGCATGCTGGTGCTGGTGACGCTGCACGATCTCAACCATGTGCTGCGCTTTTGCGATCAGGCGCTGGTGATCGCCGGCGGCCGCCAGGTGGCCTGCGGCCCCACCGCCGACATCGTCACCCCGGCGCTGCTGCGCGACACTTACCAGGTGGAGGCGCGGGTGGAGTCCTGCTCCCGCGGCTTCGGCCATGTGATCGTGGACGATATCGCCAGCCAGGGCCGCACCTTCGCATTAGCGGCCGGTTAGGGTGCCATGTAGTTCAAGATTCAGGCGGAACCGATTCTTGGGCGCGGGCGGCCCGCATGAGGGTGGCACCGAGGTGCTGTAGATGCCGCTTTAGCCGGCATGAACCGACACAAACCGGCGGGAAAGGATGCCCAATTTCCGCATTCCTCGCCCTTGGCAGGTTTGCGCCACGTAAACGGGCGCCTACAGGTGAGATATTGCACTGCCCAGGTTTTAAACTGATCGGTGCCCGAAAGGCACCGCACGGACCATAACGTGACCACGACCCACTACCGCCAGAGCTGGCGGATGCTGAGCCCGGCGGCCCGCCTGCTGGTGTGCAACGGCCTGTTCTTCAACCTCGCCTTCTACATGACCCTGCCCTACCTGGCCTTTCACCTGGGCGGCACCCTGGGGCTGACCGGCTGGGCCAGCGGCCTGGTGATGGGCATGCGGGTGTTCAGCCAGCAGGGCCTGTTCCTGCTGGGCGGCGCCCTGGGCGACCGGCTGGGCTACCGGCCCGCCATCGTGCTGGGCTGCCTGGTCCGCAGCCTGGGCTTTGCCCTGCTCGGCTGGGCCGGGGATCTGCCGCTGCTGCTGCTGGCCGCCTTTCTCACCGGCTTTGCCGGCGCCCTCTTCACCCCCTGCGCCCAGGCCTACCTGGCGTCGGAATGCCTGGACGGCCGCCAGCGCCAGCAGGCCTTTGCCCTGCACAACCTGGCCAGCCAGCTCGGGCTGTTGCTGGGCCCCCTGGCCGGCATGCTGCTCACCGGCATCGACTTTATGGTGACCGGCCTGGTGTCCGGCGGCATTTTCCTGCTGCTGACCGCCCTGCAGTGGCGGCTGCTGCCCCCCAGCCCCCGCCATGTGCGGGAGCGGCCGCCCGCCTGGGGCGAACAATGGCGGGACTTGATCGGCAACGGCCCCTTCCTGCGCTTTACCCTGATGGCCGCCGCCTACCAGCTGCTGTTCCACCAGCTGTACCTGGCCGTGCCCGCCTACATCAACAGCCAGCAGCAGGCCACCGGGCTGCTCGGCGGCGTGTTCACCCTCACCGCCATCATCGGCGTCCTGCTGCAGTTGCCCGCCAGCCAGCTGGTGCAGCGCCGCCTGGGCGTGGCCCGGGGCATGGGGCTGGGCCTGGGGCTGATGGGGGTGAGCTATCTCGCCCTGCCCTGGCTGCAGCCCTGGCCGGTGGCCGCCAGCCTGACGCAGGCGGCCTGCCTGTCGCTGGGCTCCATCCTCTGCTTTCCGCTCTTTGCCGCCCATCTGCCCCACTACGCCGGCGACCGGGCGCTGGGCGGCTATTACGGCTTTTACGCAAGCCTGGGCGGCTGCGTGGCCCTGCTCGGCAACATGCTGATCGGCGCCCTGCTGGGCGAGGCGGCGGCGACCCCGCCCGCCGCCATCTGGTATGGCCTGGCACTGTGCGGCCTGGTCGCGGGCTGGGCCCTGTACCGGCAACTGCGGCGGGAAGAACTGGAGGGTTCCGCAGGCGGCTGACGCCGCGCGCGGCCCTACCCGGCAGATCTGCACCTCGGCGCTGGCTTTCATTGCCGAAGTTAATGACAATGACAGCGTCATTAACTTTGGAAATATTGAGCATTCAGGATGAAGAACCTGCCCACGGATTTGCTGCGCACCTTTGTCACCATCAACCAGTTGGGGGGCTTTACCCAGGCGGGGGAAGTGCTGGGGCGTTCCCAGCCGGCGGTGAGCCTGCAGGTGAAGCGGCTGGAGGAGCTGCTGGGCGTGAAGCTGTTCGACCGCGGCCAGGGCTTGCAGCTCACCGAGGAAGGGCAGATGCTGATGAGCTGTGCCCGCAAGATGCTGGAGCTGAACGACGCCCTCGTCTCCCGTCTGGGCTCGCCCAAGGTAAGCGGCTCGGTACGGCTGGGCATTCCCAACGACTTCGAGGTGTCCTTCCTCGCCACCACCCTGGGGCGTTTTTCCCAGTCCTATCCCAATGTGACCCTGGACGTGAGCAGCGACATCAGCGCCAACCTGCTGCACGACTACAAGAAGGGCGCCTACGATCTGGTGATGGCCATCGAGGAGAGCAACCAGCCCCATCCGCGCCTGACCGACTTTATCCTCGACCCCCTGGTGTGGGTGCGCAGCAGCAACCTGATGCTGGAGCCGGGGGCGCCGCTGCCGCTGATCCTCTACCCCAAGGGCTGCCTGTACCGCAAGTCGATCATCAACGCCCTCACCCAGGCCAACCTGCCCTGGCGCATCGTGTACAGCACCTCCAGCCTGCTCGGCATCCACGCCGCCATCAAGGCGGGGCTCGGCATCAGCGTGCTGGCCAAGAGCACGGTGCCGGACGATCTGGAACATTCCCCCGAGTATGCCCCCTGCCCGGCGCTGGGCAGCGTGTCGGTGGGCTTTTGCTACAACGGCAACGAGCTGAACGCCGCCAGCCGCATGCTGCTGGATTACCTCAGGAATGCCCTGCACCGGTTGTAGCGGGCCCCGAATCACGCAGGATCATTACATCCGCCCCGAGTTTCGCTACAATATGCCCCTTTTTCCACGGTGGCCCGGTCCGGGCCGGCCGACTTCCCCTACTCCCGGAGCAGTGACTTGGCGCAACAATCCCCGCATTTCAACGATTTTGGACTGGACTCCCGTCTTATCAGGGCCCTCGGCCATCTGGGCTTCGACACCCCCACCGAGATCCAGCAAAAGGCCATTCCGGTGGTGCTGGCCGGCCATGATCTGATGGCCTCGTCCCAGACCGGCTCCGGCAAGACCCTGGCCTTTCTGCTGCCGGCCCTGCACCGGCTGCTGAAGACCCGGGCGCTGAGCAAGCGGGATCCGCGCGCCCTGATCCTGGCCCCCACCCGGGAGCTGGCCAAGCAGGTGTTCGGCCAGTTGCGCTCGCTCACCAGCGGCAGCGGGCTCGACATCGCCCTGCTGCTGGGCGGCGAAAACTTCAACGATCAGCTCAAGGCGCTGCGCAAGTCGCCGGACGTGATCGTGGCCACCCCGGGCCGGCTGGCCAACCACCTGGATAGTCGCTCACTGATGCTGAACGGCCTGGAGCTGCTGATCCTGGACGAGGCCGATCGCATGCTGGATCTGGGCTTCGCGCCCCAGTTGGAGCAGATCCACCAGGCCGCCGACCATCGCCGCCGCCAGACCCTGATGTTTTCCGCCACCCTGGATCACGCCGAGGCGGACGACATGGCCGCGCGCCTGCTCAAGACGCCCAAGCGGGTGGCCGTGGGCGCCGCCAACGCCGAGCACCAGGACATAGCGCAGCGCTTTTTGCTGTGCGACCACCTGGATCACAAGCAGGCACAGCTGAGGCACCTGCTCGGCCACGAGGACTACCAGCAGGCCATCATCTTCACCGCCACCCGCGCCGACACCGAGCGGTTGGCGGCCCTGTTGCAGGAGCAGGGGCAAACCGCCGCCGCCCTGCACGGCGACATGAGCCAGGCCGAGCGCAACCGGATCATGGACGCCTTCGCCCGGGGCCAGCAGCGGCTGCTGATCACCACCGACCTGGCCTCGCGCGGGCTGGACCTGCTGCAGGTGTCGCTGGTGGTGAACTTCGATCTGCCCAAGCAGGCGGAAGAATACGTGCACCGCATCGGCCGCACCGGCCGCGCCGGTGCCAGCGGCGCGGCGGTGTCGCTGGTGGGCCCCAAGGACTGGGACGCCTTCAAGCGGATCGAGCGTTTTCTGCAGCAGGACATCGCCTTTGCCGCCATAGAAGGGCTGGAAGGCAAGTTCAAGGGCATCAGGCCCAGGGCGGCCAAGGCCGACGCCAAGGGCAAGGCCAAACCGCGCCCGGCCGGCAAGGGCAAACCCGGCCATACGCCGGTGAACAAGCCCGCCAAGCCGGCGCACAGCCGCGCCGAACGCTTTAGCGGCCCGGGCCTGGGCACCGACGACGGCATGGCCCCCATGCGGCGCAAGAAGCCCGGCGGCGAATAAGGCAGGCGGGGAACTTGCCTGGTCGATTGGAGCGACTTGGTTCGTTGGCTTGATCGACCACACAGCCGGACCACGTTGCCAACGTGGTTCATTGGCAAGCCTCCGCGGGTCGCTCAGATCAGGCTGCGGATCAGATCGCGCAGCCACTGCAGCGCCGGCTGGCGGTCGTGCAGCGGGTGCCAGACACAGTTGAGGTGGTAGGCGGGCGCGTCTTCCGGCAGCGCCACCATCCGCAGTGGCCAGGCCTCGGCCAGCATCATCGCCACCTTGCGGGGCAGCACCAGCAGGTGATCGCTCTGGCCGACGATGGCCGCCGCCGACATGTAGCTCTGGCTGTTGACCGAGATAGTGCGCTTGCGCCCCTGCCCCGCCAGCCAGCGGTCGACGATGGACTCGCGGGTGCCGAGCGGCGAGTGGAACACATGGGGCAAGCCGGTGAGCTGTTCCAGGCTGAGCCGCTCCCCCACCGTGGGGTGCTCCCGGCTGACCACCCCGGCCAGCGGCTCGGTCAGCCAGGTTTCGGTACGCAGCGAGCCGGGCACCTGCATGTACTCGTCGAACCCCAGCACCAGATCCACCTCGCCGTTGGCCAGGGCCCCCTCGGGCAGGCGATCGCGCAATATTTCTATCTCGATGCGCACCCCGGGCGCCTGCGTCTTCAGCCGGCGGATGAGCGGCGGCACCAGCACGCACTCCACATAGTCGGTGGTGCTGAGCACGAAGCGCCGGCCGGAGGTGGCGGGGTCGAAGCGTTCCTCCCGTCCCAGTTCCTGTTCCAGCAGCCCCAGGGCCTGGCGCACCGCCCGGTGCAGGGCCTCGGCCCGGGCGGTGGGCACCATGCCGGTGGCGCTGCGCACCAGCAGGGGGTCTTCGAAGAACTGACGCAACCGGTTGAGGGCATGGCTCATGGCCGGCTGGCTGATAAAGCACTGCTCCGCCGCCCGGGTGACGTTGCGCTGGATCATCAGGGCATCGAAGGCGAGCAACAGGTTGAGATCGAGCTGGTGCAGCTTCATCAAATATTCACCATAAGAATAAAATGATTAATACTATTCATTTGATGGATGGTAATTCAAGGGTCACACTGAAGCCTGAAGATTCGGATGGCTGATGGATAGCACCTCGGCAGTCAACGCCAGGTCCCGGGAGGAGGCCAAAGGGAACTGCTCCGCCGACCGTTGGCGCCAGGGATGGCGCCGTCGAGCCCCCAGGGACGGGTTTACGGCGAGTCGGCGGAGTTGGCCCTTTGGCCGACTGGCAGAGGCATGACACTTTCTATCGGCTCCAGACACTAACCCCTCATTATCAAGGAGTTCACCATGGCAATGGTTACCGTGGCCGCCACCCAGATGGCCTGCAGCTGGAACAAAGAAGAGAATATCGCCCGCGCCGAGCAGCTGGTGCGCCAGGCCGCCGCTCAGGGTGCCCAGATCATTCTGATCCAGGAACTGTTTGAAACTCCCTATTTCTGCATCGACCAGAGCCCCGAGCACTTCGCCCTGGCCCAGGAAGTGGACAACAGCCCGCTGATCCGCCACTTCCAGGCCCTGGCCCAGGAGCTGGAGGTGGTGCTGCCGCTCAGCTTCTTCGAGCGCGCCGGCTACGCCCACTACAACTCCCTGGTGGTGATCGACGCCGACGGCAGCCTGCTGGATGTCTATCGCAAGACCCATATTCCCAACGGCCCGGCCTACCAGGAGAAGCAGTTCTTCACCCCCGGCGACACCGGCTTCAAGGTGTGGCAGACCCGCTACGCCAAGATCGGCGTGGGCATCTGCTGGGATCAGTGGTTCCCGGAAACCGCCCGCAGCCTGGCGCTGATGGGCGCCGAGCTGATTTTCTTCCCCACCGCCATCGGCTCCGAGCCCGCCTACCCGGAGATCGACAGCCAGCCCCACTGGACCCGCACCCAGCAGGGCCACGCCGCCGCCAACCTGGTGCCGGTGATCGCCTCCAACCGCATCGGCACCGAGCAGAGCAAGTACATCGACGGCCTGGAGATGACCTTCTACGGCTCTTCCTTTATCGCCGACCAGTTCGGCGAGCTGGTGCAACAGGCGGACAAGACCTCCGAGTGCGTGCTGGTGCACAGCTTCGATCTGGACGCCATCGCCAAGACCCGCATCAGCTGGGGCCTGTTCCGCGACCGCCGCCCGGCCATGTACCAGGCGCTGATGACCTCCGACGGCAAGACCCCGGGAGGCCGCTGATGGAACAGCTGAACGGCTTTTATATGCCCGCCGAATGGGCGCCCCAGCAGGCGGTGTGGATGATCTGGCCGCACCGGCCCGACAACTGGCGCGAGCAGGGCGCCCCGGCCCAGGCCACCTTCGCCCGGGTGGCCGAGGCCATCGCCGCCGCCACCCCCGTCTACATGGCGGTGCCGGCAAAGGAAATGGACAAGGCCCGGACGGTGATGCCGCCCCAGGTCACGCTGGTGGCCATCGAAAGCGACGACGCCTGGGCCCGGGACACGGGGCCGACCGTGGTGGTGAACGGCAAAGGAGAGGCCGTCGGCATCGACTGGCGCTTCAACGCCTGGGGCGGCCATGAGGGCGGCCTCTACCACCCCTGGGACCAGGATCAGGCCATGGCCCGGGCCATGCTGGCGGTGCACGGGCTGCCGGCGGTGGCCAGCCCGCTGGTGCTCGAAGGCGGCTCCATCCACGTGGACGGCGAAGGCACCCTGCTCACCACCGCCGAGTGCCTGCTCAACCCCAACCGCAACCCCCACCTGAGCCAGGCGGACATAGAGCAGCACCTGAGGGAAACCCTGGGCGTCAGCCACTTTATCTGGCTGCCGGAAGGGGTCTATATGGACGAGACCGACGGCCATATCGACAACATGGCCTGTTTCGCCCGCCCCGGCGAGGTGGTGCTGCACTGGTGCGAGGATGAAAGCGATCCCCAGTACGCCCGCAGCCGGGCGGCGCTGGCGGTGCTGGAGCAGGCGGAGGACGCCAGGGGCCGCAAGCTCAAGGTGTGGAAGCTGCCCCAGCCCGGCCCGCTGTATGTGTCCGAGGAGGAAGCCGCCGGGGTGCAAAGCGGTGCCGCCGTACCCCGGGTGGCCGGCGAGCGGCTGGCGGGCTCCTACGTGAACTTCCTGATCAGCAACCGGCGGCTGGTGTTCCCGCTGCTGGACGAGCGCACCGACGACGAGGCCCGGCAGCTGCTGGAAACCATCTTTCCGGAGCTGGACGTGGTGGGCGTGCCGGCGCGGGAGATCCTGCTCGGCGGCGGCAATATCCACTGCATCACCCAGCAGATCCCGGCGGTGTAACCCCCGGGGATTGGCCGCTATGGCTGGAGCGCAGGCGGCCCGCCCGCGCTCCACCGGTCAGGAGCCAAGCTGCAAACATCGTTTGCCGCTGTAGGTGCCGCTTTAGCACAAACCGGCGCCCAATTTCCGCATTCCCCGCCCTTTGCCGGTTTGCGCCACGTGAACGGGCGCCTACAGGTGAGATATCGCACTGCTCACGTCTTAAATTGATCGGTGCTCTAGGCTATGGACGGTCGAATACATTCGACGGGGCCCTTACCCGAACCGGGCCAGGCGGAAGGGCGCCAGATCGAAGCCGGGGTCGCCGTCCAGCATCCAGTGGGCGAACAGCTCGCCCAGCACAGCGGCGAACTTGAAACCGTGGCCCGAGCAGGCGCTGGCGAAAAACAGCCGCTCGTGTTCCGGATGCCGGTCCAGGATAAAGTCCTCATCCGGGGTGCGGATATAGTGGCAGGCCTTGCCCTCGATAAGCTCCCCCACCCCGGGCAGATAGGCCCGCACAACGGCATCCAGCTCCGCCCCGTCCTCTTCAAAAGCACCAAACGGCGCCAGCGGCTCGCCCGGAGCCAGGGGCTGGCCACCATCGTGGCGGCCCAGCTTGAAACCGGCGCCGTCCAGGGTCGGGAAGCCGTAGTAGATGCCTTCGGCCAGATCGGCGGAAAAGCCCGGAAAGCAGCCGGGGCCCATGGCTTTCTCGTCGGCCCGGTACCAGGCGAAGGTCTTGCGCACCCGGGTGAGCGGCAGGCTCAGTCCCAGGCCGGCGAGCAGGGTGACCGTATGCTGGCCGGCGCAGAGCAGCGCCGTGCTCGCACGGATTTCCCCCTGGGCGGTGCTGGCCGTGACCCCGCCTTTGCTATCCATACTCAGTGCCCGCACGGCGCTGTGTTCGAGCAACCGGGCACCCGCCCGTTCGGCCAGACGGCGCCAGGCCAGCAGTGCCCGCTCGCAATACAGCACCCCGGCCTCCGGCTCGAAGGCGCCGGCCAGCCCCGCCGGCAATTGCCAGGCAGGCCAGCGACGGGCGATCTCGTCCCTTGCCACTTGCTCCAGCGCCAGGCCGTATTCCCGGGCGCTGGCCGCCACCTGATGGATAAAGGGGCTGTCGGCGCGTCCCAGGTTCAGCACGCCACAGGGCAGCAGCAGCGGCTCGCCGCTCTCGGCTTCCAGTTCCTGCCAGAGCCGGCGGGCGCGCAGCAGCAGGGGCACATAGCGGGCGCCCTCGCCGTAGGCGTAACGGATCAGCCGGGTGCTGCCGTGATGCGAACCCAGGGCATGGGGCGGCGCACCCTCGTCGAGCAGCACTACCCGGGCCCCGCGCCGGGCCAGTTGATAACCCGCGGCCAGGCCCACCGAGCCCGCCCCTATCACCATGATATCCGCCTGCATCTTTGCTCCCTTGGTCGGATCTTGAGGTTACCCAAATAACAAGGCCCCGCCTGCATCCACAGGCGGGGCCCCGATCCGGTGCTTACTGGGGCCGCACCGAGCCCTTGAGTCCGGTCAGCCGCTCCAGGGCGCCCAGCTGCTGCTCCAGGCTGGCCTTGCTGTCGGGACCGACCCAGACCCGGTTCAGCTCGCCCTGGCGCGGCACCGCCGGGGTGGTCTGGGCCCGATAGCCGGCGGCGCGCAACTTGGCGACCAGGGCATTGACGTTGTCCGCGTTGCGGAAAGCCCCCAGCTGGACGATATAGCTGCCACCCTGGGACTGCACCGGCTGGGGCGCGGGCTGGGCCGCCGGTGCCGGCTGGATAATGGGCGCCGGCTGAATGATGGGGGCCGGCTTGATCACCGGCGCCGGCCGGGGCGTCGGCTGGGCGGCTACCTGGGGCG
>NZ_NMUO01000106.1 GCF_002237365.1 Zobellella denitrificans
GCTGGGGCTGCTGCACGGCAGCCAGTTGAGCCCACTCGGGCGGCGGGTCTGGCAATTGGGGGCCGAACCCTGGCTGGGCCAGTTGCTGCTCACCGCCCTCGACTGGCAAGGGCAGGGCCGGGAAGGCGCCCTGGCCGATGCCGTCTACCTGGTGGCCCTGCTGGAGGAAGGGCGGCTGGAGGACGGTCCCCTGTCGGGGCAGCTGCTGGCCCGGCAGGGACGGCTGAAACCGGCGGCCGAGCGCTGGTTCCGCCGGTTGGAGCAGCCAGTAACCGTGCCGGGCGGCCACTACCTGGGGCTGCTGCTGGCCAACGCCCGGCCGGAGTGGCTGGGGCTGTTGCGCCAGCAGGGCCGCTACGGCCTGGCCGGCGGACTGAGTGCCGACCTGCCCCAGGGCAGCCCCCTGCTCGGCAAGCCCATGCTGGCGGTGGCGGCCCTGGGCCGCGGCGAACGGGGCGTCTTTATCCAGGGGGCCGAGCCGGTGGCGGAAGAGCAGTTGCGCCGCTACCTGCCGACGCGCTTCGAGGAGCGCGAGCACCTGCAGTGGGATGCCGAGGCCAACCGGGTGCGGGCCGAGCGCCAGTGGTGTTTCGGCAGGCTGGTGCTGCGGCGCAGCCCCCTCGGCGAGGTCAGCCCCGGGCAGCGTGCCCGCTGCCTGCTGGAAGAGCTGGTGCGCCGGGGCTGGGCGGCACTGCCGCTGGATGAGGAGGCGCGCCAGTACTGGCTCAGATTGAAACTGGCCGGACAGAAGCTGGCCGACTGCGGCTTCGAGCCCTGCGATGAGGCCCGGTGGCTGGCCGAGGCCGAGCACTGGCTGCTGCCTTATCTGACGGGGCTCGGGCGCTGGGAGGAACTGGGCCGGCTGAACTGGCTCGGCATATTTAAGAGCCGGCTGGACTGGTCACGGCAGCAATTGCTGGATACCCTGCTACCCGGCCACCTCGAGCTGGCCACCGGCACCCGGGCCGCCATCCGTTACCGGGAAGAAGACGATCCCGTGCTGCCGGTGCGGCTGCAGGAGATGTTCGGCCAGTCGGCCACGCCCGAGCTGGCGCGCGGTCGGGTGCCGCTGGTGCTGGAACTGCTGTCGCCGGCGCGGCGTCCGCTGCAGATTACCCGGGATCTGGCCGCCTTCTGGGCCGGCTCCTACCAGGATGTGAAAAAAGAGATGAAGGGGCGTTACCCCAAACACGTGTGGCCCGAGGATCCCGCCAACACGGCGCCGACCCGGCACACCAAGAGGCAGATGAAAGACTGATATGGCAACCCGAAAACGCAAGTCGACCAAAAAGCCGGTCAAACGGCGCCGCTCCTGGCTGGGCTGGGGCCTGTTGTTCAAGCTCGGCCTGGTCATGGCCGTGCTGCTGGGCATCTTCGGCATCTACCTGGACAGCCAGGTGCGGGAGCGCTTCGAGGGCCAGAAGTGGGCCCTGCCCGCCCTGGTCTACAGCCGGCCGCTGGAGTTGTTTCCGGGGCAGAAGCTGTCCCACCAGCAGATGCTGCGTGAGCTGCAGCTGCTGAATTACCGCAAGGTGGCCAGCCCCGGCCGGCCCGGCGAGTACGCGGTGACCAACAACCGCATCGAGATCCACCGCCGGCCCTTCAATTTCGCCGACGGCGCCGAGGCGGCTCGCGCCATTCTGCTGACCTTCGACGGCCAGCGGCTGGTGCGGATGCAGAACCCGGCCAACGGCCGGGAACTGGGCTATGCCCGCATGGATCCGGTGCTGCTCGACCGGCTCAACGTGGAACAGCGGGAAGACCGGTTGCTGGTGCGGCTGGATCAGGTGCCCGAACTGCTGGTGACCACCCTGTTGACGGTGGAAGACCGGGATTTCTATCAGCATGACGGGGTCTCGCCCCTGGCGATCCTGCGTGCCCTGGTGGTCAACCTCAAGGCCGGTCGCACCGTGCAGGGGGGCAGCACCCTGACCCAGCAGCTGGCCAAAAACTTCTTCCTGACCCAGGATCGCAGCCTGTGGCGCAAGGTGCAGGAAGCTTATATGGCGCTGATCATCGACTTCCGCTACGAGAAGGACGAGATCCTCGAAGCTTACCTCAACGAGGTCTACCTCGGCCAGAACGGGGCCCAGGGGGTGTATGGCTTCGGCCTGGCCAGCTACTTCTATTTCGGCCTGCCCCTGAACGAGCTCAACCCGGATCAGATCGCCCTGCTGGTGGCTCTGGTGAAGGGACCTTCCTTCTACGATCCCTGGCGCAACCCGGAGCGGGCCCAGGAGCGGCGTGATCTGGTGCTGCGCCTGCTGGCCAACGAAGGCCATATCGATCGGGCCACCTACGAGCAGTCCAGCAGCAGGGCGCTGGGGCTTATCGAGCGCGGACGCATGGGCTACGGCCGCACCCCGGCCTTCATGGGGCTGCTGCGCCAGGAGCTGCGCGAGCGTTTCGGCGCCGACTTCCTGCGGCAGAACGGGCTCAAGATCTTCAGCAGTCTGGATCCCATCGCCCAGCATAGTGCCGAACAGGCGGTGGTGGAGCAGGTGAAGCAACTCAGGGCCAACACCAAGCGCAACGATCTGGAAGCGGCGGTGGTGGTATCCAACTGGCGCAAGGGGGAAGTCAGTGCCGTGGTCGGCGGGGCCGACCCCAGCTTTGCCGGTTTCAACCGGGCCCTGGCGGCCCGCCGCCCCATCGGCTCCCTGATCAAGCCGCCGGTGTTCGCCGAGGCCCTGGCCAACGGCTACACCCTGGCGACGCCGCTCAAGGACGAGCCCATCAGCCTGCGCAGCGACGCCGGGCAGGTATGGCGCCCCAACAACTACGACCGTCAGTTCCGCGGCCAGGTGATGTTCTATGACGCCCTGGCCAAGTCCCTGAACGTGCCTACCGTCAACTTGGGCATGGCCATCGGCCTCGACAAGGTAGTCGACGGCCTCAAGCGGCTGGGGGTGCAACAGCCTATCCAGGCCTATCCGTCGTTGTTGCTCGGTACCCTGGAGCTGACGCCCATGGAAGTGAACCAGCTGTACCTGACCCTGGCCAACCAGGGGCTGTACCAGCCGCTCACCTCCATCCGCGCTATCCAGGACGAGCACGGCGAGCTGCTCTACCAGCATGAGGCCAGGGCGGTGCGGGTGCTGGAGCCGGAGGCCGGCTACCTGACGTTATACGCCATGACCAAGGTGGTGGGTGGCGGCACCGCGGCCCACCTGGCGGCCCGCTTCCCCAACCGAGTGATGGCGGGCAAAACCGGTACCACCAACGATCTGCGGGATACCTGGTACGCGGGCCTGGACAACGAGGAGCTGGTCAGCGTCTGGGTCGGGCGTGACGACAACGGGGTGACCGGCCTGACCGGCGCCAGCGGCGCCCTGCGGGTCTACAGCCGCTACCTGGACGGACGCGGCGTCGATTCCCTGGAGCTGACGGCGCCCGCCGGTATCGATCAGGTCAATTTCGCGGTACGCGACGGCCAGCCCGCGGATCCGCGCTGCGAGCAGACCCGGCTGCTGCCGGCCAAGGCCGCCGGCCTGCCGGGCATTCGCGACTGCCGGCCGGTGGTGCCGGTGCAGCAGCCCCAGCGGCCGTCGTCCGGCGAGCCGATCAGCGACTGGCTGAGGGACATTTTCAATTTCGCCCGCTGAGGCAGGGTGAAAGCCTCCATCTCTGTATATGCTCAATAGTATGGAGATGGAGGAGCTTCCCATGTTTTCTTTTCATCATGTCACCCTGAGCGTGCGTGACCTGTCCGTGGCCGAAGGGTTCTACAAGGGACTGGGATTCGAGCCGGTCTATCGCTGGCAGGACGCCGAAGGCCGCCTGCAGATCTGTCATTTACGCCTGGGGCAGGCCCTGCTGGAGCTCTACTGTTTCCGTCCGGAGGATGAAGCCGAACTGCCCAGCTTTCCCCCCTGGGCCAATGGTTTCCGCCTGGGGCTGCGCCACTTCGCCCTGCAGGTGGACGATCTGGACCGGGCCCTCAGCTCGCTGCACGGCGCCGGCATGCTCACCGACAAGCCCTCCCCGGTGAAGGGACAGACCTGCTCCCGCTATGTGTTCATTCTGGATCCGGACGGCAACAGCGTGGAATTACTGGAAGGGCCGCTGGTGGAGATCCAGCGGCCGGAGTAGGGCAGGTTCGCCCCGGGCGGGTCAGCCTTTCAGGGCGGCGAAGGCCCGATCGGCGGCGGCCAGGGTATGGGCCAGTTCCTTGTCGCCGTGGGCCAGGGACATGAAGCCGGCCTCGAAGGCGCTGGGGGCCAGGTAGACGCCCTCTTCCAGCATCAGGTGGAAGAAACGCTTGAACGCCGCCAGATCGCAGCGGGTGACCTGCTCGTAGCGGCTGATCTCCTTCTCCCCGGTAAAGAAGAAGCCGAACATGGCGCCCACCCGGGTGGTGGTGAAGGGGATGCCGTGCCTGTCGGCCGCCGCCTGCAGTCCTTCCACCAGGGTCCGGGTCTTCTGCTCCAGGGCCTCGTACACGCCCGGCTGGCTGATGGCGTTCAGGGTGGCCAGGCCGGCGGCCATGGCCACCGGGTTGCCGGACAGGGTGCCGGCCTGGTAGACGGGCCCGGTCGGTGCCAGATGTTCCATCACCTCACGACGGCCGCCGAAGGCGCCCACCGGCATGCCGCCACCGATGATCTTGCCGAGGGTGGTGAGGTCTGGTTTTACCCCGTAGCGCGCCTGAGCACCGCCCAGGGCGGCGCGGAAGCCGCACATCACCTCGTCGAAGATCAGCAGGGCGCCGTACTGGTCACAGAGGGTGCGCAGGCCTTCGAGGAAGCCGGGCGCCGGCGGGATGCAGTTCATGTTGCCGGCCACCGGCTCCACTATGATGCAGGCGATGTCCGCGGGAGCGGCCTCGAAGGCGGCCTTGACCGAGCCCAGATCGTTGAAGGTGCAGGTCAGGGTGTGCTTGGCGAAGTCGGCCGGCACCCCCGGCGAGTTGGGTTGGCCCAGGGTCAGGGCACCGGAACCGGCCTTGACCAGCAGACAGTCGGCGTGGCCGTGGTAGCAGCCCTCGAACTTGAGGATCTTGTCCCGGCCGGTAAAGCCACGGGCCAGACGGATGGCGCTCATGGTGGCCTCGGTGCCGGAGTTGACCATGCGCACCTGCTCCATGGAGGGCACCAGCCGGGTCACCATTTCCGCCATGGTCACTTCCACGCCGGTGGGGGCGCCGTAGCTCAGGCCGCGGGAAACCGCCTCGATGACGGCGTCGCGCACCGCGGGGGCGTTGTGACCCAGGATCATGGGACCCCAGGAGCCGATATAATCAACGTAGGCCTTGCCGTCCACGTCGAAGAGGTAGGCACCGTCGGCCCGCTCGATAAAGCGCGGGGTGCCGCCCACGCCGTTGAAGGCGCGGACCGGGGAGTTGACGCCGCCGGGGATCACCCGGCGGGCTTGGGCAAACAAATCGTCGGACTTGGACATGTCGGTATCCTTTGAATGGGTCAGAGGTGGCGCTGGGCCGGGGTGGCCCGACTATAGCAAAAAGCGGGCGGGGCGAGAATGGCAGTCCCTTTGTGCTGGCGCCGCCGGCACGGCTTTGGCACAATCCGCCGCTGTCTCGATGGGGAGTCGTCCATGAACAAACCGCTCGATCGCCGTATCCTGATTGCCTCCCTGGGGGTAAACCTGCTGTTGCTGGCGGTGGCCGGCTACCTGGGGCTGGGATACCGGGAACTGGATAGCCGCCTGGCCCAGAGTCAGTTGCAGGCGGAACGCAGCCGCCAGGAATTGCTGGCGCTGCGGGTCGACCTGCAGGCCCTGCTGAGCGCCGAAAGCAGCCAGTTGGCCCAGCTGGAGCAGCAGTCCCGGCAACTGGCGGAGCAGGCCCAGCAACTGGCGCTGTATCGCCAGGTGCTGGCGCCGGACGAAGGCCCCGAGCTGCTGCTGGCGCAGGAGGACATAGCGGCCCAGGCGGAGCCCGGGTTGTTCGGCTATCGTCTGGTGTTGCTGCAGCCGGGCTCGGGCGGCAGCAGGGTGACGGGGCAGGCCCGGCTGCAGGTGCGGGCGGTGCAGGACGGACGGGCCCTGATACTGAATGACGAGGCCCTGGGCGCGGCGCCGGTGACCCTGGATTTCCGCCATTTCCAGGTGCTTTCCGGCCAGTTGCGGCTGCCCCCCGGGGCCCGGGCCCAGACCCTGGAGGTAAGGCTGGAGCTTGAGGGCGACCGCCGGCGAACCTTGAGCCTGACCTGGCCCATTCCGGACAATACTTGAACTGTTTACTCGGGTATTGGATAATTTTGGGCGATAACCAACCCGAGAGGTAGTGATGAGTGATGCAGTCCCCTTGCCGATCCAGATGAGCGATTCGGCAGCCAACAAGATCAAGGCCCTGATATCCGAAGAGGAAAATCCCGAGCTCAAGCTCAGGGTCTACATCACCGGCGGTGGTTGTTCCGGCTTTCAGTACGGCTTTACCTTCGATGAGAAAACCAACGACGGCGACACCGTGATCGAAAAGAACGGCGTCATCATGGTGGTGGACGCCATGAGCCTGCAGTACCTGGTGGGCGGCACCGTCGATTATGTCGAGGGACTGGAAGGCTCCCGCTTCCTGGTCACCAATCCCAACGCCACCAGCACCTGCGGCTGCGGCTCCTCCTTCAGCGTGTAAGGCATCCCATGTCCCTGTTCGACTGGCTCAAGGGAGCCGACAACGAAGGCGCGCCGGCGCCGGTGGTGGACTCGGCCGAGCGGCTGGCGCTCTACCAGAAGGCCTGGTGCCCCTACTGCCAGCGGGTGAAGGCGGTCATCGCCGAGCTGGGCCTCGACATCGCCGAATACGACACCAACGATCCGGAGCACCTGCAGGCGCTGCTGGCGGGCGGTGGCCAGCGCATGGTGCCCTGTTTGCGCATCGAGTTCGAGCCGGGGCGCTATTACTGGCTGTACGAGTCCATGGACATCATCGCCTACCTGCGCCGCCACTTCGGAGAGCGCGCATGAGCGACTTCCGGTTGCATCCGCAGCTGGCGGCGGATTGCGTGGTGTTGGGGGAGCTACCCCTCTGCCTGGTGCTGCTGGCCAAAGACGGCCGCTATCCCTGGCTGATACTGGTGCCGAAGCGGGCCGATATCCGGGAAATCCACCGGCTGGACGAGGCGGAACAACGGCAGTTGATGCGGGAGTCCTGTGCCCTGGCCCGGTTGATGGAAACCGAGCTGGCGGCCGACAAGATGAATATCGCCGCTCTCGGCAATATGGTGCCCCAGCTGCATCTGCACCATGTGGCCCGTTTCACCACCGACGATGCCTGGCCCGGGCCTGTCTGGGGCAGGCATCCGGCCTTGCCCTATCCGGATCCCGGCGCCGAAGCCGAACGCTGGCGCCGGCGACTGGCCGGCCTCGAAGGCTTTTCCGCCGCGGAATAGCTCCCGGTAAGGCGAGGGCCAAGCACCGCCGCGGTTGAACCGGGGGCGGCGCCTGGCCCCCGGTTTATTTTTCCAGGGGAATGACCAGCAGGTCGCAGTTGATGTTCTCGACAAGCTGGTGGGCCACGGACGAGTTCTGGCGGAACAGATGGTGCTCGTGGCCGCAGATCAGCAAGTCCGCGTCGCAAAGCCGCACCGCCTCGCAAATCTGTTCCACCAGGTCACCGCTGATCAGTATCTGCTTCTCCAGGGGGTAGTCCACGGACGCCAGCATCTGCTCCAGCTCCCGCTTGGCGGCGAGCAGCGGCTTGTCCTCCAGCTCATGGGTGAACACTTCGTACATCTGGTTGTACAGGCTCTGCATCTTGAGGTTGACGTGCACGATCGACAGCTTGGCCTGGTTGGCCTTGGCGCGGGCGACGGCCTTGTCCAGCACCTTCTGGTAATTGGGGGACAGGTCGATGGTGACGAGAATATGCTGATATCCACTCATTATTGATACTCTTATTCCATTAGTGAGTTTGGTGTCCGCCGGAGAAAGGCGGTGGCAAGGCGCTGCCGGGGCGGCGCAATCAATAGGCGCCTCGGCCCCTTGCACCCGGCCAATATAGCAGTGGCGCACGGTGGAAAACTCGTACCAGCGCACAGTTTTCAGATAAATTTTTATTTGAAGATATTTTATGGGAAGGAAAATGACCCGACGGCACCGAAGAGACCGTCGGGCTTTTGCTACTGCCTGGCCAGCATCACCTCGCTGACCCGGTCGAGCTGGGTCAGCAACTGCTCGGCCCTAGGCTTGAAGCGGGCCAGCTCCGTCCTGGACAGTATGGCCGCCTGGGGCAGCTTGACGGTCTTGGGATCCTGGTGCACGCCGTTGACCAGGAATTCGTAGTGCAGGTGGGGCCCCGTTACCCGGCCGGTGGCGCCGACGGTGCCGATCTGCTGCTCCTGCTGTACCCTTTCCCCCTTCTTGACCATGCGCTGGTGCAGATGCAGGTACTTGGTGAGGTAGGTGCCGTCGTGGCGTATCACCACATAGTTGCCGTTGAACTGGTTGTAGCCCGATTCCACCACCACGCCGCTGCCCGCCGCCACCACCGGGGTGCCGGTGCGGGCGGCGTAGTCGATGCCCCTGTGGGCCTTGATCTGGCCGGTGACCGGATGCAGGCGGCGCGGGTTGAAGTTGGAGCTGATGTGGCTGAAGTTCACCGGTGCCCGCAGGAAGCTCTTGCGCATGGCCCGGCCTTCGGGGGAATAGTAGTTGCCGTCGTCGTGGCGCACGGCCCGGTAGACCTTGCCCTGATTGATGAACTCGGCGGCCAGGATACCGCCGGTGTCCACGTGGATACCGTCCTTGTAGCGTTGCTCGTAGAGCACCGCGAAACGATCCCCGGCGCGGATATCCAGGGCGAAGTCCAGGTCCCAGGCGAACATGGCCGCCAGGCTCAGGATCTGGCCCGGGTTCAGGCCGGCTCCGATGCCGGCGTTCCAGAAATTGGAGTTGACCTCGGCCTGGGCGTACTGGGTCCTGTGCTCCAGCTCGGCGCTGATGATGCGGCTGTGCAAGCTGTCGCCGGTCTGCCTGATCTCCAGGGTGCGGGCGGCGTCCAGCGGGTAGCTCAAGGCCTTGAACTGGCCTCGCTTGTCGAGGAAAAAGGTCAGTCGTTCGCCGGGGTGGATCTTCTTCAGTTGATCGGCGTCGGCTCCCAACTGGCTGATGTCGTGCAGCAGGCTCGAGGACAGTCCGTTGCGGGCAAAGATGGACGACAGGGTGTCGCCGGCGCTGATGCGCACCACCAGCTCCCGGGCATGCAGGCTGTCGTCGGCGAGGGGGCGATCTTCCACCTCCAGGGGCAGGGGCTGGCGCGCTTGCGTCACCGGCCGTTCGGCCTGGTCGCGGCTGGCCAGGGCCGATTCGGTCGGCGCCATGGCCAGCAACGCCATGGCGGTGCTCAGGGCGCCGATGGCGATCTGGTGGCCGCGGGGCAAGAGTTTGAATATTCTGATTACGGGCATGCTGTGCTCTTCCCTGAATTCCGCGGGGATTTTACAAGCTTTCCAATTTCTCCGCCATTCCAGTAATATGCCTTCCTTGATTTGTTTGGGTCGTCCTTGATAGCTGTCGTGATGGCGCCGCGGCGCTTTGCCCTGTTCCGGTAAAGCGGATCGCCCGCCGGATCGGTGGAGCCCCCGCCGGCAGTTATTCGGGCTTACAGCACAGGAGTATAGTCGTCATGTCCCAGCTGGAAGCGGCATTAGCGGAAATAAAGCGTGGTGCCGAAGAGATACTGGTTGAAGAAGAACTGGTCGCAAAACTGAAGGAAGGCCGTCCGCTGCGGATCAAGCTGGGCATGGATCCCACGGCGCCGGATATCCATCTGGGGCACACCGTTATTCTGAACAAGCTGCGTCAGTTTCAGGATCTGGGCCATGAGGTCTTGCTGCTTATCGGTGACTTCACCGCCCAGGTCGGGGATCCCAGTGGCAAGAACAGCACCCGCCCGCCGCTGACCCCGGAGCAGGTGGCGGACAACGCCAAGACCTACGCCGAGCAGGCCTTCAAGGTGCTGGACCCGCACAAGACCCAGATCGTCTACAACTCCAGCTGGCTGGGCGAACTGGGTGCCACCGGCATGATCAAGCTTGCTTCCAAGCTGACGGTGGCCCGCATGCTGGAACGGGACGACTTCAAGAAGCGCTACAACTCCGGTCAGTCCATCGCCATCCACGAATTCATGTACCCGCTGCTGCAGGGCTACGATTCGGTGGCGCTGAAGGCGGACGTGGAGCTGGGCGGCACCGATCAGAAGTTCAACCTGCTGATGGGCCGCGAGCTGCAGAAGGACGCGGGCCAGTCGCCCCAGGTGGTGCTGACCATGCCGCTGCTGGAAGGGCTCGATGGCGTCAAGAAGATGTCCAAGTCCGCCGGCAACTACATAGGGGTGGACGAGGCACCGGAGCAGATGTTCGGCAAGATCATGTCCCTGTCCGACGAGCTGATGTGGCGCTACTTCGAACTGCTGTCCCGCCGCAGCCTGGAAGAACTGGCCGAGCTGCGCCGGCAGGTGGCCGAAGGTGCCAACCCGCGCGACATCAAGATACTGCTGGCCAAGGAGATCATCACCCGCTACCACAGCGAGGCGGCGGCCGAGCAGGCGCATCAGGATTTTGTGCTGCGCTTCCAGAAGAACGCCATTCCCGAGGACCTGCCGGAGGTGACCCTGCAGGCGGGGGTTGAGGGCATTGCCATTGCCAACCTGCTGAAGGACGCCGGCCTGGTGGATTCCACCTCCGAAGCGCTGCGCATGATCAGGCAGGGGGCGGTCAAGGTGGACGGCGACAAGCTGGACGACGGCAAGCTGCTGGTACAGCCCGGCCAGGCCGTATACCAGGTGGGCAAGCGCAAGTTCGCCCGGGTGACCGTTGCCTGAGTAGGGTGCCGGGACTGATAAGCCGAAACAGGGCAGGCCCATGGGCCTGCCCTGTTGTTTTTTTGGGGTGAGTCCTCAGCCCTTACTCTTTTCCCTCAGCGGGTCAGCGAGAAGGCCGGCAGCGACAGGTGCCAGCGGATGGCGGCCACTCGCAGGGCGAAGGTGCCCAGCATGCCAGCCAGGGTGGCCAGCAAGGGGGTGACGCCCAGGGCCAGGGTGCCGGTATAGAGAATACCCCCCAGGATGCAGGCGGTGGCGTAGATTTCCCGCTGCAGCACCATGGGCACCTCCCGGGCCAGCACGTCGCGGATCATGCCGCCGGCCACCCCGGTGATGACCCCCATCACCACCGCCACCATGCCCGAGGTACCGTGGGCCAGGGCCTTTTCGGTGCCGATCACGGTAAAGAGCGCCAGGCCGAAGGCATCGGCCAGGGGCAGTATGTACCAGGGCAGTCGCCGTGGCAGCCGGGCGAGGTACTGGCCCAGCAGGGCGGTGGCCAGTATCACCCACAGATAGGTGGTGTCCGCCACCCAGAACACCTGCTCGGCGCCGATGATCAGATCCCGGATGGTGCCGCCGCCGATGGCGGTCACCGCCGCCAGCACTATCACGCCAAAGCCGTCCATGCGCAGCCGGCCCGCCACCAGCACGCCGGAAAAGGCGAACACGGCGGTGCCGAACAAATCACTCCAGTAAAATACCGCATCGACCAGGGGCAGCATGGCTCTCTATCTCGCAGAAAAGGGGCGCATTGTATAGAGGCGCCCCGTCGAACACAATCACCCTCATTCTGCCCGGGCCCGGTCCAGTTGCCGGCACAGCTGGCGGATGCCTTCGGGAGTACGGGGGGTGAAACGGTGCAGCAGGTCTGCGTCCACCGTCAGCAGGCGCTCCCCCTGCACCGCCCGCAGGGCGGGCCATTGGCGCCAGAGGGCCAGTTCCTGCTCGTTCGAGGCCAGTATCACTTCGGGATCCCGGGCCAGCACGAACTCGGCGTTCAACTGGGGGTAAGGGGCGGGGCTGTCGGCCATGACGTTGACCCCGCCGCACAGGCGGATCGCCTGGCCCATCCAGGTGCCGTCGTTGACCGACATCAGCGGGGCCGAGCCCAACTGGTAGAACACCGACACCGGTCGGACGCCCTGGTAGCGTTGCGCCAGCGCGTCCAGCTGCTGCAGGTAATGCGCCGCTACCGCCCTGGCCTGCCGCCGCTGGCCGGTCAGGGCTCCCAGATAGATCAGTTCCTCGGCCAGATCCTGCAGCCGCAGCGGTTCGGAATAGGCCACCGGTATACCGAGGCGGAGCAGCGGTTGCACCTGCACCTGCTGGGCGCTGCGCCAGGCCAGCACCAGATCCGGCTGCAGCGCCAGTATCCGCTCCAGGTTGAGAGAGCGGTAATTGGCGATCCGGGGCAGGGCCAGGGCAGCGGGCGGATAGTCGCTGGCCTCGTCGACGGCGACGACCCGGGGGCCGGCACCGATGGCGAACAGCATCTCGGTGATATGGGGGCTCAGGCTGACGATGCGGCGGGCCGGCTCGGCGGCCTGGACGGCGCCGCACAGCATGAACAGCAGTAACAACCTAGCCATGGTAGAGGGGAACCAGCAGCCAGGCCCAGGCCAGGGACAGCCAGAACAGCAGGGCGATCGCCAGCCGGCCCAGCAGGGCCCGCACCTGAGCCTCGCTGAGGTATTGCTTGCTGCCGAGCTTGGGGTAGTACTCGGTGGCGTCGCTGTAGCGGCGGGGCCCGCCCAGGGTGGCGGGCGAGCCAGTTGCTCACCGTGCGGTGGAGGCGCAGAGGG
>NZ_NMUO01000107.1 GCF_002237365.1 Zobellella denitrificans
TTCGGGCGCTGTTGTCGTGGCCCGGGAGTTGGGTATAAGAACCATTGCCCGGGCTGCCCCGCTTTGGGGATGCCGTCGTCCGCCATCCGCCCGGTGAACGGCCGGCGCGACGTCATCGCCATCCCCAAAGCGGTGCAGCCCGAGCATGTGCAACAGAACGCCGGGGCCCTGCACCTGCGGCTGGGCGACGAGGTCCTGGCCCGGCTGGACGCCGCCTTCCCGCCGCCCCGGCGCAAGGAACCGCTGGATATCGTGTAACGCTACACCAGCAGCAGGAAGGGGAAGACGATCACCGCCAGCAGCACCAGGATGATCACCGAGATATAAGGCAGAACCGAGCTGAACGACCTGTTCAGCGGCAAACCTCCTATGGTGCCGGCGATCAGCAGGCACAGGCCGTAGGGTGGCGTGATCAGGCCGATGGACAGGGTGATGATGACGATGATCCCCATCTGCACCGGCTCCACCCCAAGCAGCAGGGCGGTCGGGTAGACCACCGGCACGAACAGCACCATGGCCGGTATCGCGTCCATGAAAGTGCCGATGAACAGGAAGAGCAGCACCACCACAAACATGAACAGGTACTTGTTGCCGCCCAGCCCGGCGAAAAACTCGGCCACCAGGCTGTTGATCCGGTAGTAACCGAGGAACTCGCCCAGTGCCGAGGCCGCCGCCAGGGCGAACAGCGACAGGCAGCTCAGCTTGAGGGTGTCGATAAAGATCTCGGGCAGATCGCTCAACCTGATGGTCTTGTAGTAGAAGGCGCTGATCAGGTAGGCGTACACCGCCGAGAACGCCGCCGCCTCGGTGGGAGTATAGATGCCTCCGACGATGCCGCCGATGATGATCAGCGGGGTGATCATCGCCGGAATGGCGTCCTTCAGCAGCGCCATGAATTCGCTGCGCGATACCTTGTCCGCCACCGGCAGTCCGTCTTTCCTGGCGAAGTGGCTGATCAAGGCCATCATGCCGAAGCCGATCAACAACCCGGGGAGCAGGCCGCCGATAAACAGCTGGCCGACGGAGGTGTTGGTCAGGCCGCCGTAGATCACCATGGTGATGCTGGGCGGTATAATGCTGCCGATGGTGGACGACGCCGCCGTTACCCCCACCGCCATTTCTGGGCTGTAGCCCTTCTTGGTCATATTGGGGATCAGGATCTTGCCCACCCCGGCAGTGTCGGCGGTGGAGGAGCCGCTGACCCCGGCGAACATCATCGACACCATCACATTGGCATGGGCCAGGCCGCCCGGCTTGCGGCCGACCAACGCGATGGAAAAGTCGATCAATTTGCGTGAAATCCTGCCGCTGTTCATCAGGTTGGCGGTCAGGATGAACAAGGGCACCGCCAACAGTACATAAGAGTTGAGTCCATAGAACATCTTCATCGGTATGACCGTATTGGGTATGCCACTTATCGTGGATATCCCAATCAGGGCGGCGATGCCGATGGCAAAAGCAATGGGAATGCCGAGAATGATCAAGGCGACGAACAGTACCACTATCAGCCCTAGCTCCATGCCGGCTTCTCCCTTTTGACGCAGACCCGGATCTCCTTCAACATGCCCTCGAGCAGGTAAAGCGAAGAAGTCGCAAAACTAACCGGCAATACCAGCCAGACATAGCCCTGCTGCAACGATGGCAGGGTGACCCATTTGGAATGCCAGAAGGTATCGGTGATCTCCACGCTGTAGAAAGCGCATAATACGCAGAACACCAGCATGACCGACTGCTCGAACAGCACCAGCGCCAGGCGGGTTCGACCGGTCAATTTCATCGCCAGCGCATTGAAGCTGAAGTGCTTTTTCTCCCGCACCATAACGGCGGCACCGGAAAATATCGCCCAGATAAAGGCGTTGACCGCCACTTCCTCGGTCCACAGCACCGAGATGTTCAGGTAGCGCGCCAACACCTGCAGCAGGGTGGCGGCCACGAAGATAACCAGCGCCAGGGTCCCGATCGCGAGCTGGAGCCTGGCCAACCAGGTGATAAATCGTTCCATCGTCACTCCCCGTTGTATGGGGCTGCACCCGGGGTGCAGCCGATCCCTTGAGGTTTCACGCTCGGGCGACCGTTACCGGGCCTGGCGGATCTGCTCAACCAACTCGCTCATGCCGTGCCGTTCGGCCCATTGCTGCTGGATCCCTTGCGCCAGCTCCATGAATGGCTGGCGGTCCGGGGTATTGACGATGGCGCCGCCCTCGATGGCCTGCTGTTTGTACTGGCTTTCCTCGGTATAGATGGCCTGGCGCTCGGCCTGGGTCGCCTGGTGCACCGCCGCCATGAAGCGTGTGCGCTGCTCGTCGCCCAGTTTCTCCCAGGTGGCGTTGCGCAGCAGCAGCAGCCGGGTGGTGTAATCGTGGCCGGTTTCCGAAATGTATTTGCCGTTCGCGGTCTTGTGATGCTCCATCGGCACCAGGTAGGGGTAGGCGTTCTCGGAGGCATCGACCACGTTGCTGGACAGGGCCTGATACAACTCGGCCCAGGCCACCGAGGTGGGCACCGCTCCGGCGTCGCGCCAGAACTGGGACACCACCCCGGAGGTCTGAGTGCGGATCTTCATCTGCTTCAGGTCGTCCAGGCTGTTGACCGGCTGCTTGCCATACCAGTGGCGCACCCCAGCCGACCAGTAGCCGACGACGCGGTATTTCTCGCCCGACTTAGCGAAGATGATGTCCGCCATCTTGTCGCCGACCTCGCCGTCGACCACCGTCTCCCAGTGCTCGTAATCGTCGAACAGATACAGCAGGGAGAAGAGATCAACCTCATCGATACCGGCGGAGGTCATGAAGCCCGGCGATACCAGCACCAGGTCGGCGCCGCCCAGCACCAGCTTTTCCATCAGTTCGTTTTCGTTGGTGCCGATGGTGCCTGCATGCACCTCCACGCTGAACTCCCCGCCCTGCTCGGCCACCTCTTTCAGCTTCAACATCCCTGTCTGATAGGGGCTGGAGATGTTGGTCTGGTTGTGCGCGGCGATGATGTTGATGGCGCCGGAATCCGCCTCCTGCTCGCCACACCCCGCCAATGCCGCCGCTACCAATAACGCCAATACCTTTTTCATTCCGTCCTCCAAAATCCTGAGTCATGTTCCGTGTGCAAGGCACAGCCCTTGGGCACGAAAGAATAATGGAACCGGTTCCTAAAAAAGAAAACGGACTCACGCCAATTTTGTGACGACACCCGGCAGATCAGAAAATAGTGCGTGACGAAGCTCATGGATTTACAGGAAAAGGCGACAAAAAAACCGCCCACCGGCGGTTTTTTGCGCACGCTGGCTTCGGTTCCCCACCGCTACATAGCGGTGGAGCCGCGGATCACCAGCTCAGCGGGATACAAATGGGCCTCAGGAGCGCCGGTATCGCCCTCGATCCGCCTGAGCAGCAGGGTACAAGCGGTTTCGCCGATCAACTGGTTGGGCTGGCGCACCGAGGTAATGCCGGTGCCGGGCAGCTCGGCCCAGTCCAGATCGTCGACACTGAGCAGGCCGATCTGGGTTCCCCAGTCGATGCGCAGCCGTTTCAAGGCCTTGGCGGTGATCATGGTGACCACCCCATTGGCGGTAACGATGGCCTTCTTCAGCCCCCGATTGGCCGCCACAAAATCCGCAATGGCGTGGTCAACCTGCTGTTCTTCCTTGGTAAATTCGAAATGGCTGCAGCTCATGCCAGGCTCATCTCCCACGAACTCCCGCAGCGCCCTCAGCCGCTCGCTGCGGGTATCGATGGCCAGCGACTGGGTCAGGAAGAGGATGGACTCGTACCCCTGCTCGATCAGGTGGGCGGCGGCGATGTTCATCGCCTGGCGGTTGTCCAGGCCCACCACGTCACAGTCGAAGCCGGCGCTCTTGCGGTCCACGAAGACGAAGGGACAGTCGATGTCGGCAAAGGCCTGCAGCGACTCGTCGGACATGCCCACGGAATTGATGATCACGCCGTCGACCCGATGGCTGCTCAACAAGGCGAGATAGCGATTCTGCTGCTCGGGCTCGTTGTTGGTGTTGCACACCATCAGCATGTAGCCGGCCTCGTTGCAGATCTTTTCGACTCCCCGCAGCACGCCGATGGAGTAGGGATTGGTGATGTCCGCCAGCACCAGGCCAATCAGTTTGGAGCGCCCGGCCTTGAGCGCCCGGGCGGACTGGCTGGGCCGGTAATCCAGCGCCTTGATCGCCGCGCCGATGCGACTGCGCAGATCCTCCGACAGCAGCTGCAGCTCGCCATTGAGGTAGCGGGACACGCTGGTCTTGCCGACCCCGGCCTGCCTGGCCACGTCGGATATAGTTGCATGACTTTGTTTTTTAATGTTTTTTTTCAAATCAACACCATCCTGTTCGGGCACGGCAACCATGGCGGAGGGGACCCGGCGCCGTGCTTGCCCCGGTTTCGGCATCTCCCGCCGTGACACTGTCATATTATGCTTTTTTTCTGAGCCGTTTCACAAAATTGGATAGCACTACTTTAACACTCAATGGAACCGGTCCCATAATCCTTTTCCGTCGGCCAGGGCCGACACCGGCTGACCGCAGCCAGGGATCCCGGCGCCGTCGGGACGCGAACTTCAACCTCACAAGCGAGGGGATGCCATGACATCGGTACAGAGTCTGGATGTGGTGACCATAGGGGAAGCCATGGCCATGTTCACGGCCCAGCAGAGCGGCCCCCTGGCGGACGCCAGCAGCTATGTCCGCCGCCTGGCGGGGGCCGAGCTGAACGTGGCCATCGGCCTGGCCCGGCTCGGCTTCGGCGTGGGCTACGTCACCAGGGTCGGGGCCGACGCCTTCGGCGAATACATTCGCCGTGCGATCGCCGGGGAAGGGATCTGCACCGAGCGGGTGATCACGGATCCACGCTTTCCCAGCGGCTTCCAACTGAAGGCCAGAACGGACGACGGCAGCGATCCCCGGGTGGAGTATTTCCGCCGGGGCTCGGCGGCCAGCACCCTGTCGACCGCCGACTACGACGCCAGCTTCTTCACCGCCGGCCGGCACCTGCACCTGAGCGGGGTGGCGGCAGCGGTGTCCGACAGCCTGCGCGCCCTGCTTCATGCCGCCCTCGACGGCATGAAGCAGGCCGGTCGCACCGTGTCGTTCGACACCAACCTGCGCCCGAGTCTGTGGCCGGACGCACAAACCATGGTGGCCGAAGTGAACGCCCTGGCCTGCAAGGCCGACTGGGTGCTGCCGGGCATCGAGGAAGGCGAAATCCTCACCGGGCGGCGGGAGCCCGAGCACATCGCCGACTTTTACCTGGCCCGCGGGGCCGGCACCGTGGTGGTCAAGCTGGGCCCCGCCGGCGCCTACTACAAGACCGCCCGCGGCGAGCAGGGTACGGCGGCGCCCTTCCCGGTGACTAAGGTGGTCGACACCGTGGGTGCCGGCGACAGTTTCGCCGTGGGCGTGATCTCCGCCCTGCTGGAAGGCCAACCCCTGGCCCGGGCCGCCCGGCGGGGCAACCTGCTGGGTTCGCTGGCGGTCCAGGTGGCCGGCGACAGCGAAGGCCTGCCCGACCGTTCCACCCTCGACCGGCTGCTCGCCGACAAGGACCACGCATGAAACCGAAAATCGTGTTGTACAAAGCCCTTCCCGAGGCGGAGCTGGCCCGCTTGCGGGAGCGGTTCGAGGTCAGCGCCTTCGACGGCATCGGCCCCCACAACAGGGCCGAAGTCATGGCGGCCCTCGCCGAGGCGGAGGGGCTGATCGGCGCCAGCGTCCCGATCACCGCCGAGATGCTGGCGCAGGCGTCCCGGCTGCGGGCGGTATCCACCATCTCGGTGGGCATCGACCAGTTCGATCTGAACAGCCTCAACCGGCGCGGCATCGCCCTGATGCACACTCCGTCGGTGCTGACCGAAACCACGGCGGACACCCTCTTCGCCTTGGTCATCGCCACCGCCCGGCGGGTGGTGGAGCTGTCCAACCTGGTGCGCGACGGCCGCTGGCTGGGCAGTATAGGGCCGGAGCATTACGGAGTGGACGTGCACGGCAAGACCATGGGCATCATCGGCATGGGCCGCATCGGCTATGCCCTGGCCAGACGTGCCCACCTCGGCTTCGACATGAAGATCCGCTATTACAACCGTAGCCCGCATCCGCAGGCGGAAGCGCTGCTGGGCGCCACCCGGATGCCGCTGGACGCCCTGCTGGCCGAGGCCGATTTCGTCTGCCTGGTGCTGCCGCTCACACCCGGGACCGAGCGCTTCATCGGCCGGGAGCAGTTCGCGCTGATGAAGCCCGACGCCATCTTTATCAACGGCTCGCGCGGCAGGGTGATCGACGAGCAGGCGCTGATCCTGGCCCTGCAGGAGCGCCGCATTCGCGCCGCCGGCCTGGACGTGTTCGAGGTCGAGCCGCTGCCGGGCAGTTCGCCCCTGTGCCGGCTGGACAACGCCGTGCTGCTGCCGCACATCGGCTCCGCCACCCACGAAACCCGGCTGGCCATGGTGCGCTGCGCGGTTGACAACCTGATCGCCGCCCTCGATGGGGACCTCGGCCAAAACTGCGCCAATGTCTCGGCCTTGGCTCGCACCGGCTGACAGCCGGCCTTGCCGCGTCTTTTCTTAATTGAAAATGGAACCGGTACCATTTTATTTTCCGATACTGCTCGCATCCAAACCACAGGAAGCCCTTATGCACACAGAGGTCATCGTCGTTACTTCCGCCTACGGTCACGACAAGGTTCGTGCCCTGGGTGGCCAGGCGGCATTGCTGCCGATCATCGCCGCCAGTGGCGCGGACGGCGTGGAAATCCGCCAGGAGCTGCTCGACCGGGGCGACACCCTGGCCGTACTGGGAGAGCAGATCCGGGCGCACCACCTGAGCTGCGTCTATTCCTCACCCGCGCCCCTGTACGACCCGCAAGGCCGACCGGATCTGGCCGGTCTGCGGCAGCGGCTGGCGGAGGCAGCCGAGCTCGGCGCCCGGCTGCTCAAGCTGCCCCTCGGCCATGCTCCGGACAACCCCGGACTGGCCGGCCTCGAGGGCCTGCTGCGCGCCGGCGATATCCGGCTGGTGATCGAGAACGACCAGACCCCGGAGGGCGGCACCCTGGCGCCACTGCTCCGCTTCTTCCAGGCTGTCGCGCGGCAAGGCGCGCCCGTGGGCATGGCCTTCGACATGGCCAACTGGCACTGGCTGGGGGAAAACAAGTCCCAGGCCGCCGCCCAGTTGGCGCCCTTTGTGGACTACATCCACGTCAAGGCCAGCCGGGAGCATGACGGCAAGGTGCATGCCGTGGCCCTCGACGAGGCACCAGCCACCTGGGCCCCGCTACTGCCTCGGCTGCCGGTGACGGTACCGCGCGGCATCGAATCTCCGCTGCAAGGGGACGATCTGGCGGCAGTCACCCGCGGCTACGTGACCCGGCTGCGCAGCCCGGCCGGCTGAGTCAGGCGGAGGATTGTCAGCAACTGGAACCGGTACCAACACTAAACGAACAGGGAGTTCCTTATGCATCCTATCCTTGACCGGGTCACCGCCCGGATCCGGGCCCGCAGCCAGACCAGCCGGGACACTTACCAGCGGCGTATGGAGCACCAGGCCGCCCAGGGCAAGACCAGGGCAGGCCTGGCCTGCGGCAACCTGGCCCATGTGGTGGCCGCCGCCTGCCCGTCGCAGAAGGCACGGCTGCTGGACATGACCCGGGCCAACCTGGCCATAGTAACCGCCTACAATGACATGCTGAGCGCCCATCAGCCCTACCAGGCCTACCCGGATGCCATCAAGGCGGCACTGGCCGAACGGGGCCACAGCGCCCAGGTGGCCGGCGGCGTGCCGGCCATGTGCGACGGCATCACCCAGGGCCGGCCGGGCATGGAGCTGTCCCTGCTCTCCCGGGATCTGATCGCCCAGGCCACTGCCGTTTCGCTCAGCCACGACGCCTTCGACGCCACCCTGCTGCTCGGCATCTGCGACAAGATAGCCCCTGGCCAGTTGATCGGCGCGCTCAGCTTCGGCCAGTTGCCTACTGCCTTCATCCCCGCCGGCCCCATGGCCACCGGCATCGGCAACGAGGACAAGGTCCGCGTACGCCAGCAGTACGCCGCCGGCCAGGTCGGCCGCGAGGCGTTGCAGGAGATGGAAAACCGGGCCTACCACTCCCCCGGCACCTGCACCTTCTACGGTACCGCCAACAGCAACCAGCTGGTGTTCGAGGCCATGGGGCTGATGCTGCCGGGATCCGCCTTCGTTGCGCCGGACAGCCCGCTGCGCCACGCGCTGACCACGGAGGCGGCGATGCGCCTGGCGGCCCAGGCGACGGGGGTGGCGAGCCGCCCCCTGTACCGGGTGCTGGACGAAAAGGCGGTGGTCAACGGGGTGGTGGCACTGCTCGCGTCCGGCGGCAGCAGCAACCACACCCTGCACCTGGTGGCCATCGCTCGGGCCGCGGGCTGGGTACTGAACTGGGACGACTTCGACGAACTCTCCGCCGCCGTGCCCCTGCTGGCGCGGATCTACCCCAACGGCCCGGCCGACATCAACGCCTTCCAACAGGCGGGCGGCGTGCCGCTGCTGCTGCACCGGCTGGCCGAACGAGGGCTGCTGCACACCAACGCCCTGCCAGTTTACGGCGACTACCAGGACCACTTCAGTGCGCCCGCCCTGACGGTGGACGGCCGCCTGCACTGGCGCCCCTGCGCCGACACCCGGGATCCGACGGTGATCGCCTCCCGGGACCAGCCCTTCAGCGCCAGCGGCGGGCTCAAGGTGCTCGACGGCAACCTGGGCCGCGCCATCATCAAGGTCAGCGCCGTGGCGCCGGAGCATCGCCGGATCCGGGCGCCGGCCCGAGTATTCGACAGCCAGCAGGCGGTGGTCGATGCCTACCGGGCGGGGGAATTGCAGCGGGATGGGGTGATAGTGGGGCGCTTCAATGGCCCGGCGGCCAACGGCATGCCCGAGCTGCACCAGCTAATGCCACTGCTCGGCAACCTGCAGCAGGCCGGCCACCGAGTGGCGCTGGTCACCGACGGCCGCCTGTCCGGCGCCTCGGGCAAGATACCGGCGGCCCTGCACCTGACCCCGGAGGCGGCCCGGGGCGGCCCCCTGGCGCGGCTGTGCGACGGGGATCTGATCACCCTGGACGCGGAGCGCGGCACCCTGACGGTGGACGCCCCCCTCCAGGAGCGCCCGTCCGCCACCCCGGACCTGAGCGACAACGACGCCGGCTGTGGCCGGGAGCTGTTCGCTCCCCTGCGGGCGCAGGTGTCCGACGCGGAGCACGGCGCCAGCCTGTTTTCACCCCCGGCGCCGGCACGACCGGCCCGCTCACAAGAGGAAGAACCAAGATGACATGGCAACTCCAACCCGACGCGGTCTTCGCCGCTTCCCCCCTGATGCCGGTGATGGTCGTCGACCGGCCCGAGCAGGCGGTGCCCCTGGCCCGCGCCCTGTTGGCCGGCGGTATCGACGTGTTCGAGGTAACCCTGCGCACCGATGCGGCCCTGGCCGCCATCACCGCTATCGCCGAAGCCCTGCCCGAGGCGTTAGTGGGGGCCGGTACCGTGCTGACCCCCGAGCAATACGATGCCGCTGTGGCCGCCGGCGCCCGTTTCGTGATCTCGCCGGGCTGCACTCCCCGCCTGCTGCAGCACGCCGCCCGGGGCAGCGCCCCCCTGATCCCCGGGGTCAGTACCCCCTCGGAGATCATGCAGGCACTCGAGCTCGGCTACAGCAGGCTCAAGTTCTTTCCCGCCGAAGTCAACGGCGGGGCGGCGGCGCTCAAGGCCATGTCCGCCCCCCTGCCCCAGATACGCTTCTGCCCCACCGGCGGCATCAACCCGGACAACCTCACCGGCTACGCCCGCCTCAGCTGCGTGGCCACGGTAGGCGGCAGCTGGATGCTGCCCGCCGACGCCATCGCAGCCGGCGACTGGGAACGGGTGACCCGCCTCAGCCGGGAGGCGGTCACCCTGCTCGGGGAGCTGCACCGCCAGGCCGGTTAAGGCACCATGTAGCCGGCAGGCAAACACCGCCGTGTGCAGCTGCGCACCTTGCTGGTGGAGCGCAGGCGGCCCGCCTGCCTTCGCGCACGGCGCGAACCCTCGGATTGGTCTGCCACGCCACAGGTTTGAAAAGGCGCGGGACAGAACGAGCATCGCGGGTTGGGCTCTGTCTTTGCCCACCCCGGTGCCTCCTTCATGCGGGCGGGCCGCCCGCGCCCCAGGCATCGTCGCCGCCTGGACTTAACACGACATGGTTCTCTGACCTTCCCATTTAACCATTTGAAAACAGATGGTTATCATTATTTGTGGTTGCCATCCCGCCCCTTCCGGCCCTATGGTGGAAGGGGTAGCGGCTGGCGGAGCCGCCCACGGGAGGGAGCACCACCATGCAGACATCGGCACCGCGCTGGCACCGGCTGACCACGGAGCAAACCGCCTCGGCGCTGGACACCGACAGCGGTCGCGGCCTGAGCGACCAGGCCGCCCGGCAACGGCTGGCCGAGTACGGCGAGAATCGCCTGGCCGAAACGGCGCCCCGCCCCCCTGGCTCCGGTTCCTGGATCAGTTCAAGGCCGTACTGGTGCTGGTGCTGCTGTTTGCCGCCGGGCTGGCCTGGGCCATCGGCGATCTGAAGGATGCGGTGGTCATCCTGCTGGTGGTGCTGTTCAACGCCGCCCTCGGCTTTTACCAGGAGCACCGGGCGGAACGCACCCTGGCCGCGCTCAAGGGCATGCTGGTGCCCAGGGCCAGGGTCAGGCGCAACGGCCAGGTGCAGGAACTGGCCGCCGCCGAGCTGGTGCCCGGCGACCTGGTGCTGCTGGAAGCGGGCGATCAGGTGCCGGCCGACGGCCGGGTGCTGGCCGCCCACGCCCTGGAGGTGCAGGAGGCGGCGCTGACCGGGGAGTCCCAGCCGGTCGGCAAGCTCGCCCCGCCGCTGGCGGAGGACGATCTGCCCCTGGGCGAGCGCTGCAACATGCTGTACATGAACACCACCGTCAGCCGGGGCCGGGGCGAAATGCTGGTGGTGGCCACCGGCATGAACACCGAAATGGGCGGCATAGCGACGCTGATCGCCCAGGCCCCGGAAGGGGAAACCCCGCTGCAGCGGCAGCTGGATCGGCTGGGCAAGCGGCTGGCGGCCATCGCCGGGGTGGTGGTGGTGGCCATCTTCGCCATGACCCTGCTGCGCGGCACGCCCTGGGCCGAAGCGGCGATGACCTCGGTCGCCCTGGCGGTGGCCGCCGTGCCCGAAGGCCTGCCCGCCGTAGTCACCGTGACCCTGGCCATCGGCATGTGGCGCATGGCGCGCAAGAAGGCCATCCTGAAGAAACTGGCGGCGGTGGAAACCCTCGGCGCCACCACGGTGATCTGCACCGACAAGACCGGCACCCTCACCCTCAACCAGATGACCGCCCGGGCCGGCTGGCACGCGGGCCACCGCTTCAGCGCCAGCGGCCAGGGCTATGGCAGCGACGGCCGGATCCACAGCGAGGGCGGCCCCGGGCCGGCGGCCATGCTGCCGCCCATGGCGCTGTGCACCGAATCGCGGGTGCGCGACGGCAAGCTCATCGGCGATCCGACCGAGGGCGCCCTCTATGTGCTGGCCCAGAAGGGCGGCCTGGATCCCCAGCGGGAGCAGGAGCGCGCGCCGCGCCTCGCCGAGATCCCCTTCGACTCGGCCCACAAGTTCATGGCCACCTTCCACCACAGGGGCGACCGGGTGCTGATGTACATCAAGGGGGCGCCGGACATCCTGCTCAGCCACGCCAGCCACTGGCAACACGGCGACGGCCCCCGCCCGCTGGACGACGCCGCCGCCCGCGCCATCACCCGGGAAAACGACCACCTCGCCGGTCAGGCGCTGCGGGTGCTGGCCGTGGCCCAGCGGGAGATCCCGGCCCGCGATTTCGACCCGGGCGAGGATCTCTGGCGCTGGGTCGGCGACTGGACCTTCCTGGGGCTGGTGGGGCTGATGGATCCGCCGCGCCCCGAGGCGGCCGAGGCCATCGCCCACTGCCGGGCCGCGGGCATCCAGGTGAAGATGATCACCGGCGATCACAAGACCACGGCGGCGGCCATCGCCCGGGAACTGGGGCTGCCGGGCGGGGTGCTGTCCGGTGCCGAGCTGGAGCGCATGGACGACGCCGAACTGGCCCGCCGCATCGACGACATCACGGTATTCGCTCGGGTCTCTCCCCAGCACAAGGTCAAGCCCGTCCGGGCGCTGCGGGCCGACGGCCACGTCACCGCCATGACCGGCGACGGGGTCAACGACGCCCCCGCCCTCAAGGCGGCGGACATCGGCGTCGCCATGGGCATCACCGGCACCGCCGTGACCCGGGAGGCGGCGACCCTGGTGCTGACCGACGACAACTTCGCCACCATAGTGCAGGCGGTGGAGGAAGGCCGCACCATCTACGACAACATCGTCAAGTTCGTGCGCTTCCAGCTGTCCACCAACATCGCCGCCATCCTCACCGTGCTCACCGCCACCCTGCTGGGCCTGCCGATGCCCTTTACCGCCATCCAGCTGCTGTGGATCAACATCATCATGGACGGCCCGCCCGCCATGACCCTGGGGGTGGAGCCACCCCGGCCCGGCCTGATGCGGGAGCCGCCGCGCCCGCCCGGGGCGCAGA
>NZ_NMUO01000108.1 GCF_002237365.1 Zobellella denitrificans
CACCGGCTGGCACACCGGGCTGGAGCTGGCCCGGGAGAAGGGCGCGGCGCCCCTGCTGCTGCGGGACTTCGAGCTCACCCCGGCGCTGCTGCGGCTGCGCCCCGAGCTGCTGGACGACGGCCACCACGCCGGCGACAAGGTGCCGGGGCGGATACTGCACGCCCGCTACAGCCGCTACCTGCAGCGGCTGGCGGAGCAGGAGCCGGAGCTGGTGGCGGACCTAGCCCGCACCGGGGCGCGTTTTACCCACCATAGCTCCATCGCGCCCACCGGCACCCTCTCCCTGTCGCTGGCCAACAACGCCAGCAGCGGCATAGAGCCGAGCTTCGCCCACCACTACAGCCGCAACCTCATCCGCCCCGGCCGCAAGAGCAAGGAGCGGGTGGAGGTGTTTTCCTTCGAGCTGCTGGCCTACCGCCGGCTGGTCAATCCGGACGCCCTGCCCGGCAGCCCGGATCCGGCCCGGGCGCTGCCCGACCATTTCGTCACCGCCGACGACGTCAGCCCCGAGCAGCACGTGGCGATGCAGGCCGCCGCCCAGCGCTGGGTCGACTCCTCCATCTCCAAGACCGTCAACGTGCCCACCGACTATCCCTTCGAGCGGTTCGAGGATCTCTACCTCCAGGCCTGCCGCCAGGGGCTCAAGGGCTGCACCACCTTCCGCTTCAACCCCGCCGCCTTCCAGGGGGTGCTGGTGCGGGACCGGGATCTGGCCGCCACCCGCTATCGCTTCCTGTTGGACGACGGCAGCACGGTCGAGGCGAGGGGCGATGAACCGGTGGAGTACGAGGGCGAGGTGCACAGCGCCGCCAACCTGTACGACGCCCTCAAGGAAGGCTACTACGGCAAGCTGTGAGCAGGTGACCCATGCGCAAGATAGAGCGGAAAATCGTCGGCTGCGAGGTGATAACGCCCAGTTCCTCCCGGGACGGCCCCCTGCCCGAGCCGGCGGCCCGGCCCGAGGCGCTGTGGGGCACCACCTACAAGATCAAGACCCCCCTGCTCGAGCATGCCCTCTACGTCACCATCAACGACCTGGTGCAGGACGAAGACGGCGGCCGGCGCCGCCCCTACGAGATCTTTATCAACTCCCGCAACATGGAGCACTACCAGTGGGTGGTGGCGCTGACCCTGCTGATCTCGGCGGTGTTCCGCCGGGGCGGCGATATCCGCTTTATCGTGGATGAGCTGCGCGCCGTGTTCGATCCCCAGGGTGGCTACTTCAGGCCGGGCGGACGCTACATGCCCTCCCTGGTGGCCGAGATCGCCGATGTCATCGAGCGCCACCTGGCCGCCATCACCCCGGCAACGGAGCCGGCTCCGGAGCACAGCGGGGACGCGACCGGTTTTCCCGCCGGCGCCCGGCTGTGCCGCAAGTGCCTGACCCGGGCGGCCGTGCAGGTCGACGGCTGCCTCACCTGCCTGAATTGCGGCGACTCCCGCTGCGGCTGACGGCGGCAGCCACGGCTTCCAATACGAAATTGTTCACAATTTTGCATGCAATCTTGTATCTACACATGTGTTCGTAATACTATTGTTACCGCTCCGCGCCGGCCGCCACCGCCCCGGGATCGACGGGAACACCCCTTCCTTATAAAAGGAATCGATTTCCATTTTTAATGAAGCAATGGCGGGAATCATCCGGCGCATCAAAAATCAAAACAAAAAACCATACAAAACATAAAATTAACTACGAAAATAGTGGCGACACAACAGACCGGGGTCAACTTGCATTTTCCACAATGCAAAATTGATTTCCAAAAATATGTTGATCGTCACATTTTTTTTTGTATTATCAGCCTATGGGTTGCGCAGATGTTAACCGCCCTCACCAGGCGGGTCTGCGAGCCAACCCCCATGGACAACCAACAACGGTGCCGAGCGCACCTCAGATGAATGGATACCGACTATGGCTAAAATGAAAGCAATCGAAGCAGCCGCTAAAATCCTGGAACTGGAAGGTGTGACCAAAGCCTTTGGTGTTCCCGGCGCCGCCATCAACCCCTTCTACGCCGCGCTGCGGGGTCTCGGCTCCATCAGCCATGTGCTGGCCCGTCACGTCGAGGGTGCCTCCCACATGGCCGAAGGCTACACCCGTGCCAACCCGGGCAACATCGGGGTCTGTATCGGTACCTCCGGCCCCGCCGGCACCGACATGATCACCGGCCTGTACTCCGCCTCCGCCGACTCCATTCCGATCCTGTGCATCACCGGCCAGGCGCCGCGTGCCCGCATGCACAAGGAAGACTTCCAGGCCGTGGACATCGAGTCCATCGCCAAGCCGGTCGCCAAGTGGGCGGTCACCGTGATGGAGCCGGCCCAGGTGCCCGGTACCTTCCAGCAGGCGTTCCACATCATGCGCTCCGGCCGTCCCGGCCCGGTGCTGATCGACCTGCCCTTCGACGTGCAGATGGCCGAGATCGAGTTCGATCCGGAAGCCTACCAGCCGATGACCCCGTACAAGCCGGCCGCCACCCGCATCCAGGTTGAAAAAGCCCTGACCATGCTGAACGCCGCCGACAAGCCGCTGATCGTTTCCGGTGGCGGTGTGATCAACGCCGATGCCGCCGATCTGCTCACCGAATTCGCCGAAGTGCTGGGCGTGCCGGTGATCCCGACCCTGATGGGCTGGGGCACCATTCCCGACGACCACGAGCTGATGGCCGGCATGTGCGGCCTGCAGACCTCGCACCGCTACGGCAACGCCAACCTGCTGGCTTCCGACTTCGTGATCGGCATCGGCAACCGCTGGGCCAACCGCCACACCGGTTCCGTCGACGTCTACACCAAGGGCCGCAAGTTCGTGCACGTGGACATCGAGCCGACCCAGATCGGTCGGGTGTTCGGCCCGGATCTGGGCATCGTGTCCGACGCCGGCGAAGCGCTGAAGCTGTTCGTGGAAGTGGCCAAGGAGTGGAAAGCCGCCGGCAAGCTGAAAGATCGCAGCGCCTGGGTTTCCGAGTGCCAGGAGCGCAAGCGCACCCTGCAGCGCAAGACCCACTTCGACAACACCCCGGTCAAGCCGCAGCGCGTATACGAAGAGATGAACAAGGCCTTCGGCCGCGACACCACCTATGTGTCCACCATCGGCCTGTCGCAAATCGCCGCCGCCCAGTTCCTGCACGTGTACAAGGCACGCAACTGGATCAACTGCGGTCAGGCCGGTCCCCTGGGCTGGACCATTCCCGCCGCCCTGGGCGTATGCGCCGCCGAGCCGGGCCGCCAGGTGGTTGCCCTGTCCGGTGACTACGACTTCCAGTTCATGATCGAAGAGCTGGCGGTGGGTGCCCAGTTCAAGCTGCCCTACATCCACGTGCTGGTGAACAACTCCTACCTGGGCCTGATCCGCCAGTCCCAGCGCGGTTTCGACATGGACTACTGCGTCCAGCTGTCGTTCGAGAACATCAACGCGCCGGAGCTGGGCGAATACGGTGTGGATCACAAGGCCGTGGTCGAGGGCCTGGGCTGCAAGGCCATCCGGGTATTCAAGCCGGAAGACATCGCCCCCGCCTTCGAACAGGCCAAGGCGCTGATGGCCGAGCACCAGGTGCCGGTAGTGGTGGAAGTCATCCTGGAGCGGGTGACCAACATCGCCATGGGCGTGGAAATCGACGCCATCAACGAGTTCGAAGAGCTGGCCGAGAAGGGTGCCGACGCCCCCACCGCCATCTCCCTGCTCGACTGACGGTATGGGCCCGGCCCGGGGCCGGGCCCATACTGAACTTGCCCCCAAGAACATAAGGACATCGCAATGCCGAAATTAGCCGCCAACCTGTCGATGCTGTTTACCGAGGTCGACTTCCTGGACCGCTTCGAAGCCGCCGCCAAGGCCGGTTTCAAGGGCGTGGAATACCTGTTCCCCTATGATTATCCGGCCGAGGTCATCAAGGCCAAGCTGGACGAGAACGGCCTGGAGCAGGTGCTGTTCAATCTGCCGGCCGGCGATTGGGCCGCGGGCAGCCGCGGCATTGCCGTCGATCCGAGCCGGGTTGAAGAGTTCAAGGCCGGCGTGGACCAGGCCATCGCCTACGCCAGGGTGCTGGGCAACAAGCAGGTCAACTGCCTGGCCGGCATCCCGCCCGCCGGCGTGTCCGCCGAGCAGGCCGAGGCCACCTTCGTCGCCAACCTGAAGTACGCCGCCGAGAAGCTGAAGGAAGCCGGCATCAAGCTGATTGCCGAGGCGATCAACACCCGCGACATTCCGGGCTTCTTCCTGAACAACAGCAAGCAGGCGCTGGACATCATCGAGCAGGTCGGCTCCGACAACCTGGCGTTCCAGTACGACATTTACCACATGCAGATCATGGAAGGGGACATCATCCCGACCATTGAGAAAAACCTGAGCATCATCAACCACATCCAGCTGGCCGACAACCCGGGTCGTCACGAGCCGGGCACCGGCGAGCTGAACTACCACAACATCTTCGCCTTCCTGGACAAGGTGGGCTATCAGGGCTGGGTGGGCGCCGAGTACAAGCCGGCCACCACCACCGAAGCGGGCCTGGGCTGGCTGAAGACCCACGGCGTTGCCTGAACCATCCCTGAACTGATTTCTCCCAGCGCCGGCCAGGCCGGCGCCCCAAGCCAAGAGGAAACGAACATGAAAATAGGTTTTATCGGTACCGGCATCATGGGCAAGCCCATGGCCCAGAACCTGCAAAAAGCGGGTCACACCCTGTACTTCTCCGAGCATTTCGCTCCCGCCCCGGCCGATCTGCTGGGTGACAACGGCATCGCCCTGGCCAACCCCAAGGCGGTGGCCGAAGCGGCCGAAGTCATCATCATCATGGTGCCCGACACCCCGCAGGTGGAATCCGTGCTGTTCGACGCCAACGGCGTGGCCGACGGCCTCTCCGCCGGCAAGGTAGTGGTGGACATGTCCTCCATCTCCCCCATGGCCACCAAGGGCTTCGCCAAGCGCGTCAAGGAAACCGGCGCCCAGTACCTGGACGCCCCGGTGTCCGGCGGTGAAGTCGGCGCCATCAACGCCACCCTGAGCATCATGGTCGGCGGCGACGAAGCCACCTTCGAGCGCATCAAGCCGCTGTTCGAAGTGATGGGCAAGAACATCACCCTGGTGGGTGGCAACGGCGACGGCCAGACCTGCAAGGTCGCCAACCAGATCATCGTGGCGCTGAACATCGAGGCGGTGGCCGAGGCCCTGGTATTCGCTTCCAAGGCCGGCGCCAACCCGGCCAAGGTGCGCGAGGCGCTGATGGGCGGTTTCGCGTCTTCCAAGATCCTGGAAGTGCACGGCGAGCGCATGGTCAAGGGCACCTTCAACCCGGGCTTCCGCATCGCCCTGCACCAGAAGGACCTGAACCTGGCCCTGGACGGCGCCCGCGAGCTGGGTGTGTCCCTGCCCAACACCGCCGGTACTCAGGAGCTGTTCAACACCTGTGCCGCCCTGGGCGGCTCCGGCTGGGATCACTCCGGTCTGGTCAAGGCGCTGGAGCACCTGGCCAACCACAATATCCGGGGCGAGTAACCCTTTTACCGGACCGCGGCTTTTTGGCTTCAGTCGCGGCCCGGTCAAAACCGGGGCAGGCGTCGGCAGGTTCAGACTTTCACTCAGGGGGCTTTGTGTTAGATCCTGGTTGCCGTCGTCTCGCCCCACCCCGACACTTATAAGAATGTAAAGGCAGCCGTTTTTCGAGGAGTATTTGCAATGGATATCCAACCCAAGGAGTTGTTACAGCAGTTGTTCGACAGCGCCGTGGCCGCCGCCCTGCCCAAGGGCAACCTGGCCGAATACCTGCCCAAGGATACTCGTCAAAAAGCCGTTGTCATCGGTGCCGGCAAGGCCGCCGCCTCCATGGCCGCCGAGCTGGACGCCATCTGGGAAGGCGAACTGTCCGGCCTGGTGGTGACCCGCTACGATCACGGCGCACCCTGCGAGCGTATCGAAATCATCGAGGCCGCCCACCCGGTTCCGGATGACGCCGGCGAGCGGGTCGGCCGCCGCATGCTGGAACTGGTGTCCGGCCTGGGCGAAAACGACCTGGTGATCTGCCTGCTGTCCGGCGGCGGCTCCTCGCTGCTGAGCCTGCCGGCCCCGGGCCTGACCCTGTCCGACAAGCAGGCCATCAACAAGGCCCTGCTCAAGTCCGGTGCGGCCATCGACGAGATGAACTGCGTGCGCAAGCACCTGTCCGCCATCAAGGGGGGCCGCCTGGCCGCCGCTACCTACCCGGCCCGGCTGATCGCCCTCGGCATTTCCGACGTGCCCGGCGACGAGCCCACCGTGATCGCCTCCGGCCCGACGGTGGCGGACCCCACCACCTCGGCCCAGGCCCTGGCCATCCTCGACAGCTACGGCATCGAGGTCGCGCCCCATGTGCGCGCCTGGCTGCAGAGCCCCGAGTCCGAGACCGTCAAACCGGGGGACGAGCGCCTGAGCCGGGCCGAGTTCCACATGATCGCCACCCCCCAGGATGCGCTGGACGCGGCCGCCGACGTGGCCATGTCCCACGACATCACCCCGCTGGTGCTGGGTGACTGCATCGAGGGCGAGTCCCGGGAAGTGGCCAAGGTGCACGCCGCCATCGCCAAGCAGATCCAGAAGTGCGGCCAGCCCATCTCGGCCCCCTGCGTGATCCTGTCCGGCGGTGAAACCACGGTCACCATCAAGGGCAACGGCCGTGGCGGGCGCAACAGCGAGTTTATGCTGAGCCTGTTCAACGAGCTGAAGGGCCTGAAGGGCGTCTACGCCCTGGCCGCCGACACCGACGGCATCGACGGGGTGGAAGACAACGCCGGCGCCTACATCACCCCCGAGCTGTACGCCCGGGCCGAGGCGGCCGGCCTCAAGGCGGAAGACTACCTGGCCAACAACGACAGCTACGGTTTCTTCTCCCGGCTGGGCGTGCTGGTGGAAACCGGCCCCACCCGCACCAACGTCAACGACTTCCGGGCCATTCTGGTGCTGCCGGAATAACCCGAACCCGATAACAACAATAAGCAAACCCGCCGCCGGCCCCCGTGCCGGTGGCCACCCTCACCGACCAAAAACGAGAACACCAACATGACCATCACGCAGATATCCAGCCGGCGTCCAGGCCCGGCCGGCGGGCTTCGCCTTGCCGTTATTCCCCCCCGGGCCCTGCCGGCAAGGGGGCGCCCATGACCCTGCAACTCCGGGCCCAGCCGCTGACCGCCGCCGCCTTCGCCCCCTTCGGCGAGGTGATAGAGACGGAACGGCAGCACCAGTTCTATATCAATGACGGCAAGGCCCTGCGCTACCACGATATCGCCCGGGCCGAAGCCCTGGGCGACGATGCCCGGGTCGCCATCAGCCTGGTGGACGTGGAGCCCTACACCCTGCCCCTGGCGGTGACCCTGATGGAGAAGCATCCCAGGGGCAGCCAGGCCTTTATTCCGCTCGACGACAAGCCCTTCCTGATCCTGGTGGCGCCACGGGGTCCGGCGCCGGCGCCGGAGGCCATCCAGGCCTTTGTTTCCAACGGCCGCCAGGGCGTGAACTACCACACCGATACCTGGCATCACCCCGTCGTCTCCCTCGGCGGGCGGCAACGTTTTCTGATCGTCGACCGGGTCGGCCCGGGCGACAACTGCGACCTGCACCCGCTGCCTCCCGGCCTGCTCGAGGTAGTCAATCACTGATCCTTGGTGATCTACCGTCCGGAACAGTGAGTTACCGGGCAGGTCCCGCCGCCCCCTCACCAAGCCCGCCGCCCATGGCGGGCTTGCCGTTTCTGCGGCTTCCGGTGTGACTCACACACCCAGCGCCACCTAACCGCCTACGGACCAAAGTGCAAAGATCGTAAACAGCCCCTAATACGGCTACGTCAAGAAAGCAGGGCCGTCCTGGGAACACCCTTTTAACTCCACATAAAAATAAATATACCGATGAGAAATTTAAATTCCAAAATAGATAATAACTTTGAATAAACAGAAAAAGCCACTTAAAGGACACAATAATAAAAATAAAAACATACAAAAGACATTTAGCAAAAACACATAATGTGGAACATGATTTAATACAATTTAATAAATCAAAGCATCCAAAGATAAAAATACCATTAATATCATCAAGATAATTAAATTTTCATTTAAAAACATATACATAAGAGCACTCCCAGAGCCACCCCACTAGCCATCCACGCCGGCTCCAGCTGCTAACACTCATGGCAAATACATCAATTCCATAAGGTGGAAATAACTTCCAAAAAATGTTGATCCGGTGTTAATAAAGGGTTATTAATAGCCCCGAGGCCAGCCATCAATACAAACCAGCCCCGTTTTATATGCAAAACGGCGCAGGCGACCTTTTAAAAAACTACGCCGCCCAGCGTAAATGGACTTAACTCAGTTGATGTAATGAAGGGAGAGGTCATGGAGCCCATGTCTAAAGCCAATCAGTTTTCCGCCGACACCGTGGAAAAGAAAAAGAAATCGTTCGAGATGCCGCACATCTACGTCATCCTGTTCGTGTTCAGCGCCATCGCCGCCGTACTCACCTACATAGTGCCGGCCGGCCAGTATGACCGGGTACCCGGCCCCAACGGCCGCACCACCATAGATCCCAACTCCTACCAGGTGATCGAATCCAACCCGGTCGGTCCGGTCGACTTTATGCTGGCCATTCCCAAGGGCCTGATGGACGCCGGCGCCGTGGTGTTCTTCACCTTTATCATCGGCGGCATGTTCATGGTGCTGCGCCGGACCGGCATCATCGAGATCGGGGTCGACAAGCTGACCCGCCGCTTCGCCCACAACAGCATCGTCATCATCCCGGTGCTGATGACCACCTTTGCGGTGATCGCCACCCTGATCGGCACCCAGGAGCTGGCCCTGGTCTATGTGCCGGTGATATTGCCGCTGATGATCGCCCTGCGCTTCGACTCGGTCACCGCCGCCGCCGTGGCCCTGTGCGCCACCACCGCCGGCTTTACCGCCGGGGTGCTCAACCCCATCAACACCGGCCTGGGCCAGCAGCTGGCCGACCTGCCGGTGTATTCCGGCCTGCTGCTGCGGGTACTGGCCTTTGCCGCCATCCTGCTGGCCGGCATCTTCTACGTTACCCGTTACGCGCTCAAGGTACGCAACAACCCGGCGCTGAGCCTGATGAACGGCGACGCCAAGGAAGAGGACAAGCGCCACCGCTACCAGCATGGCAATGACGAAGGCGTGCTGACCGCCACCCCGCGCCAGAAGTGGGCCGCCTTCGCCACCTTCGCCTTCTTCGCCACCCTGGTGTGGGGCGTGCTGACCCAGGGCTGGTTCATGATGGAAATGGCCGGGCTGTTCGTGATCATGGGCGTGGTGGTCGGCCTGATCGCCGGCCTCAAGACCGAGGAGATCTGCGAGGGCTTCAACGAAGGCTTCCGCGACGTGCTGGTGGGCGCCATGATCTGCGGCATCGCCCGCGCCGTGGCGGTGGTGCTGGAAGAAGGCCAGATCATGGATACCCTGGTATACGGCCTGGGCAACCTGGTGGGCGGTTTCCCGGCCATCTTCTCCGCCATCGGCATGTTCTTCGCCCAGCTCGGCTTCAACTTCGTGATCCCCTCGGGCAGCGGCCAGGCGCTGGTGACCATGCCGATCATGGCACCCCTGTCCGACCTGGTGGGCGTGACCCGGCAGACCGCGGTGCTGGCCTACCAGCTGGGCGACGGCCTGGGCAACATCCTCTATCCCACCTCCGGCTACTTTATGGCCACCCTGGCCCTGGCCGGCGTCGCCTGGAACAAGTGGGTCAAGTTCTTCCTGCCCCTGTTCGCCATCTGGATCGCCATCGCCATGGGCTTCCTGATCTTCGCCCAGGTCACCCAGTGGGTGGGCTGAGTTCCAGCGAACGGCACATCGCTTCAAGGGCCTCCCTCGGGAGGCCCTTCGTGTTTGTTTTCCGGGAAACAAGGAAAGCTCCGGCTGAGGCCCTCTATGCTTTGGTGTAAGCTGTTACCCTGGTGACTCGGGGAGGAATGCAATGGAACAGGTGCCGGTTAACAGTATCTATCGCCTGGCGCTGGACGGTGCCGGGGGCATGCGGCCGCTGGCGGCGGGGGCCGGACTGCCGGCGGACGGGCCCGCCTGGGTGCACCTGGACTACGGGGAGCCCGAGTCCGCCCGCTGGCTGAAGCAGAGCCCCTTGCTGGACGAGGTCGCCCGCGAGGCACTGCTGGGCCAGAGCAGCAGACCCAAGCTGGTGCGCCAGGGCGACAACCTGCTGCTGATCCTGCGCGGCATCAACCACAACCGGGGCCACAAGCCGGAAGAGATGGTGGCCCTGCGCATCTTCATCACGCCTTCGCTCATCATCAGCAGCCGGCGCCGGCCGCTGCTGTCGGAGCAGGACGTATTCGCCCAGCTCGAGCGCCGCTGCGGCCCGGCCAACCCGGGTGACTGGCTGGTGGAAATGAGCGATGCCCTCACCGACCGGGCCGGCGAGTTCGTGGAGGAGCTGCACGACCAGATCCTGGAACTGGAAGAGGCGGTGCTGGAACGCAAGCTGCCGGGCAACGGCCGGCTGGGGCGCATCCGCAAGCAATTGATCCTGATCCGCCGCTACCTCTCGCCCCAGCGGGATCTGGTGGCCCGGCTGGCCAACGAAAAGATCGGCTGGCTGGACGAGGACGATCGCCGCCGGCTGCAGGACATCGCCGACCGGCTGCGCCGCTGGCTGGACGATCTGGACGCGGGCGTGGCCCGCACCGCCGTGCTGGCCGACGAGATCAACAACCTGATGACCGAGGCCACCAACCGCCGCGCCTACCAGATCTCGGTGATGGCGCTGCTGTTCCTGCCCGCCACCTTTCTCACCGGCCTGTTCGGCATCAACCTGGGCGGCATGCCGGGCGCCGATCACCCCCTCGCCTTCTGGATTTTCTGCCTGATCATACTGGCGCTGGGGGTGGCGCTGGGAGCCTGGCTCAAGCTGCGCCGCTGGTGGTAGCTACAGGCCGAACACCAGCAGCAGGCCGAACAGGGCCAGCAGCCAGGCGCTGATGGCCAGTTCGTCGCAGGCATGGTTGAAAAAGCGGCGCTTGAGGGCGATGGCCTGATCCAGCTTCCGGCCCAGTTGCCGGTATTCGGTTTGCAGCCGTTCCAGGCTGGCCGGGTCGTCGCCGTGCAGCAGGGCGTCCAGCTCGGCTTCCAGCGGCGGGGCGGGCACCTGCTCCGGCGGGCGAAAACTCAGCAGGGCGTGGCCCCAGCCGCAGGCCAGGGTAAAAAAGGCCAGCAGGCACAGCGCCAGGGCTATCCAGCCCAAGGGCCCGGCCGGGCGGAACAGCAGGGTGGCGTTGAAGGCGGTGAGCAGGCCCTGGGCCACCAGCAGCAGGCTGAACAGGGTCAGCAACCGGCCGCCCGCTCCCTCCAGCCGACGCAGCTCCCGCCCCTGTTCGGCCAGGTGTGCGCCGAGATGGCCGATGGTCGCCTGGCTTGCGTTCATGGCTCCTCCCCTGGCGTTGTCATAATCCACCTGCCCTGAGGATAGTGAAGAATAAGCCCGTTCGGATCTCGGACGGCGGCAGGCAACGAAAAAGGGCCGGCGCACATGCTGCCGGCCCCTGGCCCGGGGTGTTTAGTAAGTGGAGCGCTGGATCGCTTCGCCGCCCGCCTCTACGTCTTGCCCAACGCCGCGCATGGTGTTGCAGCCGCCGAGCAGCGACAGGGTAAGCAGCGAAAGCAGAACCAGGGCCGGGGTACGTTTTTTCATGGGGTTTCTCCTTGCCGGGAAAAGGGACTCCCTTGAAGTCTAGCAGTCCCTCCCCGTTTGAGGGTTACCCCAGCGTCAGCACCCGATCCGCCACCTTGTTCACCAGTGCCGCCTCGTGGCTCACCAGCAGCAGGGCGCAGCCCCGCTCCCGGGCCAGATCGGTGAGCAGCCGGATGGTCTGCTGCTGGGTCACCAGATCCAGCCGCGAGGTGGGCTCGTCGGCGAACAGCAGCACCGGCTCCAGCAGCAGGATGCGCAAAATCGCCAGCCGCTGCAGTTCGCCGCCGGACACTTCCCGGGGCGAACGCGCCAGCAGGTCGGGCGAGAGCCCCAGCCGGGGCAGCAGCCGTTCCACCTCGGTCCAGTCTTTGCGGTGCAGCTTTACCACGTCCTGCAGGCTCTGGCCCAGGCTGCACCAGGGCGCAAAGGCGGCGGGCGGATCCTGGTAGAGCTTCTGGTAGCGGGTGCGGGCCAACGCGGGGTCGCGCCACACGGCGCCGGCGTCCGGCTCCAGCACGCCTAAGCAGATGCTGCCCAGGGTGCTCTTGCCGCAGCCGCTGGGGCCCACCACCCCCATCACTTCGCCGGCGCGCAGCTCGAAGGAGATGTCCCGGAACAGGGCGCGGCCGCCCCGCGCCTTGGCCAGCCCGTCCACCTTCAGCACGGTGGCGCCGGCGTTCAGGGGCGCCACCGTGCTGAAG
>NZ_NMUO01000109.1 GCF_002237365.1 Zobellella denitrificans
CTGCCAGTGGCGTACCAGCACCTGCCGCAACAGTTGCGGCAGGTGCTGGTACGCCACTGGCAGTGGCTGGCGGCGGCGGGGCTGGTGCTGCTGGCCCTGGTGCTGCACCATGTCAGGGTGAGCCGGCTGCTGCGCCGGCGGACCCGGGAGCGGGACCGGCTGCACGGGCTTATCCAGCACAAGGAGCAGGAGCTGGCCCGGGCCCGCCAGGCCACCCTGCTGGGAGAAATGGCCACCGGCCTGGCCCACGAACTGAACCAGCCCCTGTCCGCCATCCAGGCCTATGCCCAGGCGGGAGAACTGGTGACCGAAGAGGCCCGCAGCCGGGAAGCCTTTGGCCAGATCAGCCGGGAAACCGAGCGGGGGGCGGCCATCATCCGCCGCTTCCGCCAGTGGGCCACCCAGCCCCTGCCGGGGCCCGCCGCCTTCGAGCCCGCGGCCCTGTGCCAGGCCCTGTGCGAACGGCTCGGTCCCCGCGCCGAGGCCGGCCAGGTGCGGCTGTGTTGCGATACGGAGCCGGGCGAAGCCTACGGCGTGGCGCCGGCGGTGGAGCAGATCCTCACCAACCTGCTGGGCAACAGCCTGGATGCCTACCGCCGCCAGCAACGGGCGGGCACCCTGCGGCTGGGGCTGAGCCGGGCGGACGGCGGCTGGTGCTATGTGGTGGAAGACAGCGCCGGCGGGGTCGAGCAGGGGGTGCTCGACGCCCTGGGCCAGAGCCTGCCCGCCAGCCGCGTCCACGGACTGGGGATAGGGCTGTTGGTCAGCTACCGGCTGGCCCAACGACTGGGCGGGCGCCTGCGGCTGGAAAACACCGGCTGGGGCACCCGGGCCGAGCTTTTTCTGCCCGAGGAGGCATGATGCGGATTTATGTTCTGGACGACGACCCTCAGGTGCTGGCGGCCAACGCCTTCCTGCTCAAGGCCATGGGGCACGAGAGCCGGTGCTGGTCGGAGCCGGCGGCCTTTCTCGCCGAGCTGGACGACGCCGAGCCGGCGGTGCTGCTGCTGGATTTGGCGATGCCGGAACTGGACGGGCTGGCGGTGCTGGATATCCTGAACCGGCGCCGCAGCCCGGTGGCGGTTATTTTGCTGACCGGCCATGGCGACGTGCCCCAGGCGGTAACCGCGATGAAGCGGGGCGCGGTGGATTTTCTGGAAAAACCGGTGGATGCCCGCCGGCTGGCGACGGCCCTGGCCCAGGCCCGGGCGCGCGCCGGCGAACTGGAGGAGCGGGCCCGGGCCCGGCGGCAACTGGCCCGGCTGTCGGCCCGGGAGCGGGAAGTGGTGGCGCTGGTGGCCGGGGGGCTGACCAACAAGGCCATCGCCGACAGCCTTTGCCTGGCGGTGCGCACCGTGGAAGTGCACCGGGCCTCGGCCATGAGCAAACTGGAGGTGGCCAACATGGCCGAGCTGCTGCGTTGCTGGCAACAGGGTCAAGACTAGGCCTCAGCCCGCCGGAGTCAGCTCGCCCCTCAGGCTTTGGCCCATCAGCCGGCGGATTTGCTCCGGCGGCAGCTGCTTGCTGAGCAGGTAGTGCAGCTTGGCCAGGGCCGCCTCCGTGGTCATGTCGAAGCCCGAGATCACCCCGGCTTCGGCCAGGGCGTGGCCGGTGGCGTAGCCTTCCATATTGACCGAGCCGCGCAGGCACTGGGTGAGGTTGACGATAACCACGCCCCGGGCCGAGGCCTCGGCCAGCAGCGTGAGCATGGCGTCGTTCTGGGGCGCGTTGCCCACCCCGTATGACAAGAGCAGCAGCGCCTTCACCGGCTGGCGCAGCAGGTTGGCAATCACTTCGGCGGAAATCCCCGGATACAGGGTTACCACGCCGATGGGCTGGGGGGTGATGGGACTGACGGTGAGCGGCTTGCCGGTGGCGGTGCCGAGTTTGCCCGCTTCCAGGCCGATATGGATACCGGCGTTGAGCAGGGGCGGGAAATTGGGGGAGTCGAAGGCATTGAAGCCGTCGGCGTGCACCTTGCTGGCCCGGTTGCCGCGATAGAGCCGGTTGTTGAAGAACAGCCCCACCTCATGGATGGGGTATTCGGCGGCGATATAGAGGGCGTTGAGCAGGTTGTTGCGCCCGTCCGAGCGCAGCTCCACCAGGGGGATCTGGGAGCCGGTGACGATCACCGGTTTTTCCAGATCCTCCAGCATGAACGACAGCGCCGAGGCGGTGAAGGCCATGGTGTCGGTGCCGTGCAGCACCACGAAGCCGTCGTAGTGGTCGTAGTTGGCCTGGATGTCGTCGGCGATGCGCTGCCAGTCGGAAGGGGTCATGTCCGAGGAGTCGATTAAGGGATCGTACTCGTGGATATGGTAGTCGGGCATTTCCGGGCGGTGCAGCTCGGGGGTACGCGCCAGGCTGTCGGTCATAAAGCCCGCCAGGGGCACGTAGCCCTTGGCGGATTTCTGCATGCCGATGGTGCCGCCGGTATAGGCGATATAGATCCTTTTCTTGTCCATCAGAACTCCTGACATTCCACGCACAGTACATACTGGCCCCGGATGTCGTCGAAGCGACCCAGGGTGGACAACTCCCGGCCCAGTTGCTCGCCGGCCGGGCGCAGGGCGCCGGGCAGCATGGCGCCGAGGCGTTCCGCGACGCCGGCGCCGGAGTCGAGCAGCAGCTGCTCCATCAACACTTCACGGGCGCTGGCGGGCAGGCGCACCTTTTTCACCCGGTAGGCGGGCAGGCCGGCCAGCCCGGCGGCGCCGGCCAGGGCGTCGTCCAGGTAACCCAGCTCGTCCACCAGGCCCAGCGCCTTGGCGTCGACCCCGGTCCACACATGGCCCTGGGCGGCGCGCTCCACCTGCCCGGGGCTGAGCCCCCGGCCCTCGGCCACAATGTCCACAAAGCGGCGGTAGGTGTGTTCGACGCCGAGCTGAATCAGCTCCCGGGCGTGTTCGGGCAGGCCAGTGGTGAGGCCGGCGCCGACGAAGTCGGTGGTGCCCACGCCATCGCTGTTGAAGCCGAGCTTGGCGAGGGCTTCCTCGAAGGTGAGAAAGAGGCCGAACACGCCGATGGAGCCGGTGAGGGTGGTGGGGGCGGCGTAGATGCGGTCGGCATCCGCCGCTATCCAGTAGCCGCCGGAGGCGGCGGTGCTGCCCATGGACACCACCAGCGGCTTGCCGCTGGCCTTGAACTGCAGCAGGGCGGTGCGGATCTGTTCGGCGGCGAAGGCGCTGCCGCCGGGACTGTCGATGCGCAGCACCAGGGCGTTGATCTCGTTGTCCAGGCGGGCTTCCTCGATAAGCCGGGCCAGGTACTCGTCGTTGATGGTGTTGCCGCCTGCCTCGTTGCCGCTCATGATGGCGCCGCTGGCGGTAATCAGCCCCACCGCCGGCGCCGTGGTGTCGCGCTGGCCGGCCCGGGCCAGGTAGCTGGCGATGCCGACGCCGCTGTATTCGCCGGCCTGGCTGTCCCAGCCCACCTGCTCGCCTATGGTCTGCAGCATTTCGCCGCGTCCGGCCAGGCGGTCCACCAGCCCCATCTCCAGGGCATAGCGGGCCGGATCGCCGCCCACGGCGCGAAAGCGGCTGAGCAACTGCTCTTTTTCCGGGCTGACATGGTCGGCGGGAATGCCGCGCAGGGTGGCCACCCTGTCCTGGTAGTGACGCCACAGCTGGCCAAGCCAGCGCAGGGTATCCTCCCTGCTTTCCGGCGACATGTCGTCGCGCAGGTAGGGCTCGACGAAGGATTTGTAGGTGCCCACCCGGAACACATGGGGGGTGATGTTGAAGCGCTCGAAGGCCGACCTGTAGTGCAGCCGGTACACGCCCATGCCCTGGATGGTCACGGCCCCGGCGGGGTTGAGCAGGATTTCGTCGGCATGGGCGGCCAGGTAGTACTGGCCCTGGGTGTAATAGTCGCCGATGGCGTACACCGGCTTGCCCGAGGTTTTGAAGCCCTCTATGGCCTCGCCGATTTCGTCGAGCCGGGTCAGGCTTGATTCGGTCATGTTCTGCAGCCGCAGCACCAGGGCCTGGATGCGCTCGTCATGCCGGGCCCGGTCCAGGGCCTGCTTGATGTCGCCCAGGGTGGCGGGCGGCGGCGTGTCGTCGCCGGCCAGCCACTTCTGTACCAGCCGGCGGGGGCTGGCGGGACTGTCCTGCTCCGGCACCGGACCGACAATCTCCAGGGTGAGGGCCGCGCTATCGGGCAGGCGGGGTGCTTCCTCCCGGGCGGTGAACACCAGCACCAGGGAAACCAGCACGGCCAGGAAGAAAAGATTGATAATCAACATGCGGATGGCATTCAGCACCCGACCCAGGGTACGGAAAAACCACTTGATGGCAGACCACATAGCGACGCCTTGAACGGAAACGTTGTCGAATTGGTCCATTATGACGCGAGCCGGCGCACAATGCCATGGAGCCGGCGTCGGCAGGATATAAAACAAGTGTTTGAAAAAGGTGTTTTAATCCATTAGCCTGAGCGGGTCATTTCGGCATCTACCGGCGGAGGGATCATGAGCCGTTACCCCCATTTACTGGCGCCCCTGGATCTGGGCTTCACCACCCTGAAAAACCGGGTCCTGATGGGATCCATGCACACCGGCCTGGAAGAGGAAAAAGGCGGTTTCGAAAAACTGGCCGCCTTTTACCGGGAACGGGCCCGGGGCGGGGTAGGGCTCATCATCACCGGCGGCATTGCCCCCAACTTCCGGGGTCGGCTGATGCCCCACGCCGCCCAGCTCAGCTTTCCCTGGCAACGGGCCAGGCACCGGCGGGTGACTGACGCGGTGCACCAGGAGGGCGGCAAGATAGCCCTGCAAATCCTGCACGCCGGGCGTTACGCCTACCATCCCTTCCTGCAGGCGCCCTCGCCCGGGCAGGCGCCCATCAGCCCGTTCAAGCCGGCGGTGATGAGCGAGCGGCAAATCCGCCACTGTATCGACGACTTCGCCAATACCGCCCGGCTGGCGCGGGAGGCCGGTTACGACGGCGTTGAAATCATGGGCTCCGAGGGCTACCTCATCAATCAGTTCGTCTGCGCCCGCACCAACCATCGCCAAGATGGCTGGGGCGGCGATGCCGGGCGTCGCAACCGTTTCCCGCTGGAGATAGTGCAGGCGGTGCGCGCCGCCGTGGGCGAGGATTTCATCATTATCTTCCGGCTGTCGATGCTGGATCTGGTGGAGCAGGGCTCGAGCCTGGAAGAGGTCATTGCCCTGGGCCAGGCCCTGGAGCGGGCCGGGGTGACCATCATCAACACCGGCATCGGCTGGCACGAGGCGCGGGTGCCCACCATCGCCACCAGCGTGCCCCGGGCCGCCTTCAGCTGGGTTACCGAGCGGGTGCGCCAGGCGCTGTCGGTGCCGGTGGTGGCCACCAACCGCATCAACACTCCCGAGGTGGCCGAGGCCATACTGGCCGGCGGCCAGGCGGATCTGGTGTGTCTGGCCCGGCCCTTCCTGGCGGACGCGGACTTCGTGGCCAAGGCGGCGGCGGGCACGCCCGAGCTTATCAACACCTGCATCGCCTGCAACCAGGCCTGCCTGGATCATATCTTCAGGGGGCGGCGGGCCTCCTGCCTGGTCAACCCCAGGGCCTGTCACGAGACCGAGCTGAATTTTTTGCCCACGGCCGCGCCCAAGCGGTTGGCGGTGGTGGGCGCGGGGCCGGCGGGGCTGAGCTTCGCCTGCGAGGCGGCGGCGCGCGGCCACAGTGTGACCCTGTTCGACCGGGCGGCGGACATCGGCGGCCAGTTCAACTATGCCAAGCAGATCCCGGGCAAGGAGGAGTTTTTTGAAACCCTGCGCTACTTCCGGGAGCGGCTGGCGCGAAGCGAGGTGAACCTGCGCCTGGGCACAGAAGCCACGCCCGAGCGGCTTTCGGCGTTCGACGAGGTGGTGCTGGCCACCGGCATCCGCCCGCGCACTCCGGAGATAGAGGGTATCCATCATCCCAGGGTGCTGAGCTACCTGGACGTGCTGGCACGCCAGGTCCCGGTGGGGGAGAAGGTGGCCATCATCGGCGCCGGCGGCATCGGCTTCGACGTGGCCGAATACCTGGTGGCCACTCCGGCCCAGGGCGCCGAACACTGGCTGGCGGAGTGGGGCATCGACAAGGAGTACCGGGCGCCGGGCGCGCTGATGACGCCGGCGCCGGTCAAGCCCGGTCGCCGGGTCTGGTTGCTGCAGCGCAAGGCCGGCAACCCGGGCCAGGGCCTGGGCAAGACCACCGGCTGGATCCACAAGGCCAGCCTGCGCCACCACGGGGTTATGATGTGGGGGGGAATAAGCTACCAGCGCATCGATGACGACGGCCTGCATATCGAGAAGGACGGCGAGCCGCTGTGCCTGGCGGTGGACCACGTCATCGTCTGCGCCGGCCAGGAGCCGGAGCGCGGCCTGCAGGCGGCGCTGGAGGCCCGTGGTGGCAAGGTGCACCTGATCGGCGGCGCCGATGTGGCCGCCGAGCTGGACGCCAAGCGCGCCATCCGCCAGGGCGCCGAACTGGCGGCGAGGATATGAGCCACCCGGCCATTTGAGAATGCCTCTTTTTTGCTTTGCTCCGTTCTGGCCGGCTGCTAAGGTAGCGCCATTGCAAATCGGAGTGAAATGATGAACGCACTGGAACTATTACTGAACCGCCATTCCTGCCCCCGCCTGGCCGAGCCGGCCCCGGCGGGCGAACAACTGGACACCATTTTCAAGGCCGGGCTGCGCGCCCCGGATCACGCCACCCTGACGCCCTGGGAGTTTATCGTCTTTACCGGTGAACAGCGCGACCGGCTGGGGGAGATCCTGGCGGCGGCGGCCGAGGCCAGGGGCGAGGCGCCGGAGGCGGTGGACAAGGCGCGCAAGGCTCCCCTGCGTGCGCCAATGGTGATCGCCGTGGCGGCCAAGGTCAAACCCCACGACAAGGTGCCGGCTTTGGAGCAACAGCTGTCTGCCGGCTGCGCCCTGATGGCGATGCAGATGGCGGCCCAGGCCCAGGGTTTCAACGGCATCTGGCGTTCCGGCTGGTTTATCTTCGATCGTTCCATTCACGACGGACTCGGCCTGGACGAGCAGGATCAACTGGTGGGCTTTTTGTACCTGGGCACCCCGCTGGTGGAAGTGCGCAAGCTGCCGGAGCGGGATCCGGCCCAGTTCGTGCGCTATTTCGAGTAATCGCGGCGGGCAGACGACGCCAAACTATCCATTCCCGGGCGGCCTACGGTTTGCGCCAGCTGAAGCGGCGCCTACCGCTTAGGATTGTGCTGTCGTCATGTCCGGAGGGTGGGCGTCGGGCAGTGCCATCCGGTTCTGGGGCGACTCAGCCCCTTCCTTTTTGTTCCAGCAGTGCCAGGGCTTCGCTGGTATTGAGGTTGAAGAAGGCCTCGGCTTCGTCGCTGAAGTCCACCGGCACCAGCTGGTGGCGTTCGTACCACAGTTGCAGCTTGCGATCGCCGCCGTCCAGGTAGTTGCACAGGGAGGGCAGCAGCGACTGGTGCAGCAGGGCGGTGGCGGCGTGCAGCTGGAGGCCGTCGTCCACCACCGCGATCTGGTCGTGGCGCTGCACGGCGGTGCACAGCCGCCTGGCCAGATCGAGCGGCACCAGGGGACTGTCGCAGGGCACGAACAGCACCCACTCGCTGGGTGCATGGGTCAGCCCGGCCTCGAACCCCGCCAGGGGGCCCACATAGCCGTAGCCTTCGTCCCGCACCACGGGGGCCAGCTTGCGGTACTCGGCCAGGTTGCGGTTGGCATTGATCAATACTTCACCCACCTGGGGTTTGAGCCGCTCCAGCACATGGCAGACCAGGGGCTTGCCCCATAGCGGCAGCAGTCCCTTGTCGGCGCCGTTCATGCGGCGCCCCTCGCCGCCGGCGAGGATAACGGCGGTAATCTCTTTCGGATCCAGCATAGCGTTCCCAGTGTGACGGCTTTCCTTATTAATATTAACCGCTTAACCCTGCCAAGAGCAGGGGCTGCGTCAAACAAATGGTATTTTTATGGTTCTTGCTCTTGGCGGCACCAGCTCCTAACATGGGGGCCCTACAAAAGATAACCGGCGAGTCAATGCCGTGGCTCCGGCACCCGGCAAGAGCCGGTCTCACCCGGACCGCCGTTATCGACACCCGTTAAGGCCAAGATAATGACAATAAAAAATCTGCCCGGCGGCCCCTTCCAGGGCCGCCCCCTCGTCGCCGCCCTCGCCATCGCCGCCCTGATGCTGGCGGCCGCCAACCTGCGCGGCGGCCTGGTGGTGGTGGGCCCCCTGGTGGTGGAAATCCGCGAGGCGCTCGACATCAACGCCAGCGCCTTCAGCCTGCTCACCACCTTGCCGCTGATCTGCTTCGGGGTGGTGTCCATCTGCGTGCCCTGGCTGACCCGGCGCTGGGCCCCCCAGCAACTGGCCATCGTCGGCCTGCTGGTGATAAGCGCAGGCGTGTCCCTGCGGCTGCTGGAGCAGTTCCCCCTGGTGATCCTCGGCACCCTGCTGCTGGGCTCGGCCATTGCCGTGCTCAACGTACTGATCCCCGGCCTGGTCAAGGCGTTTTTCCCGCGCCAGGTGGGGCTGATGACCGGCCTCTACTCGGTTACCCTCAGCCTGGGGGCCGGCCTGGGCGTTTACCTGGCGGTGCCCTTGATGGAGCAGTTCGGCAACTGGCGCTATCCGGTGGCCCTGTGGGCGCTGCTGCCCCTGTTCTGCCTGTTGTTCTGGCTGCCCATGCTCCGGGTGAGGGGCGTGGGGCGGCCCAGCAACCCGGTGCGAGTCAGCCTGTGGCGGGACAAGACCGCCTGGGCCATCACCCTCTACATGGGATTGCAGTCCTTCTACTTCTACTCCATGGCCACCTGGCTGCCCAAGATACTGCTGGAGAGCGGCCTCGATGCCCACCAGGCCGGTACCGCCACGGCGCTGATCAACCTGGTGAGCATTCCCTTCAACCTGTTCGTGCCCATCATGGCGGCCAGGATGAAGGATCAGCGTGTGCTGGTGCTGGCCACCTTTGCCGCCTCCTTTACCGGGGTGGCCGGCCTCTGGTGGCAGCCGGCGGCGGCACCGCTGCTGTGGGCCTCGCTCATCGGCATGGGCTGCGGCAGCTCGCTCAGCCTGGCGCTGTCGTTTTTCGTGCTGCGGGCCGCCAATACCGCCCAGGCCACGGCGCTCTCGGCCATGGCCCAGAGCATCGGCTACCTGCTGGCGGCATTGGGGCCCTTCTCCCTCGGCCTGCTGCGGGACATCAGCGGCGCCTGGCAGTGGGCCCTGGCCGCCATGCTGGCGCTGCAGCTGTTCCAGTCCGGCTTTGGCTGGATGGCGGCCCGGCCGGTCAACGTGGTGCCGGATCAGGAGCGCTAGGCTTACTCCCCTTGGGGGATTCTGCTGTTAGGTGTCAATAAGGAGCGCGGCTTTTCCTAAGCTTGGTGGCAGGCAGGGAGGAGCCCTTATGAAACACGCATGGTTAGTGCCCCTGGGCCTGGTGTGGGTCGCCGGCGAGGTCCAGGGGCTTGCGCCCCCGCCGCTGCAACTGGCGGGCTGGTACCAGCAGCAGGACACGGCCCTTTACCGGGTGAGCGAAAAGCTCGACGGGGTGCGCGCCTATTGGAATGGCCGTGAGCTGTTGTCCCGCAGTGGCCACCGCTTTTCGGCGCCGGACTGGTTCCTGGCCGGTTTTCCCGCCACGCCCCTCGACGGCGAGCTGTGGCTGGGTCGGGGCCGCTTCAGCGAGCTGTCCGCCGCCGTGCGTCGCTTTGTCCCCCTCGACGATGAATGGCGGCAGATCCGCTTTATGGTGTTCGACCTGCCTGCAAGCGAGCTGCCCTTCGAGGCGCGGCTCTCGGCGCTGCAGGCCTTGTTCGCCACCCTCGATACGCCCCACCTCGAACTGGTGGAGCAGCGGCGGGTGCCGGATCGGCCCGCCCTGTCGGCCTGGCTGGCGGAAGTGGAGGCCGGGGGCGGGGAGGGGCTGATGCTGCGCCACCGCCACAGCCGTTACCTGCCGGGTCGCAACGAGGATCTGCTCAAGCTCAAGCGCCACCGGGACGCCGAGGCGGTGGTGCTGGCGCACCTGCCCGGCCAGGGCAAATATGAAGGCATGCTGGGGGCACTCCTGGTGGAAACCCCGGACGGCCGGCGCTTCCGGCTGGGCACCGGCTTCAGTGACGAGCAGCGTCGCCGGCCGCCACCGCCGGGCAGCACCGTCAGCTATCGCTACCGGGGCGAAACCGCCACCGGCCTGCCGCGCTTCGCCAGCTTCCTGCGGGTGAGAAGCGACGAGCCCGGGCAGCCTTAGACTGGCGCCGCTGCCTGCCCGGGGGTAAGGTAGAAGGCAACGCCATCGAACCGAGGGTCCCGCACCTTGTGCCTTATCGCCTTTTCCTGGCAGCCGGGGGGCCGACGCCCGCTGCTGCTGCTCGCCAACCGTGACGAATTCTACCACAGGTCCACGGCCCCGGCCGGCTGGTGGCCGGACCACCCCCATGTCTGGGGCGGGCGGGATCTGCAGGCGGGTGGCAGCTGGCTGGGGGTCACGCGCCACGGTCGGCTGGCCGCCATCACCAACCACAGGGATGGCCGCGCCGCGCCCCTGGCGGAGGCCCGTTCCCGGGGCGAGCTGGTGGCGGAGTTTCTGACCGGCAGCCTGAGCCCGCAAGACTATATGGCGGGCGTGATGGCCCGGCGCGACGCCTACCAGGGCTTCAACCTGCTGGTGGGGGATCTGCGCGGTGGGGAACTCTGGTACGGCGGCAACCGGCCCGGCGCCGATGCCCGCCCGCTGGCGCCCGGGCTCTATGGCTTGTCCAACGCCGTGCTGGACAGCCCCTGGCCCAAGGTGGAGCGGTTGAAACAGGGGCTGGCGAGCCTGGCTACCGACCATGACGAAACCGAGGCCCTGGCCCTGCTGGGCGACAAGCGCCTGGTCGCGGATGAGGCATTGCCGGACACCGGCATTGATCTCAAGTGGGAGCGGGCGCTGTCGGCGGTGTTTATCGTGCACCCCGGCTACGGCACCCGGGCCCAGACCCTGGTGAGCCTGGCCGACGACGGCAGCCTGAGCGCCGTGGAGCTGGGCTTCAACGACGAGCGCCAGGGCCAGGCGTTGCAGCCGGACACTCTGTGCCGGCTGCAATTGTCGCTTGATATCGGGACCGAGCCGGCCTCAGGACTGTTGTGCGGCAGCCAGGCGGGCTGAACGCCGGCCAGTGGATCCGCGAACTCCGCCTGCAGGGCGCCGAGGCCGACATTCGCCGCAGTGGCCCCGGTATCCGGCTTGCTTTCGTGGCGCTTGGACCCGTACCGAAAAACCGTCAGGGAGCGGCCCGCGGAGCGAACCATTGGTCGTCGATGGCTTTGAGCAGCTCATCGGGGGTGAGCTGCTGCGTCATGCGTCATGCGTCCGCGCAGTACCTGGCGATGCTCGAAGGAGCGGGCGCCGCGCGCCATCACCTTGGCCCTGAACGCCGCTATGTGGTCCTCGCCGAACTGGCTGTTGAAGGTGTTGAACAGCACGACGTGCTGGCCGTCGAAGCGGTGGTGCTCGACAAAGGCCCAGATCGGCGGCGCCGGGCTGTACAGCCAGACGGGCGAGCCGAGGTACAGGGTGTCGAACGGTGTCAGGTCAATGGTGCGCGGCGTAATCTCGGGCAAGGTGCCGGGCGTGCGTTTCAGGGCGTTCGCATCCTTGAGCGCGTGCGCCAACCCGGGCATGCCGAGCCGGTAGTCCGGCGCCTGCAGGGCGAACAGGCGGGCATTCAGCCGCCCGGCCAGGTGGCGCGCGGCCAGCGCGGTGTTGCCCGAGCGCGAGAAGTACACCACGGCGGCGCGCGATGCGGTCGCCCCGGCCGGGACGGAGGGCGCCAGGCCCTCCAGTTGACGGGCCTGGCGGCTTTCGATCCAGGTGACGGCCAGCAGCACGCCGAGTACGGCCAGCAATGCCAATAACAGGGCGGCGGACAGCCAGGGCAGCAGGGACATGGGTTTCCTCATCAGCGGAACGCCTTAGAGCCTGTTCAAAGTCTGCTGCGCGTCGGCCCTGCTGCGTTAAAAACAGGCTCGGAATGCTCATTTACAGCTCGTAAACTCCGCTTCCTCGCCTGTTTTTGCCTTGCATGGCTCTAGAGCACCGATCAGTTTAAAAATCGGCCAATCAGCTATTTGTTGTCTGTTGCAACGTAGAGAAGAGTCAACAGGGCCACCTCCGCCGACACGCCGCAAAATATGACACTCGCTGTTTCGGCCTGCTGCGAACATTCACTGGATGTTCGGTCAGGCCGAAACCGC
>NZ_NMUO01000011.1 GCF_002237365.1 Zobellella denitrificans
GCTGTAAGCCCCCAGCCCCAGCCCGACCAGCCCCATGGCACAACCGCCACCCGCCAGTTGCAGCAGAAACTGCCGCCGTGAAGCCCCGCTCATCGCCATCTCCCCCCTTGAGCCCTTACGCCTTCATCACCTTGACCGCGCACTTCTTGAAGTCGGTCTCTTTCGAGAGCGGGCAGGTGGCGTCCAGGGTCAGGCGGTTGATCAGCTGGTTCTCGTCGAACCAGGGCACGAACACCAGCCCCTTGGGCGGACGGTTGCGGCCCCGGGTCTCGACCCGGGTCTTCATTTCGCCCCGGCGCGAGGCCACCACCACCTCGTCGCCCCGGCGCAGACCGCGCTCGCGGGCATCGTCCGGGTGCATGAACACCTGGGCGTCCGGATAGGAGCGGTGCAACTCGGGCACCCGGCGGGTCATGGAGCCCGAATGCCAGTGCTCCAGCACCCGGCCGGTGGACAGCCAGAGGTCGAATTCCTCGTCCGGCACTTCGGGGGCCGGCTCGAACGGCAGGGCGAAGATCACCGCCTTGTTGTCCTTGTGGCCGTAGAACTGCACCCCTGTCCCCTTCTCCACGTAAGGGTCGTAGCCTTCCCGGTAACGCCACAGGGTTTCCTGGCCATCCACCACCGGCCAGCGCAGGCCCCGGGCCTGGTGGTAGACATCATAAGGCGCCAGATCGTGGGCCTTGCCCCGGCCGAATTTGGCATACTCCTCGAACAGGCCCTTCTGCACGTAGAAGCCGAAGTGATCCCGCTCGTCGTTAAGCTCGTTCTTGCAGTCCTCGGCCGGATACTGGTCCACCTGGCCATTGCGGTAGAGCACCTCATACAGGGTCTTGCCCCGGTATTCGGGCGCCTTGGCCAGCAGTTCCTCGGGCCAGACCTCTTCCATGGTGAAGCGCTTGGAGAACTCCATCAACTGCCACAGATCCGATTTGGCTCCCTCGGGAGACTTCACCTGCTGGTACCACACCTGGGTGCGGCGCTCGGCATTGCCGTAGCCGCCCTCCTTCTCCACCCACATGGCGGTGGGCAGCACCAGATCCGCCGCCTGGGCGGTGACCGTGGGGTAAGGGTCGGACACCACGATGAAGTTGGCCGGGTTGCGGTAGCCGGGCAGCCCCTCCTCGTTCATGTTGGGGGCGGCCTGCATGTTGTTGTTGCACATCACCCAGTAGGCGTTGAGCTTGCCGTCCTTGAGCATGCGGTTCTGCAACACGGCGTGGTAGCCCACCTGGGGGTTGATGGTGCCGTCGGGCAGCTTCCAGATCTTCTCGGAGTAGGCGCGGTGCTCGGCGTTGGTCACCACCATGTCCGCCGGCAGCCGGTGGGCGAAGGTGCCCACTTCCCGGGCGGTGCCACAGGCCGAGGGCTGGCCGGTCAGCGAGAAGGGGCTGTTGCCCGGCTCGGAGATCTTGCCGGTCAGCAGGTGGATGTTGTAGACCATGTTGTTGGCCCAGGTACCCCGGGTATGCTGGTTGAAACCCATGGTCCAGAAGGACACCACCTTGATGTAGGGGTCGGCATAGGCCTGGGCCAGCGCTTCCAGCTTGTCGGCGGGCACGCCGGAGATCTTGGAAACGGTCTCCACGTCGTAGTCGGCCACAAAGCTGGCGAATTCCTCGAAGCTGATGGGGGTGGAGGCGCCGGAGTCCGGGTTCGCCGCCGCCTGTTGCAGCGGGTGGGTCGGCCGCAGGCCATAGCCGATGTCGGTTTCGCCCTTGACGAAATTGACGTGCTTCTCGATAAAGTCCTGGTTTACATAGCCGTTTTCGATGATGTAGTGGGCGATGTAGTTGAGGATGGCCAGATCGGTCTGGGGATGGAACACCATGCCGTTGTCCGCCAGTTCGAAGCTGCGGTGCTCGAAGGTGGACAGTACATGCACCTGCACATGGGGTGCACTCAGGCGGCGGTCGGTCAGCCGGGACCAGAGAATGGGGTGCATCTCCGCCATGTTGGAGCCCCACAGCACGAAGGCGTCGGTGGCTTCGATGTCGTCATAGCACCCCATGGGCTCGTCCATGCCGAAGGTGCGCATGAAACCGACCACGGCCGAGGCCATGCAGTGGCGAGCGTTGGGATCCAGGTTGTTGGAGCGGAAACCGGCCTTGTACAGCTTGGCGGCGGCGTAGCCTTCCATGATGGTCCACTGGCCGGAGCCGAACATGCCGATGCCGTCGGGCCCCTTCTCCTTGAGGGTGGCCTTCCACTTCTCGGCCATGATGTCGAACGCCTGATCCCAGCTGATCGGCGTAAAATCCCCGTTCTTGTCGTACTTGCCGTTCTTCATGCGCAGCAGCGGCGTGGTCAGCCGGTCCTTGCCATACATGATTTTCGACAGGAAATAACCCTTGATGCAGTTCAGGCCCTTGTTGACCGGCGCATCCGGATCCCCCTGGGTGGCCACCACACGGCCATCCTGGGAGCCCACCAGCACCGAGCAGCCGGTACCGCAGAAGCGGCAGGGGGCCTTGTCCCACTTGATGGCGGTTTGATCCCGGCTGGTGATCAGATTGGTGGCACCGGCCGGCACGGCCAGTCCGGCGGCGGCGGCGGCGGCGGCGACCGCATTGGCCTTCATAAAGGCGCGACGACTCAGCTTCATTGTTGCTCCTCACCTGCTTCCAGTTCAGCAAATTCATGATAAATAAGGGTGGTGGACAAGATGCCCTCCAACAGCGCTATCTGATCGATACGGCTGACCACCGATTTCTGGGTGGGGCCTTCGATCGCCACCACCAGTTTTCCCTGCTCTCCCGACACCGGCACTTCCACCCCGTCCATGGCGCTGATGGCTTCCTGTGCCGGTCCCATCAATTCGGGCCGGCAATAAACCACCAGGCTGGCGACGTGCCATTCACTCGCTTTGCTCATGCTTGCTCCTGACTCAAGATCTTGATGGCGCCCGCCGGGCAGCCGGCGACACAGGCGCCACAGCCGGTGCAACGCTCGGCATCCAGCTCCGGACGGGCGACGGCGCCCAATTGCGGCCGGAAACGGATGGCCTGTGGCTCGCAGCTGTCTTCGCAGCTGCGGCAGTGCACTCCCCCAATGGCCAGGCAGGCGGGACCGAACTCGGCCAACTGGTGCCAGGGCGCTTCCTGACGGGGAGCAAAGAGCGGCTCGGGGCAAGCATCGGCGCAGCGGCCGCAGAAGGTGCATTCGCCCCGGCCGAAGTCCAGCACCGGAAAGCCGCCGTCGCCCGCGATGATGATCCGCTCCGGGCAGGCCCGCTGGCAGTCGCCGCAGCGGGTGCAGCCGTCGGTAAAGCTCGGCCAGTCCTTCGCCCAGGGCAAGGTGTTTTCCGGCCTGGTCGGGGCCAGGCCGCCCTTGAGCCAGCGTCGGCGCGATAAGTCCGGTTCGGATGTCATGGTTCCCTGCTCTGCCATTGGTTTTTTGTATAGCATAGACGTTAAAAACGGGGATGATCCCAAGATTATCCCTTAATGGTTACATGGTATTGGTCGGGGCACGGGGGGAGGAATACCACCTAGTGGGTACAAAGGAGGGTACGTTGATCCAGATCAAGCGGGCACGGGGCTTTACGCCCCGGATCACTCCGGACGCGTAAAGCCGGGAACAAAAAAGAGGCGTCTCAGCCGCCGATGGAGGCCAGATGAGGGGTCATGCCGGTCTGCCCCTGATGCAGGAAATGGGTGGCCTTCTTGTCGGCCAGGGCCTGGCGCAGACGCAGTTGCAGCGCCGCCTGGTGGCCGTCCTCGGCCAGCAGATCCCTAAGCTCCACCCCCTGTTCACCGAACAGGCACAGGTGCAGCTTGCCGACCGAAGACACCCGCAGCCGGTTGCAGCTGGCACAGAAGTCCTTGGCGTAGGGCATGATGAGGCCGATTTCGCCCACATAGTCCGGGTGCCAGAACACCTCGGCCGGGCCGTCGTTGTGGGCCCGCACCTTCTGCTGCCAGCCGGCATGCAGCAACTGCTCCTTGATCAGGGCGCCGCGTACATGGTGGCGGCTGAACAGCTCGTCCATCTCGCCGGTCTGCATCAGCTCGATAAAGCGCAACTGGATGGGATTGTCCTTGATCCAGGCCAGGAAACGCCCCAGCTCGCCGTCATTCAGGCCGCGCATCAGCACCGTATTGACCTTGACCTGCTCGAAGCCGGCGGCAAAGGCGGCATCGATGCCGGCCATTACCTCCTGGAAGCGATTCTCGCCGGTGATCTGGTGGAACATGCGCGAGTCCAGGCTGTCGACGCTGACATTGATGGCGGACAGGCCGGCACGGCGCCAGTCGGCCACCTGGCGTGCCATACGGTAGCCGTTGGTGGTGGTGGCCACCTTGCGGATCCCCGGCGTGGCGGCCACGGTCTCGATGATGGCGGTGAAATCCTTGCGCAGGGAAGGCTCGCCCCCGGTGATGCGCACCTTGTTGGTGCCCATGGCGGCGAAGGCCCGGGTCAGGCGGCGGATTTCGTCGAGGGTCAGGAAGGACTTGCGGCCATCGGGCTTATAGCCGTCGGGCAGGCAGTACTGACACCTGAAGTTGCAGACGTCGGTGACCGACAGCCGCAAATAATGGAACTTGCGTGCGAACGCATCCTGTAATTCAAACATAAACACCTTTCCAATACGGGAGGCAGGGACATTTCTCTCCCTACCCTTACAGCCGGTGGCTGAACGGTCTGGCAACCCTATTGGCCTTGGCCAACTTAGGTCCACCCGACTCGGAGTTTGTCAACGTCACTGTATTCTCACCTATCACCATAGGGAAAAACATAGCTTCAGATCAAGAAAAATCTGTGATCGAGGTAAAATGACTTATGAAATACCACTATTATTGCCCTCTCACCGGGCTTTGCATATGCTGGTGATCGATTACCATACCGATACTCCCATTAATAGAAGTAACTGACCCATGACTCAAGCTCACACCGCCACCCTGTTACTGGTCGATGACCATCCGCTGATGCGCAAGGGGATCAAGACCTGGATCACCGCCGCCGGCCCCTTCGAGGTGGTGGCCGAGGCCGACAACGGGGCCGAGGCCCGGCGCCTGGCCGCCCAAATCAATCCTGATCTGATCCTGCTCGACCTGAACCTGGGCGAGGAGCAGGGATCGGAAGTGCTGCTGGCGCTGAGGCAACAGGGCTACCAGGGCAAGGTGGTGATCCTGACCGTATCCGACAGCCAGGAAGACGCCCGCCGCCTGCTCGATCTCGGCGCCGACGGCTATCTGCTGAAGGACATCGAGCCCGAGTCGCTGATCCCGGCCCTGCAACAGGCCCTGCTGGGCGAGCGGCCGGTCAGCGAGAAACTGCTGGAGAACACCCGCCAGGGGGCGGCGGAGCAACTGGCCAACCTGACCTACCGGGAGCGGCAGATCCTGGCCCTGCTGGCGGAAGGCTTCAGCAACAAGCAGATCGCCGACAGCCTCAATATCGCCGAGGGCACGGTCAAGGTGCACATGAAGGCGCTGATGCGCAAGCTGGATGTGCAGTCGCGGCTGGAGGCGGCGCTTATCTACCTGAATGGCAGGGAACCCAACAGTAGCAAATTGCAAAAACAATAAGCTTCACATTGCAATTATTTGCATTATGCATCGCCTGAAAAACACTCAATTGAGTCGGGAAGCCTGATGGGACGGGGATCTTAAAAGTTGGCACGATAATTTCATATATATTATCAGTCGTTTTTATCCCGTGCTCTCTTCAGCTCCCGCTGAAGTTCGGTCAACCCTTTGGGTTGACCATTTTTTTTGCCTGTCAATCACCGAGCCGGGCTGCCAGTTCATCCAGGGTCGCTTCCAGCGCCTGTCGCCAGGCCCCCATCTGCTCGGCCACCCGGGCTTCATTCCGCTCCCGGCAGGACAGCTCCAGCTTCTCGCCCAGAAACTGGCAACGCAGGGCCCCATAACTGCCACAGGCCGACTTCAGGCTGTGGCAATGGCGGGCCATGGCGCCATGGTCCCGGGCCTCGAAGGCCTGCTCCAGCGCCCGCCCCTGCTCCCGGGCATCCTCCACGAACAGCGCCAGCAGCCGGAGCAGGGTCTCCGCACCCAGCTCCCGCTCCAGCCGTCCTAGCTGATGCTCGTCGAGCAACGGCAACCTGGCCTGTAGCCGCAACCAGTCGCTCATTCGCCTTTCCCCCAGCTTTGCAGCTTGCGGTAGATGGTCGAGGGACTGACCTCCAGCAAGGCCGCGGCCCGGGACACATTGCCCTGGCAGTGACGGATGGCGCGCTCGATGGCCTGTCGTTCCAGGGTGGCCAGGGGAATGACCGGGGCCGCAGCCGGGTCGGAGTTCCGGTGGGTGGGAAGCTCCTGGTGCAGCGGCTTGTCGAGGGGGGCTGGCAGCATGTCCAGCTCTATCCATTCCCCCTGATGCAGCACCACGGCGTTGCGGATGACGTTCTGCAACTGGCGCACGTTGCCCGGCCAGTGGTAGCCCTGCAGTCTGTCCTTGGTTTCCTCGGACAGGCCCACGAAGGACTTGCCCTCTTCCCGCGAGGCCTGGCGCACCAGGGCGGTGGCGATGCTGATCACGTCCGCCCCCCGCTCCCGCAATGGCGGCAGGTGCACCGGGATCACGTGCAGGCGGTAATAAAGATCCTCCCGGAAGCGCCCTTGCTCCACCTCGACCAGGGGATCCCGGTTGGTGGCGCAGACGATACGCACGTCCACCTTGATCTGGCGGGAGCTGCCCACCGGCTGGATAAGCCCGGTCTGCAGAAAGCGCAGCAGCTTGCTCTGCAGTTCCAGATCCATCTCGCAGATCTCGTCCATGAAGAGGGTGCCGCCGTCGGCCCGGATCACGGCGCCGTCCCTGTCCTGCAGGGCGCCGGTGAAGGCGCCCTTGATGTGACCGAACAACTCGCTCTCCATCAGATCCTTGGGGATGGCGGCACAGTTGAGGGCAATGAAGGGGCCTTCGGCCCGGCCGCTCAGCTGGTGGATGGCCTCGGCGCAAACTTCCTTGCCGGTGCCGCTTTCGCCGGTGATAAAGACGGTGGCGCTGCTGGGGGCGGCGTTCTCGATCAGCCGGTATACCTTCTGCATGGGCAGGCTTTCACCGATAAAACCCTGGAAGCGCTTCTGCTCCATCTCGTGCCGGAACCGGTCCACCAACTGGTTGAGGTGACGGAACTTCATGGTGTTGTGCAGCGTCACCTTGAGCCGCTCCGCTTCCACCGGCTTGTTGATAAAATCGTGAGCACCCAGGCGCATGGCATCCACCGCCACATCGACCGAGCCATGGGCGGTCATCACTATGGTGGTGACTTCCGGGTGCTCCCGGTGCAGCCACTGCAGGATTTCCATGCCGGGCATGTCCGGCAGGATCAGATCGAGCAACAGAATGTCCGGTGGCTGCTGCCGGATATGTTCCAGTGCCTGCCGGCCAGTGGTGACGACCGTCAGCGACAGGGGCTCATCCTGCAAATAGGCCTGGTACAGCGCCGCCAGCGAGGGCGTATCCTCTACCAACAAGACATTCAGTCTTTCATCTACCATCTTTGTTCTCTCACCTCGATACCGTCCGGTTGGTCTTTTTTATGCCGAACCCGAAAAAATACTTGCAGCAAATTAACTTCATGTTAACATGAACTCAACATCCAGTGTGACTCATTTGTCACCTCACCCACTGCTCATTTTGTTGTTAGGAACGACGACAGTTTATGCCTGTGTGGCTGCTGCGAAACCAGGGTATTCATGTACCCTGGTCTTTTTTTTTATGGGCTCAGGCAGGGTTGTCGATGTCCACAAAACTGACCTCGAGCCCGTGCTCCGCCGCCAGCCACTCCCCCAGCGCCTTGATGCCGTAACGCTCGGTGGCATGATGACCGGCCGCGAAGAAGTGCAGCCCCAGTTCCCGCGCCACGTGCACCGTCTGCTCCGATACCTCGCCGCTGATAAAGGCGTCCATGCCCTGCTCCGCCGCCAGCTCGATAAAACCCTGGCCGCCGCCGGTACAGTAGCCGACCCGGCGGATAAGCGCCGGCCCCGCCTCGCCCACATGCAGCACAGGGCGGCCCAGCCGCTGTCGCAGCCGTTCGGCCAGTTGATCCCCGCTGAGCGGTGCGTCCAGTTCGCCTCGCATCGATACCGAGAGGGCATTATCCGGCTCCAGGGGGCCGGTTTGCCGGATACCCAGCAGGGCCGCCAGTTGGGCGTTGTTGCCAAGACCGGGCGCGATGTCGAGGGGAAGGTGGTAGGCATAGAGGTTGATGTCATGGCCGAGCAGCGCCTTGAGCCGCCGCCGCTTCATGCCCCTGATCTGTTCGTTTTCACCCTTCCAGAAATAGCCGTGATGCACCAGCAGTGCATCCGCGCCCATCGCCACCGCCCGGTCCACCAGCGCCTGGCTGGCGGTCACTCCGGTCACCACACGACGCACCTCGCTTTTGCCTTCCACTTGCAGGCCGTTCGGGCAATAATCCTTGATAGCTTGTGCATTGAGCTGCCGATCCAGCAGCCGTTCGAGTTCCAGGTTGTTCATGCTGGCTCCATGGCGTGAGTTTGGCTCATTGTAAAACAAAAGGTACCCCTTATGGGCGATTCCCTTCCCCGCTTGCTGGCCCGCCTGCGCGACCCCGTGGTGCGGGATCTGGCCTGGGCCCTGGCCAGTCCCAACCTGCTGGCCGCCACTCCCCTGGCCCCCGGCAACGACTGGTATCGGACGCTGCTGGGTCAGTACCAGTCACGGCTGCTCGCGCTGGACGCCGCCCCCGGAATACTGCATGCCCACTGCCGTCCCTACCGGCGCCTGGGCCAGTATTTCGAGGCGCTCTGGCGCTTCTTCCTGCTGGATCACGACCGCTTCCAGCTGCTGGCCTACGACTGGCAGCAGGTGGTGGCCGGCACCACCCTGGGGGCTTTTGATTTTATCGTATGGGACAAGCAGTTGCAGCGCATCGAGCACTGGGAGGTGGCGGTCAAATTCTACCTGATCACCAATCCCGGCACCGCCTGCGGCGATGCCCGGGGGGTCAATCCCCGCGACAGGCTGCGACACAAACTGGAGCATATGCTCCATCACCAGTTGCGGCTCAGCCAGCACCCGCAAGTCGGCGAGCGCCTGCACCGGCTGGGGCTGATGCCGGACAACCACCGCCTGATCCTCAAGGGACGACTGTACTACCCGCGCAGTTGCCGGCTGTTCCTGTGCGAACAGGGCGAGCGGGGGCAGTGGGGAACGGAGCTGCCGGATCCGTCATTCGAGCCCCAGCAGAAACTGGGCTGGCTGACCGGAGGCCGACATTGTGAACGACTGGCCAGCAGGCAGAACTACCGGAGCGGTAACGGAGACTGGTATATCAGGGTAGACAGGGAGTGGCTGGACAGCCAGGGGTAGTGATTCAGGAAAACCGGGGGAGTCAAGGGCGTAAATATGGAGGCGCGTAGCGGAGTCGAACCGCTCTAAACGGATTTGCAATCCGCTGCATAACCGCTTTGCTAACGCGCCATTGCAGAATTTGGAGCGGGAAACGAGACTCGAACTCGCGACCCCAACCTTGGCAAGGTTGTGCTCTACCAACTGAGCTATTCCCGCTTAAAACTTCTAACTTGTGCATGGGGCCGCGCTGCGGCCGATGGATGCGCATTATAGGCAGGCGGACGGACAATACAAGCCATTTTTCTCTCGACCAACTCATTTGCTTTAATTTTCAGCGAGTTGGGTATTTTTTGTCAGCCCCCGCCTTTGGCGACGCACGCCAAAGGCGGCTAAGCTTGCTGGCATCCCCGTTCACGGAGTCCGCCCATGCCCCTGCTGCTTATCCTGTTGCTGCTCGTGCCGCTCGCCTTCGCCGACACCCCGCCCCCGGAAACCGCCACCGGCTGGCGCACCACCCCCCTGGTCCGGGCCGACAAGGCCATGGTGGTCACCGCCAATCCCTATGCCAGCCAGGCCGCCCGGGACATGCTGCGCCGGGGTGGCACCGCGGTGGACGCCATGGTGGCCGCCCAGATGGTGCTGGCCCTGGTCGAGCCCCAGTCCTCGGGACTGGGTGGCGGCGCCTTCCTGGTATACTGGCAGCAGGAGCCGGGCCGCCTGATCACCCTGGACGGACGGGAAACCGCCCCCTTCGCCGCCCCGGCCGATCTCTTCCTGGACGGACAGGGCCAGCCGCTCGACTTTCTCGATGCGGTGGTCGGCGGCCGCTCGGTGGGCACGCCCGGCACCGTGATGCTGATGTGGCAGGCCCACCAGCGTTTTGGCCGCCTGCCCTGGCGGGAGCTGTTCGCCCCGGCCATCACCCTGGCCCTCAACGGCTTCACCGTGTCGCCGCGCCTGGCCCGGCTGGTGGCGGAGGACAAGGCGCAGCTGACACGGGATCCCGACGCCCGCGCCTATTTTTTCGACGACACCGGCCGCCCGCTGCAAGCCGGCAGCACCAAGACCAACCCCCTGCTGGCGGCCCTGCTGACCCGGCTCAGCCTCGAAGGCCCCTCGGCCTTCTACCAGGGAAAAATCGCCGCCGCCATGGTGGACAAGGTTCGCCAGGCCAATCCGCCGGGCCACCTCGGCCTGGAGGATCTCGCCGGCTACCGGGTGAAGGAGCGTCCGGCCCTCTGCGCCCCCTACCGGCAATACCAGGTCTGCGGCATGGGCCCGCCCAGCTCCGGCACCCTGGCCCTGGGGCAGATACTGGGAATCCTTTCCCATCTGGAGTTGTCCTCGCTAGGCCCCAACTCCCCCCAGGGCTGGCGCTGGATAGCCGATGCCTCGCGCCTGGCCTTCGCCGACCGCAACCTCTATGTGGCCGACGCCGATTTCGTGCCGGTGCCGACCGAGGGGCTGCTCGCCCCCGACTACCTGGCCGGACGCGCCGCCCTGATTGGCGAGCGCTCCCAGGCCCTGGAACAGGTCTCGCCCGGCCTACCCCTGGCCCGGCTCGGCCACCTGGCCCCGGACAACTCCCCCGAATTCGCCGCCACCACCCATATCAGCATCGTCGACAAGGAGGGCAACGCCCTGGCGATGACCTCCACCATAGAGCACGGCTTCGGCTCCCGGCTCATGGTGCAGGGCTTTTTGCTCAACAACGAACTGACCGACTTTTCCTTCCGCCCGGAGCTGGACGGGGTGCCGGTGGCCAATCGGCTGGAACCGGGCAAGCGCCCCCGCTCCTCCATGGCCCCCACCCTGGTATTTTACCGGGAGAAACCGCTGCTGGTGATCGGCTCCCCCGGCGGCAGCAGCATTATCGGTTACGTGCTGCATGCCCTGATCAATGTGCTGGACTGGGGCATGGATATCCGGGAGGCACTGCACCAGCCCCACATCCTGCACCGGGGTTCGGTACTGGAGCTGGAGCCGGGTGGGCGCAACCAGGCGCTGCAGCCGGAGCTGGAACGGCTCGGCTTCGGCACCCGGCTGACCGAACTCAACTCCGGCCTGCACGGCATACTGCTGCAGCCGGGGCGCATCACCGCCGGCGCCGATCCCAGGCGGGAGGGCCAGGCCCTGGCGGCGGACTGAGTACCTTGCAACCAATGTTAAATAACTGTTCCAGATGGTAGATCACTACTGGCAGCGACAGGGTTCCGTTAAGCAGCCCCTCCGCGCCAGGAATGGCGCGGCGGAGCCCCCAAGGATGGGTTCACGGCGTGTCTGCGTGCGGGGCCCGGTCGATGTAGCACTATTAGGATCAGTTATTTAAATATCGGTCACATAAGCGGAGGACCCGGGGTGAATTCCGCGTTTGGTCACGTATAGTAGTGCCCCGGGCCTGGCCCCGCTCAAGTTTGCCGGGCGGGTGCCGATAACAAGTACACCAGATAAATAACAGAAACCAATAACCAGATGAACAGCAGAAACCAGCACATTATCGATGAGGAAGTCACCTACAGCGACCAGGAACAACTGGTTTCCACCACCGATCTGCGCGGTGTCATTACCTATGCCAACGATATCTTTTGCCGGGTAGCCGGTTACCACCCCGAGGAGCTGGTCGGCCAGAATCACAACATCGTCCGCCACCCGGACATGCCCAGGGCGGCCTTCCAGGATTTGTGGGAGCATATCAAGGCCGGCCAGGCCTGGCGGGGCGCGGTCAAGAACCGCTGCAAGGACGGCCGCTACTACTGGGTGGACGCCTACGTCACTCCCATCTACCAGCAGGGCAAGATCGTCGGCTACCAGTCGGTGCGCACCAAGCTCGATGACCGGGTTCGCGACCGGGCCAGCCAGGCCTATCGCCAGTTGCTGAAGCAGGAACGGCAAAAGAGCCTTCCGCGTCCGCGGCTGAAGCAGGCCATGCCCTGGCTGTCGGCGGCGGGCTTCCTGGCGTTGCTGACCGGCGCCTTCAGCCAGGGCGGCGCCGGCCTGTTGTTGTGGACCCTGTTGCCGGTCGCCTGGCTGCTACTCTGCCATCACCGGCAACTGTTCGGCACCCGGCATTTCTTTCACAACCTGGGCCGGGACTATGACAGCATCTCCCGGCTGGTCTACTCGGGTGACGCCCCCCATGCCATCGCCGACTATCATCTGAAGATGTGGCAGGCCCGTACCCGCACCATACTGGGCCGGGTCGATGACGCCACCGGCTCGCTCAAGTCCCTGGCCGGCTCCCTGATGCAGGCCATGACCGGCGCCCGGGAAGATCTTAGCCGCCAGGACAGCGATACCCACCAGATCGCCGCCGCCATCGACGAGATGTCGGCCACCGCCACCGAGATCACCCAGAACACTCAAAAAGCAGCGGAAAACGCGGAAGAAGCCCAGCACCAGTGCCACCTGACCCAGCGCCAGCTGGAGCAGACCAAGCAGAAGATCGTCGAGCTGGCCCGGGAAGCCGAACACGCCGCCGAAGCCACCTTCGCCCTGACCCAGGAGTCGGATCGCATCGGCACCCTGATGAGCGAGATCCAGGGCATTGCCGATCAGACCAACCTGCTGGCGCTCAACGCCGCCATCGAAGCGGCCCGGGCCGGCGAGCACGGCCGGGGCTTTGCCGTGGTAGCGGAAGAAGTGCGGGCCCTGTCCACCCGCACCCATGGCGCCACCGAGCAGATCCAGAGCAGCATCGGCCAGATCCAGCAGACCCTGGCCAAATGGCGCTCCATGATGGATGCCAACATGGAGCACAGCCAGGAATGCGTGAACGCGGCCGAAGCCGGCAGCGCCAGCCTGAGCCGGGTGGTCGACGAAATCGACAACATAGTGGGAGTCACGGTGCAGATTTCCGCCGCCGCCGGCCAGCAACAGCAGGTGGCCGAGGAGATCAGCCGCAATGTACACCAGATCTCGCAAGCCTCCTCCGCCAACCTGGACAAGATTGCCCAGGTGGAAGCCTCCGGCCGCCAGTTGCTGGAACGTTCCCAGGGGCTGAACGACATAACCCGCACCTTCTCCTGACCATGGACCCTCGCCAGCAGGCCATACTCACCCTGCTCGCCCTGGTGCCGCCAGGGCGGGTGGTCAGCTACGGCCAGCTGGCGGATCTGGCCGGTCTGCCGGGCCGGGCCCGGCTGGTCGGCCGCGTGCTCAGGACCCAGGACACCAGCGGCCTGCCCTGGCACCGGGTGGTGGCGGCCTCGGGCCGCATCAGCCTGCCCAGGGGCAGCGACGGCTGGTGCGAGCAGCGGCAACGGCTGCTGCAGGAAGGGGTCTTGCTGAAAGGAGACAGGGTGTCGATGAAGGAGCACCAGTGGCGGCCGGATCTGGCCGCCATACTGATGCTGATGGAACAGTGAGATGAGTTGAGCCTAGTCGGTTTCTTCCAGCAACTCGCTGACGTGCACCTGGAAGGGGATGGTTTCGTCTTCCCGCTGCAGCAGCACCAGCTGGTTGTTGACGTCCACCTCCAGCACGTAACCCGAGCCATCCGGGGTATGACAGATCATCCCCGGCCTGATGTCATGAATATCCATATCCACTCCCCCTAAACAGGCCCAGCCTGTGGGCGTTTAACGTCCCTGTGTCATTGGCTCTGTACTTGCTCCGTCACTGCTTGTTATCACCACCCTCTGGTGGCTCCCGCGCGAGCGGCTGCGGTTGCAGCGCTTATCAATCCAATACCAGGGTCGCCCGACGCTGCCGTTACAGCGGATGGTATCGCCGGGCATCATGCCCGGCCCGCCGACGGCCGTCGTTATTTGCCTTTCTGGCTTTGCCGCCACTTACCATCAGTATAATGAGCGCTCCAGCCGGTGGCCTTTTTATTGACCTCGGTCATCACGTATTGTTCCTTGTTCTTGCGGCTGAACCGCACCACGGCCTTGTTGCCGTCCGGATCCTCGGTGGGCGCCTCGGTCAGGTACAGAAACTTGGGCGGCAGCCGATCCTTGAAGCGAATAAGCTCCTCCACCAGGGGCGCCCGGGTCTCCCGGGATCTGGGGAAGTTGCTGGCGGCCAGGAACAGGCCGGCGGCGCCGTCACGCAGCACGAAGTAGGCATCGGACTGGCTGCAGGGCAGCTCCGGCAGGTGCACGGGATCTTCCTTCGGCGGCGCCACTTCGCCGCTTTTCAGGATCTTGCGGGTATTGCCGCAGGCCTCGTTGGTGCAGGCCATGTACTTGCCGAAACGGCCGTTCTTGAGCTGCATCTCGGCACCGCAGCGATCGCAGTCGATCACCGGGCCTTCGTAGCCCTTGAGCTTGAACTGGCCTTGCTCCAGCTCGTAGCCGTCGCAGTCCGGGTTCTGGCCACACACGTGCAGCTTGCGCTTGTCATCGATAAGGTAGGCGTCCATGGCGGTGCCGCACTTGGGGCAGCGGTGCTTGGCGCGCAGGGCATCGGTTTCGGCTTCGTCGTCGTTGGCCAGCACGAAATCGTCACCCGGGATCAGGTTGATGGTCTGCTTGCAGCGCTCCTTGGGCGGCAAGGCATAGCCGGAGCAGCCGAGGAAAACCCCGGTGGTGGCGGTGCGGATGCCCATCTTGCGACCGCAGGCCGGACAGTCGATATCGGTCAGCACCATCTGGTTGGCCCGCATGCCGCCCTCTTCCACCGGCCGCTCGGCCTTTTCCAGCTCGTCGCTGAATTCGGCATAGAAGGCGTCCAGTACCTGGGTCCAGTTCAGGCTGCCGCCGGCGATTTCATCCAGCTTGCTTTCCATCTGGGCGGTAAAATCGTAGTTCATCAGTTCGGCGAAACTTTCCTGCAGCCGATCGGCGACGATTTCGCCCATCTTCTCCGCATAGAAGCGCCGGCTTTCCACCTTGACGTAGCCCCGGTCCTGAATGGTGGAGATGATGGAGGCATAGGTGGAGGGACGGCCGATGCCGCGCTTTTCCAGCTCCCGCACCAGGGCCGCCTCGGTGAAGCGGGCCGGGGGCTTGGTGAAGTGCTGCTTGGGCTCGAGCCCGTCGAGGTTGAGCGCCTCCCCCGCCTGCACCGCCGGCAGTTCGGTATCTTCGCCCTTGCGGCTCTGGGGCGTCAGCACCTTGGTCCAGCCGGCGAAGCGCAGGATGCGCCCGCGGGCCTTGAGTTCGTAGTCGCCGGCCTGCACCGTAATGGTGCTGCTGTCGTACTGGGCCGGTACCATCTGGCAGGCCACGAATTGCCGCCAGATGAGATCGTAAAGCCGCTTGGCGTCCGCCTCCATGCCGTCGAGCTGCTCCGCCTTCAGGGCCACGTCCGAAGGACGAATGGCCTCGTGAGCCTCCTGGGCGTTGGCCTTGGCACCGTAGACGTTGGGACTCTCGGGCAGATAGTCCTTGCCGTAGCTGTCCTGGATAAAGTCGCGTACGCCGTTCACCGCCTCCTGGCTCAGGTTGGTGGAGTCGGTTCGCATATAGGTGATGTAGCCCGCCTCGTACAGCCGCTGGGCCAGCATCATGGTGCGCTTGACCCCGAAGCCGAGCCGGGTACTGGCCGCCTGCTGCAGGGTGGAGGTGATAAAAGGCGCCGGCGGCTTGCTCTGGGTCGGCTTGTCTTCCCGGGCCACCACCTCGAACCGGCTGGCCTTGAGGGTATCCACCGCCGCCATGGTCTGGGCCTCGTTGGTCGGGCGGAACTCCTGCCCCCGGTACTTGGCCACCATCATGGTCAACGCCAGCTGTCGGGCACTGCTCAGAGCCGCCTGGATATCCCAGTATTCTTCCGGTACGAAGGCCTTGATTTCGCGTTCCTTCTCCACGATGAGCCGCACCGCCACCGACTGCACCCGGCCGGCGGACAGGCCCCGTGCCACCTTCTTCCACAGCAGTGGCGACACCATGTAGCCCACCACCCGATCCAGGAAGCGGCGGGCCTGCTGGGCGTTGACCCGGTTCAGGTTGAGATCGGACGGGTGGCTGAAGGCCTCCTGGATGGCGCTTTTGGTGATTTCGTTGAACACCACCCGCTTGAAACGGCTGTCGTCACCGCCGATCAGCTCCTTCAGGTGCCAGGCGATGGCCTCCCCCTCGCGATCCAAGTCCGTTGCCAGGTAAACGGTGTCGGCCTTTTCCGCCAGGCTCTGCAATTCGGCCACCACCTTTTCCTTGCCCGGCAGCACCTGGTAGTCCGCCTTCCAGCCGTGCTCGGGATCCACCCCCATGCGGGCGATCAGCGCCTGATGCTCCTTTTCCTTCTTGAGCCTTTCCTTTTCATCGGCGCTCAGCTGCTTGGTGTCGGTCTTGCGGCCACCGGTCTTTTTCGCGGAAGAGGAGCCGGCGGTCGGCAGGTCGCGCACGTGGCCGACGCTGGATTTGACGATGAAGTCCTTCCCCAGGTACTTGTTGATGGTCTTTGCCTTGGCGGGCGATTCGACGATAACCAGCGATTTGCTCATAAAGCGCGTTTAGATCCTTAAAGTCTGGCCCCCGCGGGGGTTCCGGCGGCAAGGTAATGACGGCTGTATAAGTGAAAAAGCCGTAAAAAGCAAACTTGCCCGGCCTGGGCCGGAAAAAAGTTCAATGAATTTATATTTATTTATTAACACCCTCATGCCCGTCGGAATCAACCGCTTTTTTTACTCTCCTGCCTGTTCGTCCGCTTTTTATGCATTGTTATTACTTAGGTGAAATCTGTTGTTAAAAAGGGGTTACATCTTCCAAATAAATCCACATATAATAGCCAACAACAGGATTTTCTTGGCCCTTTTCACCATTTAAAAGGACAATATAATGGTACAATTTGAAGCCAACTTTGACGGCCTGGTCGGCCCCACCCACAACTATGCCGGCCTGTCTTACGGCAATGTCGCTTCTCAAAGCAACGCCCAGGATGTGTCCAGCCCGAAAGAAGCGGCCAAGCAGGGCCTGCGCAAGATGAAGGCGCTGACCGAACTGGGCCTGGTGCAGGGCGTGCTGGCGCCCCAGGAGCGCCCCGACATCCATACCCTGCGCCGGCTGGGCTTTACCGGCAGCGATGCCCAGGTGCTGGAAAAGGCGTTCCGGGAAGACCCGGTGCTGCTGGCCGCCTGCTGCTCCGCCTCCAGCATGTGGACCGCCAACGCCGCTACCGTCTCGCCCAGCGCCGATACCGCCGACGGCCGTATCCACTTCACTCCGGCCAACCTGACCAACAAGTTCCACCGCTCCATCGAGCACGAGGTGACCGGCCGCATCCTCGGCCAGGTGTTCGCCGACGAGCGCCACTTCAGCCACCACCAGGCCCTGCCCGCCAACGACTACTTCGGTGACGAGGGCGCCGCCAACCACACCCGCCTGTGCGCCGACTACGGCCACGCCGGGGTGGAACTGTTCGTGTACGGCCGCAGCGCCTTCGACCTGAGCGCCCCCGCCCCGCGCCGCTACCCGGCCCGGCAGACCCTGGAAGCGTCCCGGGCCGTGGCCCGGCTGCACGGCCTGGGCGAGGACACCGCCATCTTTATCCAGCAGAACCCGGCGGTGATCGATCAGGGCGTGTTCCACAACGACGTCATCGCCGTGGGCAACCAGAACGTACTGTTCTATCACCAAGAGGCTTTCCTCAACACCGCCGCCGCCCTGGAAGAGATCCGCCGCAAGCTGCCCGGCACCGAGCTGCACTTTATCGAGGTGCCCACCGATGAGGTACCGGTGGCGGACGCGGTGAAGAGCTACCTGTTCAATACCCAGATAGTGACCCTCAAGCCCGGCCAGATGGCGATCATCGCCCCCACCGAATGTGCCGAGACCCCGAGCGTCAAGGCCTACCTGGACAAGCTGGTAACCCTGGGTACGCCGATCCGGGAAGTGCACTTCATGGACGTGAAGCAAAGCATGCGCAACGGCGGCGGCCCCGCCTGCCTGCGGCTGCGGGTGGCCATGACACAAGCGGAGCATGCCGCCACCAACCAGGCCTGCCTGATGAACGAGGCCCTGTTCGCCCGCCTCAACCAGTGGGTGGACAAGCACTACCGCGATACCCTGAGCCTGAGCGACCTGCGCGACCCGGCCCTGTTGCAGGAGTCCCGCGCCGCCCTGGACGAACTGACGCAAATACTGAAGCTGGGCGCCGTTTACCCCTTCCAGCGCTGAAGTAACGGGGATAGGAAATTGAGAGGGCCGGTGTGATACCGGCCCTCTTTAATTTTTCGTCAGCCAAAGGGCCGCTGGCCCGCTTCGTAAAGCTTCATCAGCGCCCGGCTCACTCCCGCCTCCGCCGCCTTGCCCAGCTTGTCCTTCAGGCTCTGCCTGGGCTTGTAGTGCAGGCGGATGATGCGCTTGTCCTCGCTTTGGGCCAGCAGGTAGTCGCTGCTGGTCAACAGCTCGTCCACCAGGCCCAGTTCATGGCCGTCGCTGGCCAACCAGTGCTCTCCGGTGGCCACCCGCGCCACGTCCAGGGTCGGACGGTTGCGGGCGATGAATTCCTTGAACCGGCCATGGATCACTTCCAGCTCTTCCCGGAACTTGGCCCGGCCGTGCTCGTCGTTTTCCCCGAACAGGGTCAGGGTGCGCTTGTATTCGCCCGCGGTGTGCAACTCGATATCGATGTCCTTCTTCTTCAGGTACTTGTTGAAGTTGGGCAACTGGGCCACCACCCCGATGGAGCCGACGATAGCGAAGGGGGCGGCGATGATGCGCTCGGCCACGCAGGCCATCATGTAGCCGCCGCTGGCCGCCACCTTGTCCACCGCCACCGTCAGCCCGATGCCGCGCGCCTTGAGCCGGGCCAGCTCGGCCGCCCCCAGGCCGTAGCCGTGCACCAGGCCGCCGCCGGACTCGAGCCGGAGCAGCACCTCGTCGCCGGACCGGGCCAGTTGCAGCAGGGCGGTGATCTCCCGGCTGAGCCCGTCCACTTCACGGGCATCCATGCTGCCCTTGAAGTCCAGCACATAGAGCCGGGGGCGGTCGTCGCCGGTCTTTTTTTCGTCCTTGGCCTGTTGCCTGAACGCCTGCTTGAGCTGCTTGCGCTCGGCGTCGCCGCCGGCCGTGGCCAACTGCAGCCGCCGCTGTTGCCGACGCAGTCCCTCGCCGAGATCCTCCACCTCCAGTTGCTCACCGGCCTGCTTCTGGCGGACCGCCAGCCCCGCCACCAGGGCCACCAGCAGGCCGATGGCCAGCACCCAGGTCAGGCTCTTGGCGGCGAACAAACCGTATTCGTACATAAATTCCAGCATGGATCCTCCTCAAAGGCGTAGTTCGGCACCCATTGTAAGAGCCGGCGCGGGGAACACCAATGGGCTTTTTTACTCCCAAAGGCTGGCATCCCGGGCCAGAGTCTGGTTTGATCTGGCCACTTTGAACTCCGCTTAGAGAAAGAGACAGATGCTCGACTATCATGCCTCCCCCGAATTGCTCGCCGGCAAGGTGATACTGGTGACCGGTGCCGGTGACGGCATCGGCCGCCAGGCGGCGCTCAGCTACGGCGCCCACGGCGCCACCGTGATCCTGCTCGGCAAGACCGTGAAGAAACTGGAAGCGGTGTACGACGAACTGCTGGCCCAGGGCAGTCCGGAGCCGGCCATCATTCCCCTGGATCTGCAGGGCGCCACCCGCCAGCACTACCTCGACATGGCCGAGACCATCCGCCAGCAGTTCGGCCGGCTCGACGGCGTGCTGTTCAACGCGGGCCAGCTGGGGGTGCTGGGTCCTTTCGAGATGATCGGCGAGGACGAGTGGGACAAGGTGATGCAGGTCAATGTGAAGTCCCAGTTCCTGATGACCCAGGCACTGCTGCCGCTGCTGAAGGACAGCGCCCCGGCCTCCGTCGTCTATACCAGCTCCGGCGTGGGCAAGCAGGGCCGGGCCTACTGGGGCAGCTACGCCATCTCCAAGTTCGCCACCGAGGGCATGATGCAGGTGCTGGCCGACGAGCTGGAAAACACCAGGGTCAGGGTCAACTGCATCAACCCGGGCGCCACCCGCACCGGCATGCGGGCACGGGCCTATCCCGGCGAAGACCCGGCCAGCCTGCGCACCCCGCAGGACATCATGCCGCTCTATCTGTACCTGATGGGTGACGACAGCCAGGGGGTCACCGGCCAGTCGCTCGACGCCCAGCCGGACCGGATCCGCCCCCAGGCCGGCCAATAGGCTGACAGCCGGGGCTCCATCGACTACAACTGATCTTGTCGTTCATCATAGAAGGGCCGCACAGCACGGCCCCTTGACTACAGGGAAGTAACACAGCCATGTATCGTCCCAAGAGCACGGTAGAGCAGTGGCGGATCTTTCAGGCGGTGGTCGACTGCGGCGGCTATGCCCAGGCCGCGGAAAAGCTCAACAAGAGCCAGTCGTCCCTCAACCATGCGGTGGCCAAGCTGCAGCAGAGCCTGGGGCTGTCGCTGCTGGAAGTAAGGGGCCGCAAGGCCTTTCTCACCCCCGAGGGCGAGGTCTTTCTGCGTCGCTCCCGCAAGCTGACCCACGACATGGAGAACCTGGAGCAACTGGCCGACGTGCTGGCCAGTGGCTGGGAGCCGATACTGCGCATCGTGGTGGAGGCCTCCCTGCCCCGCCGGCCGCTGTACCAGGCCCTGGCCGAGTTCGCCCCCCGCTCGCGCGGCTGCCGTATCCACCTGGTGGAGGCGCAACCCGCCGGCTGCCGCGCCGTGGTGGCCAAACAGGCCGCCGACCTCCTGTTTGCCTGCCGTACCTTTCCCGGCGTAACCTGCCTGCCCCTGGCCGCCACCGTCTATGTGCCGGTCTGTGCCCCCGACCACCCCCTGACCCGCTTCCCGGCGATCAGCGCCCATGAGCTGGAACACGAGCTGGAGCTGGTGCTGGCCGACGGCAGCGAGCAGGAGGAAGGCTGGGATCGGGCAGAGCTGCGCTGGATCATCAACCACCTGCACGACGCCCTGTCGTTGCTGCGCCGGGGTATCGGTTACGCCTGGCTGCCGCAGGAGGTGGTCAGCCCCCTGGTCGACAGCGGCCAACTGCAACAGTTGCCCATGGTCGACCTGGCCCTGCGCAAACGCTTCACCCACCTGATCCTGCCGCGGGCCACGCCGCCCGGGCCGGCCGCCAGCCTGCTGCTGACCCTGACCCGGCAGCATTACGGCATCCGCGAGGAGACCACCTCGGCAAGCTGAGCCTTGCCAGCCCGGGCCGGCTTCCTTATGCTGATGGCCCCGCATCTGATAAGGAACCCCCATGTTTGATTTTGATCAGTGGATAGACCGCCGCCCCACCCGTGCCCTCAAGTGGCTCAAGTACGAAGGCACCGACATACTGCCGATGTGGGTGGCGGACACCGAGTTCAAGGCGCCGCCCGCGGTGATAGAAGCGCTGAGCGAGCGGGTGGAACACGGCATCTTCGGTTACAGCCGGCCCAGCCCGGCCCTGACCGAACTGATCATTCATCGCATGCGGGAACGCTACAACTGGCAGATCGAGGCCGACTGGCTGGTGTACATGCCGGGCGTGGTGCCGGCCCTGAACCTGGCCTGCCAGACCTTCAGCGCGCCGGGCGACGCCATCCTGACCCCCAAGCCCATCTATTACCCCTTCCTGCATGCTCCCGGCTTCCATGGCCGCAAGGCCGCCCACGTCGGCATGGTGGAAAAGAACGGCCGCTGGCTGCTGGACCTGGATGAGCTCGAACAACAGGCCGAACACAGCGACCTGCTGCTGTTCTGCAACCCCCACAACCCGGGCGGCACCATCTACAGCCGGGACGAGTTGCTGGCCATCAACGACATCGCCAAACGCCACAACCTGCTGGTCTGTTCCGACGAAATCCACTGTGATCTGCTGCTCGACGAGGGCAAGCCCCATATTCCCTACGCCGCCCTGGACGAGGATGCAGCCCATCGCAGCATCATACTGATGGCACCCAGCAAGACCTTCAACATCGCCGGCCTGTGCTGCTCCTTCGCCATCGTGCCCAACGCCGAGTTGCGCACCCGCTTCGTCCGGGCCGCCCGCGGCATCATGGCCGACGTCAACCTGCTCGGTTTCGTCGCCGCCGAGGCCGCCTACCGGGACGGCGACGACTGGCTGCAGGCCCAGTTGGCCTACCTGCGCCAAAACCGGGATCTGCTGGTGGAGCGACTCAACCGGGTGCCCGGCGTCAAGGTGCTGGCTCCCGAGGCCACCTACCTGGCCTGGATCGACATCGGCGCGCTCGGGCTCGAGGATCCCATCGGCTTCTTCGAACAGGCCGGCGTCGGCCTCTCCCCCGGTGGCCAGTTCGGCGGCAGCAACTTCGTGCGCCTCAACTTCGGCTGTCCCCACGCCATGCTGGACGAAGCCCTGCACCGCATGATTGCCGCCATCGAGAGTCGCTGATCCCCCGCTTGCTGTCCCGTCCGGGCCGCGTCCTGCGGCCCGGCCTCTCTCCGGCTTTTATCCACTTGAATCCATTTTTGTGCCCTCCTGCTCCGGACAAGTCCCACACACCAACATTTTTTTGCTATCTTTGAATGGCTTACAGGTCAAACGCGATTGGCCGACCCTTTACAGCCAAGACAAGGAAAAGGAACTATGTCGATCAAGAAAACCATGGGCAGCGCCGCTGCCATTTTGGGACTGAGCCTGAGTGCGCCGGCGGCCATGGCAGCCGAGCAAACCTTCATCACCATCGGCACCGGCGGCGTGACCGGCGTTTATTATCCCACCGGCGGCGCCATCTGCCGGCTGGTCAACCAGGGCCGGGCCGAGCACGGGGTGCGCTGCTCGGTGGAAAGCACCGGCGGCTCCGCCTATAACCTCAACTCCCTGCGTTCCGGCGAACTGGAAGTGGGCATCGCCCAGTCCGATCTGGAGTATCAGGCCTACCACGGCGAGGCGCCCTTCGCCGATCAGGGCAAGTTCGACGACCTGCGCGCCGTCTTCGCCCTGCATGGCGAGGCCCTGACCATAGTGGCGCGCAAGGATGCCAACATCAAAACCTTTGAAGATCTCAAGGGCAAGCGAGTGAATATCGGCAACCCCGGCTCCGGCCAGCGCGACACCATGGAGATCCTGCTCAAGGCCTATGGCTGGAGCCACGGCGACTTCAGCCTGGTGTCCGAGCTGCGCCCGGCCGAGCACGGTCAGGCCCTGTGCGACAACCGCATCGACGCCTTCGTGTTCGTGGTGGGCCACCCCAACGGTTCCATCAAGGAAGCCACCACCGCCTGCGAAGCCAACCTGGTCAGCGTAACCGGCGAGGTGGTCGACAAGCTGGTGGCCGATAACGCCTACTACCGCTACATCACCATTCCCGGCGGCGAGTACGCCGGCGCCGACGAGGACGTGCAGACCTTCGGGGTGGGCGCCAACCTGGTGACCAGCGCCAAGGTGCCGGAAAACGTCATCTACGAGCTGACCAAGGCGGTGTTCGAAAACTTCGATCAGTTCGTGCGGCTGCACCCGGCCTTTGCCAACCTGCAGAAGGAGCAGATGGTGAAGGACGGCCTGACCGCCCCCCTGCACGATGGTGCTCGCAAGTACTTCAAGGAAGCGGGCCTGGTGGAGTAACAGCCCCCTGCTCAACTAACTGGCAGGGCCCCCGCCCTGCCGTTACGCCATGATGCCCCAGGGGCGGCCACCAGCCGGGCCGCCCTTTTGCCGCCCGGGGCCGTCTGGCGGCTATCGGAGGAGCCGTTGATGTCCCAACCTCAAGATAAGACCCGGCAAGAACTCGAAGACATGCTGGCCGCCGATACCGGAGCCCGGCATCCTTCCGGGTTCGGCCACTGGGTGCTGCTGCTGGTCCCCTTCGCCTGGGCCCTGTTCCAGCTGTGGTACGTGTCGCCGCTGCCCTTTATGCTGAACATCGCCATTCTCAACGACACCGAAGCCCGGGCCATCCACCTGGCCTTTGCCGTCTTCCTGGCCTATACCGCCTATCCGGCGCTCAAGCGCTCGCCGCGGGATCGCATTCCCGTGCAGGACTGGCTGCTGGCCCTGGCCGGCGCCTTTGCCGCCGCCTACCTGTTCCTGTTCTACCGGGAGCTGTCCACCCGCCCCGGACTGCCCACCACCCAGGATCTGGTGGTCGGCTGCGTCGGCATGCTGCTGCTGCTGGAGGCTACCCGCCGGGCCCTGGGCCCGCCGCTGATGGTGGTGGCGGCAGTCTTCCTGTTCTATACCTTCGCCGGCCCCCATATGCCGGACGTCATCGCCCACCGGGGGGCCAGCCTCAACCGCATCGTCACCCACCAGTGGCTGACCACGGAAGGGGTATTCGGGGTGGCGCTCGGGGTCTCGACCTCCTTCGTGTTCATGTTCGTGCTGTTCGGCTCCCTGCTGGAACGGGCCGGCGCCGGCAACTACTTCATCAAGGTCGCCTTCTCCCTGCTCGGCCACATGCGCGGCGGCCCCGCCAAGGCGGCGGTGGTGTCCTCCGGCCTGTCCGGCCTGGTGTCCGGCTCCTCCATCGCCAACGTGGTCACCACCGGCACCTTCACCATTCCGCTGATGAAGCGGGTCGGCTTTCCCGCCAGCAAGGCCGGCGCGGTGGAGGTGGCGGCCTCCACCAACGGCCAGCTCACGCCGCCCATCATGGGGGCCGCCGCCTTCCTGATGGTGGAATACGTGGGCATTTCCTACATAGAGGTGATCAAGGCCGCCATACTGCCGGCGCTGATCTCCTACGCCGCCCTCATCTACATCGTCCATCTGGAGGCGGTCAAGGCCGGTATGAAGCCGCTGCAACAGCGGCGCAAGGCGACGATCCTGCAACGGCTGGCCGGCTTTTTTACCGTGGTCATCGCCTTTATGCTGCTGTCGGCCATCGTCTACTACGGCATCGGCTGGACCAAGACCCTGTTCGGCGCCACCGCCAGCTGGGTGCTGAGCGGCATCGCCCTGGTCGCCTATGTGGCCCTGGTGGCGCTGGCCGCCCGGCTGCCGGAGCTGGCCATCGACGATCCGAACAATCCGGACATTCACATGCCCGAGCCGGGTCCCACCTTCCAGGCCGGTATCTATTACCTGCTGCCGATAGTGGTGCTGGTGTGGTGCCTGACGGTGGAGCGGCTTTCGCCGGGGCTGTCCGCCTTCTGGGCCACCCTGTTCATGATGTTCATCGTGGTGACCCACAAGCCGCTCAAGGCGTTTTTCCGCCATCAGGCCGCCTGTGGCGCCCTGAGCCGGGAAGGGCTCGACGATCTGTTCCAGGGCATGGTCACCGGGGCGCGCAACATGATCGGCATCGGCGTGGCCACCGCCGCCGCCGGCATCGTCGTCGGTACCGTCACCCTGACCGGCATCGGCCTGGTGATGACCGAATTCGTGGAGTTTATCTCCGGCGGCAACCTGCTGCTGATGCTGCTGTTCACAGCCGTGATCAGCCTGCTGCTCGGCATGGGGCTGCCCACCACCGCCAACTACATAGTGGTGTCCACCCTGATGGCGCCGGTCATCGTCAACCTGGGCGCCCAGCACGGCCTTGTCGTGCCCCTGATTGCCGTGCACCTGTTCGTGTTCTACTTCGGCATTCTGGCAGACGACACCCCGCCGGTGGGCCTGGCCGCCTTCGCCGCCGCGGCCATCGCCAAGTCGGATCCCATCAAGACGGGCTTGCAGGGCTTCGCCTACGACATCCGCACCGCCATACTGCCCTTTATGTTCATTTTCAATACCCAGTTGCTGCTGTTGGGGATAGACAGCTGGTGGGGGCTGCTGCTGACCATACTGAGCGCGCTGGCCGCCATGCTGCTGTTTGCCGCCGCCACCCAGGGCTTCTGGCTGGTCAGGAGCCGCTGGTGGGAAACCCTGGCGCTGCTGCTGGTGGCCTTCACCCTGTTCCGTCCCGGTTTCTTCTGGGACCGGCTCTATCCGCCCATGGCGGAATACGACGGCGCCGAGTGGCGGCAGGTGGTGGCGGATCTGGGCCCTACCGAGTCCATCATTATCCAATTGGGCGGCACCAACCTGTTCGGCGAGGAAGTGAACAAGGTGGTCAAGCTGCGTTTCGATGCCAGTCGCAGCGGCGCCGAGGAGCGGCTGGCCAGCACCGGTATCAGCGCGGTGCGGGTGGAGGGAGACAAGGCCGTCATCGAGCGGGTGGACTTCGGCAGCCAGGCCGAGCGGCTGGGGGTGGACTTCGATCTGGAAATCGTGGCGCTGCAGCGCCCGGCGGACCGGCCCTCCAAGGAGTGGATGTTCCTCCCCGCCCTGGCCCTGGCCGGCCTGGTCGCCTGGCGGCAACGCCGGCGGCAGGCCCGCGAACGTCTGGCAGGATAGCTCCCGACAAGCAAAAACGCCGCTGAAGCCATGCTTCAGCGGCGTTTTCAATCTGGCGGAGGAGGTGGGATTTGAACCCACGGTGGGCTATTAACCCACGCCGGTTTTCAAGACCGGTGCATTCAACCACTCTGCCACCCCTCCGGACAGCGCGCATCATACGTGTGCCGACCGGAGCTGTAAATAGGTGGAAATTCAATTGCTTCCTAAATCACCACTCCGGCCATTTTTTGACAGGGATGCCCTCCTCTCCTCGCCACCGAGAAAGTACTGGCTCAAAAATTCTTCATCCAGGGGCGACAGATCGAAGTGGCGGCTCGCCTCGGCAATCACCCTCTGATCCAGTTTCGGTTGCTGCAACAGCCAGGCCAGTGCCTTGCGCAGGGATTCATGTTCGCTCATCTCAACCTCCGGCTATCACTTCAGTCATCAGGGCCAGGCCGACAGTCCGCCCTTTGATTTTTTATATATTTTAAATACAATTTCACGCTCTGCCTGGTTCCGTGAACAAGCATTCTCCTCCATTGCCACCGAGGTCCCCATGCATTTTAAACACCGGCTGCGCGATGCCACCCTGGCCGGCCTGGCCGCCTTCGTCGCCGTCCTCTGCCTGAGCTACCTGAAAAGCTGGGCGCACTTCATGGTGCTGAGCGCACCGCTGGGCGCTACCCTGGTCTTGCTGTTATTGCTGCCTTCGGCTCCCCTGTCCCGGCCCAGGCATGTGATCCTCGGGCATCTGCTGACCACCAGCCTGGCGGTGATCGGGCTCGAACTGCTGCCGGATCCCATACTGGGGCTGGCCACCTGCTTCGGCCTCGGCATTACCCTGATGGTGCTGACCGATACCCTGCATCCGCCGGCCGGCGCCAATCCGATACTGATCTATCTCTCCGGTGCCCACCTTCCCCCCATGGACTTTATCCTGCCCACCCTGGCCGGCACCCTGTTCATGGTGGCCTTCGCCAGCCTCTATCACCGGGCCTTTACCCACCGCCGCTACCCCTTTGCCCCCAAGGCGGCGGCGCCTTCCTCCGCCGGCACTGCCGCATCGGCCTCCCATGGGCAGGGAACAGGCGGAAAGAAACTTCCATAAAAAGAATCTCCATATAAAGATATATTAAGAATTGTGACGCCTCTCACAACTCCCCTGGCAACACTTGAGTAACATTGCCACACCGCCTGATTTGTACAAATCAGGCGTGTTTTTAAACTCAATACAGCCCACATTGTGGATACAAATGTGACAGGGAGTCATGATGAAAAAAACCGCCTTAGCGCTGCTGGTGGCCGTGGCCGCCGCCCCCGCATTCGGTGCCGACTGGAGCACGACCGAGCTTCACTACCAGTTGGGCAGCCTTAAGCAGAATCCTTTCGGGTCCGATCCCGGGCAAAAGTCGACCACCAATATCTATACCCTGCAACATGCCAGCGGCTGGAAATACGGCGACAACTTCTTCTTTATCGACTACTCCGACTGGGACGACGGCCAGCGGCAGCGGGACTGGTACGGGGAAGCCTATTTCAACTTCAGCCTCGGCAAGATAAGCGGAGCCGACCTCAGCCTGGGCCCGATCAAGGACGTCGGCCTGGTGCTGGGGGTCAACGCGGGCGGCGACAGCAAGATCCGCAAATACCTGCCCGGCATCCAGCTGGCCCTGGACGTGCCCGGCGCCGCCTTCTTCAACACCCTGATCACCGCCTATATCGACGACAACCTGGGGGTCGCCAACGGCGGGGCGCCCAAGGAAGGCGACAGCTGGATGCTGGACACCGCCTGGGCCTTTCCCTTCGCCCTGGGCAACCACGACTTCAGCCTGGAAGGCCACGCCGAATACATCGGCAGCCGTACCAATGAATTCGGCGACAAGGTCAAGGCCCATATCCTGGCCCAGCCCCAGCTGCGCTACGATCTGGGCAAGACCCTGTTCAATGATCCCCAGCGGCTGTTCGTGGGCATAGAGTACCAGTACTGGCACAACAAGTTCGGCAGCGATATCAGCGAAAGCGCAGTGCAGGGACTGGCGGTCTGGCGCTTCTGAAATAAAAAAGAAGAGCGCCGCGGCGCTCTTCTGCTTATACACAGGAGTGACAGTAGACAGGCGGCTTAGAAGTGCCATTCCAGCTGGAAGGTCGGCGCCGTGGTGTTCACCCCATCCTTGCCGTGGTTGCCGAACTTGTTGCGCCAGTATTCATAACCGACACCGGCCCAGAGGGTGTTGCTCTTGTTGAAGGCCAGTTGCCCCACATCCACCATCAACGAGGTGCGCGACAGTATTTCCGGCTTGGTGCCGTTGTTGAAATAGTCTTCCCCCTTCTCGGTGTTGTAGTTGGCAAAGCCCTGGAACTTCATCGGCACCGGACCGGCCTGGAACGGCAGACCCCAGGCCAGGCTGACCACATAGTAGGGATCGAAGCTGATGTCGTTGTGGTTGCCGGGGGCACCACAACCGGACAGGCCGCAATGGTTCTGCTCATAGGCATAGAGCAGGCTCAGATCCACAAAGCCCTTGGGCACGTCGAACTTCAGGGTGGGTCCCGCCACCAGCATGCGCTTGCGCGGGGCGAAGGCGGTATTTTTGGTGTTCAGATCGAAACCGGCGGTCAACGCCACTTCCTTGACCGGGCCGAAGCCCAGATCGGTGTCGAACACCTTGCCCAGGTGCAACTGGTGACGATAGGTCAGGTAGGCTTCGGTCGATCCTTTGCCCTCGCCCTTGGCATCACCGCTGGCCGGATCCATGTTGTTGGACTGCAGCAGATCCAGGTTAAAGAAGTTCTGGCCGTAGGCGTAGCCGCTGGCGTGGGTCAGCTGCAGCACATGCTTCTTGACCTTGTCGGGGTTGCTGGGCTCCTGGAACTGGGTGCCGTATCTGTATCCGATATAGGTGTCGGACCAAGTGGCGGCGCTGAGCTGGGGGGCGGCGGATACCGCCAGGGCCAATGCCGAAAGGGTAAAAATACGCTTGCCGATGCGTTTCATATCCGTGATTCCCTCACATTCTTGAAGTGTGACTTCCTGATTTTTATGAATACAAAAACGTTAGTTAATGTGCCTTTATTGCTTATTGTTAAAGCACAAAAATGATTACATAAACCCACACCAAAGATCTACATTTTGCTCACAAAAATTAAAACAAAAAAGACCACGATGGTATTGCCACCGTGGTCCCCGTGAGGCGGGCACTCTGATATTCAGGACAACTGTGCGGGGGGCAGTTCCGTGGCCACCACCATCAGGGCCGCCCGGTGCCCGTTCGCGACCCTGACGTTGGGAAAGATCACCGCCTCTTCCGGCTCCTGCACAAACCAGCGTTGCTCGCCGTCTTCCGCCAGCAGGGTACCGGCGGGAAAGGCGGTAAAATTGGCCACCTCGTCGGCGAAGTGGAAACGGAAGTCGTCGCTCTGCTTGATTATTTCCTGGCATACCCGGAATACCCGGATCTGGTCGAGCGCGACCGCGGCGGCCTGCCAGCCAGGCTCGCTGATCAATGTTTCCAGGCTACGCTCCATGGCGGTGAAACGGCGGGCGTCGTTCTGGCCGAAGGGCATCACCTTGCCCAGCTCGACAGTGAAGGCATGGGCCCCGAAACGGTGGGCGCTGAAATAGCTGAAGGTGGTGGTCGGGCCATGGGCCAGCAGTATGGTGTCGACGCCAGCCCCCGCCAGGAAGGACAGCTGCTGGCGGCTGTAGGGCGCGCCGTGGGGAAAGGGATAGATGGCGAATTTCTCAAAGGCGGAAGGGCGGATGGCCGTGTGCAGATCGTAGTGCAGCCGCTCTACGCCCTGGTGCGCCTCGAAGAAGCGCGCCACATGGCCTTCCAGCCTGGCCGCCCGCTCCCGCTCCCGGCTGTGCCGGCCGCCCCGGGCATGGGCCCCGGAAAACAGCCGGTTGAGGTTTTCTTCCAGCTCCCGCACCCCCAGGTTCATCGCCGCCGGATTGCCGAAGATCAGCAGCAGCCGCTGGCGGCAGGGCAAGCGGCCGGCCACTATCGCCCGCAACAGCCGTTCGCACAGCTCGATGGGGGCGGTTTCATTGCCGTGGATGCCGCAGGAAAGCACTATGTCCTTGTCCGCTGGCGAGGCCGGCTCGATACAGAGGACGCCGGTGTCCCACACCTGGATTTCGCCGCCATCGGGCAAGGTTTCGCTGAAGGGGGCAAGCTCCCAGGGATGCTCCCTGCTGAGGCTCAAAAAATCACCGAGACGGCTTCCGTTCACATTTACCTCCAGTAACATCATTAAAAACAAAATATCACATGGCGATAAAACATGATTTCAGCAGTAAAGTCTAGCGATGGGAAATAGTCCCCGGCGCACCGAACAGGGCCAGGATGAGGATCCAGGCGGCCGGCCTGAACGGTTATGCGGGGATGGCGGGCAGGGGCGCTTTGTTATGCATTCCTGCCCCTGCGAAAAACCGGCGAAAAATGTCGGCAGGGGCGCCGGCAAGAGCGCGCCCCCCGGCACCACGCCGCGGACGAGACTCGCCCCGTTACACCCCGGCCCTGGCGAAGGTGTCACTCACCAGCTGCCGGGCTTCGGCGATCAGCCGCTCGAGGTGGGCCTGATCCCTGAAGCTTTCGGCGTAGATCTTGTATACCTGCTCGGTGCCGCTGGGACGGGCGGCAAACCAGCCCTGTTCGGTGACCACCTTGAGGCCGCCGATCTCGGCGCCGTTGCCCGGCGCCCGGGTCAGGATGGCGACGATGGGATCCCCCGCCAGGGTCTCGGCCTCGACGTCGTCCCGCTTGAGCCCGGCCAGCACCTGCTTCTGGGCCAGGCTGGCGGGTGCATCCAGCCGACGGTAGACGGGACGCCCCAGCTCGGCCACCAGCCGTTCGTAATATTGATGCGGCGTCTGGCCGGTCACCGCCAGGATTTCCGCCGCCAGCAGGGAGGGAATGAAGCCGTCCTTGTCGGTGCTCCAGACCTCGCCGTCCAGGCGCAGGAAGGAAGCGCCGGCGCTTTCCTCCCCGACAAAGCCAAGCCGGCCATCGACCAGGCTCTGCACGTACCACTTGAAGCCGACCGGCACTTCCATCAGCGACCGTCCCAGGTGGGTCGCCACCCGATCGATGAGCGACGAGGACACCAGGGTCTTGCCCACCGCCAGGGTGGCCGGCCAGCGGGGCCTGTGGGTAAAGAGATAATGGATGCACACCGCCAGGTAGTGGTTGGGATCCATCAGCCCGTCCCGGTCCACGATGCCGTGGCGATCGTAGTCGGGATCGTTGCCACAGGCGATGTCGAACTCCTCCTTCAGCGCCAGCAGGTTGGCCATGCAGTAGGGGCTGGAGCAGTCCATGCGGATCTGGCCGTCGTGGTCCAGGGTCATAAAGGAGAAGGTCGGATCCTGGCGCGGGTTGACCACGGTAATATCCAGACCGTAGCGCTCGGCGATGCGCGGCCAGTAGGCCAGGCCGGCTCCCCCCAGGGGATCGATGCCGATGCGGATGCCGGCCTCGCGGATGGCGGCCATGTCGACCACCTCGCCCAGCTCCGCCACATAGGCCTCGACATAGTCGAGCTGCACGGCGCGTCCGAGCGCCTCGGCAAAGGGCACCGAGGTGATACCGGCACCGCCGGCGGCGATCAGCGCGTTGGCCCTGTCCTGGATCCAGCGGGTGGCGTCGGCCGCGGCCGGGCCACCGTCCGGCCCGTTGTACTTGATGCCGCCGTCCCGGGGCGGATTGTGGGAAGGAGTGATGACGATGCCGTCCGCCAGGGCCTGCGTCCGCCCGCGGTTATGGTTGAGAATGGCATGGGACACCACGGGCGTCGGCGTATAGCCCCGCCCCTGCTGCACCCTCACCTCCAGCCCGTTGGCCACCAGCACTTCCAGGGCCGTGCCCCAGGCCGCTTCCGACAGGGCGTGGGTATCCATGGCCAGGAACAGCGGGCCGTCCAGCCCCCGGCCGGTCCGGTACTCCGCCACCGCCTGGCAGATGGCCCTGATGTGCAGTTCGTTGAAACTGCCGTCCAGGGCGCAGCCCCGGTGCCCGGAGGTGCCGAAGACCACCTGCTGCTCCGTCCGGGCCGGATCCGGCCGCAGTTGGAAATAGGCACTCATCAGCCGCGGAATATTGACGAGATCGGCGGCGTCGGCCGGGGTACCGGCCCTGGGGTGCATGGTCATGGGTTCAATCCTTCCAAGTCAGTTAAATGCTTTGGCACACCCGCTCGATAAGCCCATGGGGATAGCCCATGGCCGCCATCAGTTGCGCCACTATATTGCGCTTGCGGCCGGTATTGGTATTGGTGATCACCCAGTAGGGGCTGCCTTCGATGGCCTTGGGCTTGGTGGTGTTGCCGGCGGCCAGCAGGGCCGCCTCGGAGTCGGCGAAGTAGATGCGCTTGCGGCCCTTGATGTCGGTCGCCAGGGCGAAAGAGGCGGGATTTTCCCGGTAGAGCACCGACAGTATGCGCATAAAACGATCGATGGCCGACTCTTCCGCCGCCAGTTGGTTGCTGCCCAGCATCTGGGCGATGCCCTGGCCCGGCGCGGGGCTCGATGCCGCCACCGGCGCCGCCACGGCGGCCGGCTCAAGCTTCAGCAGCCGGCGCAGTATGTCCGAGGCGCTCTCGCCGATATGGCGGGTGTTGCTGGCGATATAACGGTAAAGGTCTTCATCTACCTCTATGGTTTTCATCATCTTTTCTGGCATGTCCACTCCCAATGAGGAGCCCGATTATACATGGAGGCGACACCAGGCCCAAGCGGGTTGCGCCGCTGGCCGCCGCAGGCAACAATAACGCCCTTGGTCCAGTTCGGGAAACTCGCATGCAACTCAATTTTCGCCGCCAGGGGCAGGGCCGCCCGGTCGTGCTGATCCATGGCCTGTTCGGCAACCTGGATAACCTCAATGGCCTCAGCCGCTCCTTGAGCGAACACTTCGAGATCATCGCCGTCGATGTCCGCAACCATGGGCTCTCCCCCCGCAGCGAGCGGATGGATTATGAAGAGATGGCCGGCGACATCCTGGCCCTGGCCGACCGGCTCGAGCTGGAGCGACCGGCCCTGGTGGGGCATTCCATGGGCGGCAAGATCGCCATGATGACCGCCGGCCTGGCCCCCGAACGGATCCGCTCCCTGGCGGTGGCCGACATCGCCCCCGTCGCCTACCACCAGGCCCGCCACGACGCCGTGTTCCGGGGGCTGCTGGCGGTGACCGAGGCCGGTTGCCGGAGCAGAAAGGAGGCGGACGAGGTGCTCGGCCGTTACGTCGAGTCGGCCGGGGTGCGCCAGTTTCTGCTGAAATCCTTCGTGCCCGAGGGCGAGCAACCCTGGCGGTTCAACGTGCCGGTGCTGTTCGCCCATTACCAGGCCATCATGGGCTGGCCCGGCCTGCCCCTGCCCTACCAGGGCCCCACCCTGTTTATCAAGGGAGCCGAGTCCGACTACCTGCTGCCCGAACACCAGCCCCGGGTGCTGCAACAGTTTCCGCAGGCCCGTGCCCGCGTCATCCAGGGCGCGGGGCACTGGCTGCACGCGGAGAAACCCCAGGCCTTCAACCGCTTAGTCCTGGATTTCCTGACCGAGGCCGGTTAACAGGCTCAAATCCTTTATGGTATAGTTGCGCTCAATTTCAACGGTCGGGCAACATGATGTCATTGGAGCAAATCGAGCTGCTGGAAAGCCTGGGTCTCAAGCTGTTTTTCGTGGCCATTTTCCTGCTGATCGGGCTGGCTATCCAGGATGTGCTCAAGCGGGGCAAGGTGCCCAGGTTTGGCCGCTTCATCGTGTGGCTGGTATTGTTTCTGGGCTGTGCCGGCTTTGTCGCCAAGGGGATCATCGAAGTCGCCTGGGAAGGAGGCGGTCTCGGTTAACCCATGGCCAAGCAAGATGCGGACAGAACCACGCTGGACTTGTTTGCCGACGAGCGTCGGCCCGGCAGGCCGAAGACCAATCCCCTGCCCCGGCAAGCCCAGCTCAAGCTCAACAAGCGCAATCAGCTCAGGCGGGATCGCGAACGCGGCCTCAGGCGCATCGAGCTGAAGGTGGATCAGGCCTTGTTGAGCAAATTGAACCTGCTTGCCGCCGAGCGCCAGCTCAGCCGGGCAGAACTGATTCAGGCGTTACTGTTGCAACAGCTGGAGCAACAGGATTTCGATTAGGCCGGGCGGCCTGACAATCACATTTTCTAAGGTACAGCATTATTATGGCAAGCGTAGGTCTGTTTTTTGGAAGTGACACCGGCAATACCGAAGCCGTGGCCAAGATGATCCAGAAAGAGCTGGGCAAGCATCTGATCGAGGTGCACGATATCGCCAAGAGCACCAAGGAGGACATCGCCGGCTTCGACCTGCTGATCCTCGGCATTCCCACCTGGTACTACGGCGAATCCCAGGCCGACTGGGACGACTTCTTCCCGGAGCTGGAGCACATCGACTTCAACGACAAGCTGGTGGCCATTTTCGGCTGCGGTGATCAGGAAGACTACGCCGAGTACTTTCTCGACGCCATGGGTACCCTGCGTGATATCATCGAGCCCAAGGGCGCCATCATCATCGGTCACTGGCCGACCGAGGGCTACGACTTCGAGGCATCCCGCGCCCTGGTGGACGACGGCCACTTTATCGGCCTGGGGATAGACGAAGACCGGCAACCCGAGCTGACCCAGGACAGGGTCAAGGCCTGGTGCAAGCAGATCTATGAAGAGATGTGCCTGAAAGAGCTGGAATCTTAAGCTTATTGTTCGGGTCTAATTTAGGGATGCGGACCGCGCGTCCCTTTTTTGTATGCCTGACGATAACGCCGAACAACCCGAACCAGAATCGAGACAAGAGAAACAGAGCATGAAAATGTTAAGATCCTTACTGTTGGTCCTGCTGCTGCCGGCGGCGCTGGCCCAGGCCAACATCAATCCCCTCCCCCTGCCGGAAGACAAGGGGCAGCCGGTGGGCCAGATACTGATCCACACCGCCCAGGAGGGTGACAACCTGGCGGCCCTGGCCCGTTACTACGGCGTCAGTCCCATCCTGATGATGGCGGCCAACCCGGATCAGGATCTGCTGCTGCTGCAGCCGGGCCAGCGGGTCATCATCCCGCACCAGTTGCTGCTGCCCAGGGCCGAAACCCAGGGCATCGTCATCAACCTGGCGGAACTGCGGCTTTACTACTACCCGGAGCAGGGCAACGAAGTCTATGTGTTTCCCATCGGTATCGGCCGGGTCGGCCGGGCCACCCCGGAGATGATCACCCGCATCTCCGAGATGCGCAAGAATCCGACCTGGACGCCCACCGCCAACACCCGCCGGGAATACGCCGCCAAGGGCATCTCCCTGCCGGCGGTGGTGCCGCCGGGGCCGGACAACCCCCTGGGTGACTACGCCATGCGCCTGGCCTACGGCAGCGGCGAATACCTGATCCACGGCACCAACGATCCCCTGGACGTGGGCCTGCGCTCCAGCGCCGGCTGCATCCGCATGTACCCCGAGCACGTGGAATGGCTGTTCGCCCAGGTGGGCAACGGCACCCGGGTACAGGTCGTGAACCAGGCGCTCAAGGTCAGTACCGATCAGTACGGCCAGACCTTTGTCGAAGCCCACGAACCGCTGACCCCCGAAGGGCTGGCCGACAACCGTCCGCTGGACCTGAGTGCCCTGATGCCGCTGCTGGAGCAGGGCGCGGACCGCAGCCTGATCGAGGAAGTGATCCAGCGCCAGCAGGGCGTGCCACAACTGGTGGGCCAACAGTACTGAGTCAACAAACAAGGGTGCCGCTGGCACCCTTGTTCATTCAGCCCTACTCGATCCGCCCCCACCCATGACATCCAGGCTGTCCACCCTGAGATAGGCATTGCCCGGGGAAAGCCCCAGGGCACCTAAGTAACCGATCATAATAGAGCTACATCAACCGTGTCCCGCACGCAGACACACCGTGAACCCATTCCTGAGGGCTCCGCCGCACCGATATCGCGGAAACAGCTATGGGTAATGCGACTAACACCGCCGGCAGTGTGTTGCCTGGCGGCTGCGGGAGGCGCCTCATCCTTCAACCTGAGAAAAGCGGGTAAATGGTCAGGCCAATCTTCCGGCTCGGCAGGCCCGGCGCCAGAAACAAAAAAGCCTGACCAGTGGCCAGGCTTTTTTCCGTGCAACCAATGTTACTTGGTGTAACGGCCCATCTGATCCAGACGAGAGTTGGCGCGGTCGGCAGAAGCGCGAGCTTCGGCAACGTCGGCGGCCAGACGGTCGATCTTGGCAGAGTTCATTTGCTGGCCTTGTTGTACGGCCTGTACGTCCTGGGCCAGGCTATCCAGCTTGCTTTCCAGAGCGGTAGTAGAGCTACAGCCAGCCAGCAACAGAGCACTAACAACACCACCTACTAACATCATTTTATTACGCATTACCTGCTCCTTGTTTTTTTTGGGAGTCAAAAAGACCACATTAGGCGCCATAAGTATGGACGAAGTTCCCTGCTTATCGCAAATTATTTTATAGACCATGACATTAGGAATTTTTGCTTAACGTCATGATTTAACGTTTGTTTGCTCGTTTTTTGCGCACATAGAGGGTCCGCTCCACCTCGGCGATGAGTTCTCCCCGTTCGTCCAGGATATTGATCCGGAAATGGGGGAAGTATTTTTCACCCTGCTCGGTGGCACGAAGGATCTCGTCCACTCGTTCGCGACTCAGATGGACATCGGCGTAGACCCGCCCCCGACCCGGTTTGAGGAAAGTGATCTTGGCCGCCCTGTCCCATACATGGTAGTCCTGCCCCAGCACCGCCATCAGCATCATGGCATAGACCGGATCCGTCATCGAGAACAGGCTACCCCCATACTGGGTACGGTTGGCGTTTTTGTTCCACCAGCGCAGCACCAGCCCCACCCGGCAGTAGCTGTAGTCGGAGCTGAGCCGCTCGATGCGGATCCCCGCCCCCCAGAAGGGGGGCCAGCCGTTCAACAGGCGGCGCAATAGCCAGGGGCGAGAAAATATCAGCCTCATAAACTCATCAGACCAGTTAACATTGAAGCCGATACTAACAAAGACGCATCATCCTTGTCAGCCCTCTCGCCGGGATCCTGGCCATTCGCCCGCAGGCCAGATTGAGGTTGCCATCAGGGGCGGGAAGAAGCACAATAAAAGCAATACCCAAACGAAATGCGAACCTTTATTTTTATGGCTGACAACAATCAAGCACTGAAAAAAGCAGGGCTCAAGGTGACGCTACCGCGAGTGAAGATACTCGAGCTGCTGCAACAACCGGAAACCCAGCATGTCAGTGCGGAAGATCTGTATAAGCTGCTGATCGACCAAGGGGAAGAAATCGGCCTGGCGACCGTCTACCGGGTTCTGAACCAATTCGACGATGCCGGTATCGTTACCCGTCATCATTTCGAGGGCGGCAAGTCGGTGTTCGAGCTGGCTACCCAGGAGCACCATGACCATCTGGTATGCCTGGACTGTGGCAAGGTCATCGAGTTCCACGACGAGATCATCGAGCAGCGCCAGCGCGACATCGCCAGCCAGTACAATATCAAGCTCACCAACCACAGCCTGTACTTATACGGCCATTGCACCAACGAGCAGTGCAACCACAACGACGACTGACGCCCCACTGGTCGTCCGCCAGACACCAAAAAGCCGCGACCGGGTCGCGGCTTTTTATTGGATGACAAGGGGCCGCCGGTGACGGCCCCTGCGGGCTCAACCCTCTTCCTTGCCCCAGGAATCACGCAGGGCGACGGTCAGGTTGAACACCAACCCCTCGGCCTTGTTGTCCCGGCAGAAGTAGCCTTCCCGCTCGAACTGGAACGCCTTTTCCGGCTCCGCACGGGTCAGGGAGGGTTCCACCACGGCGTCCTTCAGCACCAGCAGGGAACGCGGGTTCAGCGCCTGCTCGAAGGACTCCGCCGCCCCCGGGTTGGGCACGCTGAACAGCCGATCGTAGATCCGCACCTCGGCGGGTACGCCATGACTGGCGGAGACCCAGTGGATCACGCCCTTGACCTTGCGGCCATCGGCCGGATCCTTGCCCAGGGTATCGGGGTCGTAGCTGCAGTAGAGGGTGGTGATGCGGCCATCGGCATCCTTCTCCACCCGCTCGGCCTTGATCACATAGGCGTTGCGCAGTCGCACTTCCTTGCCCAGCACCAGCCGCTTGTACTTCTTGTTGGCCTCCTCCCGGAAATCCGCCTCGTCGATGTACAGCTCGCGGGTGAAGGGCAGCTCCCGGTTGCCCATCTCGGGCTTGTTCGGGTGATTGGGCGCACTCAGGGTTTCCAGGTGATCCTCGGCCAGGTTTTCGATCACCAGCCGTAGCGGACGCAGCACCGCCATGGCCCGCGGCGCGTTCTCGTTGAGATCGTCGCGGATGCAGGCTTCCAGCATGCTCATCTCGACGGTGTTGTCCTGTTTGGTCACACCGATGCGCTGGCAGAATTCACGGATGGAGGCCGGGGTATAACCGCGGCGGCGCAGACCGGAGATGGTGGGCATGCGCGGATCATCCCAGCCTTCCACGTGACCGTCGGTCACCAGCTGGTTCAGCTTGCGCTTGGACATCACGGTGTATTCCAGGTTGAGCCGGGAAAACTCGTACTGGCGCGGATGGCAGTCGATGCTGATGTTGTCGAGCACCCAGTCGTACAGGCGGCGGTTGTCCTGGAACTCCAGGGTACAGAGGGAATGGGTGATGCCTTCGATGGCATCGGAGATGCAATGGGTAAAGTCGTACATGGGATAGATGCACCACTTGTCCCCGGTCTGGTGATGGTGGGCAAAGCGTACCCGGTACAAGACGGGATCGCGCATCACCATAAAAGGCGAGGCCATGTCTATCTTGGCGCGCAGGCAGGCTTCACCTTCCTTGAACTCGCCGTTGCGCATGCGGGCGAACAGGGCCAGGTTTTCGTCCACCGGCCTGTCCCGGTAAGGACTGTTGCGTCCCGGCGTGGTCAGGGTGCCACGGTATTCGCGGATCTGCTCCGGCGCCAGCTCGTCCACATAGGCCAGGCCCTTCTCGATAAGCTCCACCGCGTAGCCGTGCAGCCGGTCGAAATAGTCGGAGGAATAACGGACATCGCCACTCCATTCGAAGCCGAGCCAGTGCACATCGCGCTTGATGGACTCGACGTATTCGACGCTTTCCTTCTCCGGGTTGGTGTCGTCGAAACGCAGGTTGCACTGTCCCTGGTAGTCCTGGGCGATCCCGAAGTTGAGACAAATGGACTTGGCATGGCCGATGTGCAAATAGCCATTCGGCTCTGGCGGGAAACGGGTCTGTACCGACTGATGTTTGCCGCTGGCCAAATCTTCATCGATGATTTGGCGAATAAAATTGCTGGGACGATGGTCCGCCTGACTCATTCATGCACCTCGAGTGTGGGGATAGCATAATCAAACGCTCATGATCCATGATCTCCGCCCGGGGCTCAATAGGCAGAGCCGGAATAACCGGCTTTACCATCAATAAAGCCGCCCGCAGGCGGCTTGAGAGGCTCAGTCTTCTATCGGCAGCGCCTGCTGCACATAGCGGCCCGGCGCCGGCATCAGGCCCGGGCACTCGGCACTGCCCACCGCCCGCGCCGGCACCGGCTGCTCACCCAGGTAGGGCGTCACCCACTGCTGCCAGTGCGGCCACCAGGAGCCGCCTTCCCGCCTGGCGGACGCCAGCCATTGCTCTGCACTCTTGAAAGGGGCATCGCTCAGCCAGTAGCCGTACTTGTTCTTGTTCGGCGGGTTGACCACACCGGCCACATGCCCTGACTCGCCAAGCACCAGGGTGGTCTCACTGCCGAGCAGTCTGGACCCCATGAAAGTCGCATCCCACAGGGCGATATGATCTTCCTTGGTGGAGAGGAAATAGCTGGGCGTCTTCACCTTGGACAGGTCGATGCCGAAGTTGCCCACCTTCACCTCGCCGGCCCGGCTCAGCCGGTTGTTCAGGTACAGCTCCCGCAGCAGGAAACTGGCGCAGGTGGCGCTCAGGTTGGTGCTGTCGCTGTTCCAGTACAGGATATCGAAATCCGCCGGCTCTTCGCCTTTCAGGTAGTTGTCGATGTAATAGTTCCAGTACAGGCTGTTTTCCCGCAGCAGGCTGAAGGTCACCGCCATCTGCCGGCCATCGAAGAAACCCTGGGCATCGTTCATCTGCTCCATGGCGCCGACCACGGGCTCGTTGATGAAGACCCCCACCTCTCCCGGCTGGGTGAAGTCCAGCAGGGTGGTCAGGAAGGTCGCGCTCTTGACCCTGGGCTTCATCCGCCGGGCCGCGTACAGGGCCATGGTGGAAGCCAGCAGGGTACCACCGATGCAGTAGCCGATGGCGTTCACTTCCTTCTCGCCGGTGATCTGCTCGATCACCCGGATCGCTTCCATGGTGCCGGAGTGGATCAGATCCTGGAAGCCGATGCTGGCCTGCTCCTTGCCCGGATTGCGCCAGGACATGATAAAGACCGTATGGCCCTGATCCCTGAGCCAGCGCACCAGGGAGTTCTGCTCCTTGAGATCCAGGATGTAGAACTTGTTGATAAAGGGCGGCACCACCAGCAACGGAGTCTGGTGCACCGTCTCGGTGCTGGCCTGGTACTGGATCAGCTCGAAGATGTCGTTCCTGAACACCACCTCGCCGGGGGTGGTGGCCAGATCCTGGCCCAGGGTAAAGGCGGACTGCCGGGTCATGCGGATCTTGAGCAGGTTGGCGCTGGCGGCCAGGTCTTCCTGGAACAACTCGATGCCCTTGACCAGGTTGGCTCCCTTTTCCTCCAGGGTCCGGTGCAACAGTTCGGGGTTGCTCCAGATAAAGTTGGTGGGCGACAGGGCGTTGATGGTCTGGCGAAAGAAAAAGTGCAGCCGCTGGCGCACCGGCTCGGGCAGACCTTCCACCACGTCCAGCATATTGGCCAAGGACTTGGCGAAATGCAGGTAGGACTGGCGCATAAAGTCGAAGTGGGGATCCTCCCGCCAGGATTTATGCTGAAAGCGCCGCTCGCCGGGCGGATCCTGGATCAGGCTGACGGCATCCTTGTCCAGCGTCTTGACCATGCTGTTCTGGCAGATGGCCAGCTGGCCCTGCCACCACTGCATCTGCAGGTCGAGCAGCCGCATCGGGTTGGTCGAGACCGCGTCATAAAAGGTCTTCAGATCCTGGGCATTGACTTCCGATAACGCCTGGGTCACCGGGTTGTCTCCCAGGCTGGCACGTTGCATGTCCGACCACATGGTCTCATTCCACTGAAAGAACTGACGTATGGGATCGGTACCGTTATACATATCTTGCTGCATTGTCCCTCCCTGATTGAGATAGCGCCCGCAAGAGCAGGGAAATACGGCAACGACAACGGGAAGGAGCCCTGAGAGCCCCTTCCCTGGCTGTATCTATATCCCCGACGGGCTAGGCCATCCCAGACGGTTATTTTTTCTGGGCGTCTGCGGCCAGGGCATCGAGGCCGGCCTTGAACTCCTGGGCCAGGTCGGCCAGCTTCTTGCCGTCTTCGATCATCTGCTGGCTGATGCGGGTCATGGTTTCCAGTTGCTTGGCGCCACAGCTGACCAGGCTCTGCACGTCCTTGACCTGGCTGTTGGCCTGCAGCTGGGCCAGGCCGATATCGGCATACTGGCGGGCGGCTTCAAGCTGGAGGTTGGTCAGATCGGTGAAGTTCTTGGCCACCAGCTGGTTGTATTTCATCAGGGGGCCGAAGGCCTTTTCGGTTTGATCGTTAAAGCTTTTGAAAATATCGGTGTACATAACCAGTTCCTTAAAGGGAAAGTAAATCGTTGTTATTCGGGCGGCGTCTTGCCTCAGACCCGTTTCAGTACTACTGCGGTGCCCATGCCACCGCCCACGCACAGGGACGCCAGCCCCAGGGTGGAACCGCTGCGCTGCAGCTCATACAGCAGGGTAACCAGGATGCGGTTGCCCGAAGCACCCAGCGGATGACCCAGGGCGATGGCGCCGCCGTTCATGTTGGTCTTCTCCAGCAGCGCCTGCTCGGCGATGTCGTATTTGCCGGAAAGCTGTCTGACCACGCCCAGCGCCTGGCCGGCGAAGGCTTCGTTGAGCTCCAGGCGCTCCATCTGCTCGAGCTTGAGGCCGCCGCGGGACAGCGCCTGGTCGATAGCCGGCACCGGGCCCAGCCCCATGATCTCGGGGTCGATACCGCCCTGGCCATAGCTGACCACTTCCGCCAAGGGAGTCAGGCCGTATTTCTCCACGGCCGACTTGCTGGCCACGATAATGGCGCTGCCGCCGTCGTTGATGCCGGAGGCGTTGCCCGCCGTGACCGAGCCATCAGGCTTGAAAGCCGGGCGCAGCTTGGCCAGGGTCTCGAGGGTGGTGCCGGCCTTGGGATACTCGTCGGTGTCGACGGTGAGGGTTTCCTTGCGGCTTTTCACTTCCACCGGCACTATCTCGGCCTTGAAGTGACCGGCTTCAATCGCCGCCACCGCCTTGGCCTGGCTGGCCACGGCCAGGGCATCCTGCTCGTCGCGGCTGATCTTTTCCTGGGCCACCACGTTTTCGGCGGTCACGCCCATGTGGTACTTGTTGAACACATCGGTCAGGCCGTCGCTGATCAGCAGGTCGGACAGGGCCATGTCGCCCATCTTGTTGCCGCCCCGCAGATCGCCTTTCACCACGAAGGGGATCTGGGACATGTTTTCACAGCCGGCGGCCACCACCACTTCGGCATCGCCCGCCTTGATATGGGCACAGGCGTCCATCAGGGTCTTCATGCCGCTGCCACACACCATGTTCAGGGTGTAAGCCGGCACTCCGGCCGGAATGCCCGCGGCCAGTGCCGCCTGGCGACCCACGCCCATGCCCTGGCCGGCACTCACCACGTTGCCGACGATCACTTCGTTGACCTTGTCCGGCGACAGGCCGGCCTGCGCCAGTGCGCCTTTGATGGCAATGCCGGCCAGCTCTGCGGCAGGAACGGTTTTCAGGGCACCGCAGAAACTGCCGATGGGGGTGCGTTTGGCCGCAACAATATATACAGATTCAGACATAAATAATGCTCACTCCGTTGATAACAGGCCAGCGGGCCTTACTTCATATAGAGACCGCCGTTGACCGACAGGGTTTCACCGGTAATGTAACCGCCGTATTCACCGGCCAGGTACAATACCGCTCCGGCCACTTCTTCGGTGGTAGCCAACCGCTTGAGGGGAATGGTGGCCTTGATGGAATCCAGCACGTCTTCACGAATGGCGGTCACCATGGGGGTCGCGGTATAACCGGGCGCCACGGCATTGACGCAGACACCAAAGCGCGCACCTTCCGCGGCCAGGGCCTTGGTAAAACCGATCATGCCCGCCTTGGCGGCGGAATAGTTCACCTGACCGTATTGCCCCTTGAGGCCATTGACGGAAGAGATATTGATGATGCGACCGCTGCCCTGCTCACACATTTGATTGAATATGGGTTGGGTAACGCTGAACAGGCTGTTGAGGTTGGTGTCCATCACTTCCTGCCACTGCTGGAAGGTCATTTTCTTGAAGGTGGCATCGCGGGTGATGCCGGCGTTGTTGACCAGGACATCGATATGTCCCAGCTTACGCAGGGTTTCGGCCAGTACTTCGCTGACCCCGTTGTGATCGCTCACATCCAGTGCCAGCAACTGGATGTCCTTGTCGGCCAGGTTTTCTTCCTGCAACCAGTTGGTGGCCTGTTGTTCTTTTCCTGGACGGTGTGTCGCCACAACCTTGTATCCATTTTCCAAAAACAAACGGCACACTTCTGTTCCTATTCCACCGGCGGCTCCGGTCACCAGCGCAACTTTTTTATCAGTCATCAAATCCATTCCTTTGTTTACAGCCATATCAAATTCGGCGATACACCGATATCACAGGTAAGGCTCCTCTTGTTCAAGCCAGAAGCAATACCAAAATCCTCGTACTCTCTTTAACTTTTTTATTTAAGCTTGAGCGTCTTGACCAAACCACTATAAGCCTATTTTTATGACAAATAAATTAACTTTAGTCGTTTTTTTCATTAAACAGCCTCACTTAAAAGCCAATACTATTCAATAGATAAATATCAGAATAAAAAACCAAGGAAGACATAAACTGCAATCTAAAAAACCAAAAATAACGTACCGCTGGCGTTTTACTCCAGCAATGTAAACCCTCTCGTCGCATTCGCAGCCCGCTCGCAAGCTCCCAGGTTCATATCTGAAATATCATCAACGACATCCGGGTGTGCATTTTCAAATAAAACCAGAACCGTAAAATGAAACAGACACTTTACACCGCTAGTGTTATTACTCTGCGCCTGTCTTGTTCTGGTGCATTATTCTTCAACCGGTATTTACTTTTACACCATATCGGGGCATCGAAGCACCACAAGGCAGCAAGGTAATCATCCACGCCCCGGCTACGTCCATCGCCTGCCATTGGCGGCGGGATAGGCCTCGCTCGCAGGCCTTCGCGCCTGCGCGGCCCCTTCCCCGCCACAGGGTTGCCGCATAAATCGACGGCCATTGCACATTCTTAGAGCAAACAGCCTGATTTCGTTGGTAACGCGGCTTTGAGTGTTGACAGCCTTGGGGGCAGACATTAACATGCGCCTCGCATTGAAAGAGGCACTTCCCCCTTAGTTCAGTCGGTAGAACGGCGGACTGTTAATCCGTATGTCGCTGGTTCGAGTCCAGCAGGGGGAGCCAGTTGCACCAGTTTTGTTCCTCCTTAGTTCAGTCGGTAGAACGGCGGACTGTTAATCCGTATGTCGCTGGTTCGAGTCCAGCAGGAGGAGCCAGTTTAACCAGTTTTGTTCCTCCTTAGTTCAGTCGGTAGAACGGCGGACTGTTAATCCGTATGTCGCTGGTTCGAGTCCAGCAGGAGGAGCCAGTTTAACCAGTTTTTGTTCCTCCTTAGTTCAGTCGGTAGAACGGCGGACTGTTAATCCGTATGTCGCTGGTTCGAGTCCAGCAGGAGGAGCCAATTTCCTTGTTATTTCCCCTCCCTTGGCCCATGATGAGCCGATGTCCATCAGTTCCTAATGATGCCCTCTGTTACTAACTCTGTTGTCCCGTTTTTACAAGGATAATGGTTATGCGGGAAACTCGCCCCTTCGGCCAGGTGCTGCTCTTGGCAGGCGCCATCTTAATCCTTCTGAGCCTCCTGCTTCCCTGGTGGGCCAGCTATCGCGCCCTCGCCCACCAGGAGCGGCAAATCGATGAACGCCTCGCGCAGCTACTGGCCGAGGATCACCACCCCGGCCTGTTGCCGGGCCTGGCCGAGCTGTCGATAGGACAACCGCTCGCCAGCGACAGCCAGGCCTGGTGGTTTGGCCAGGCCGCGGGCAACCATCGCCGTGTCGTGGCTCAGACCCCGGTGTTTTACCGTCTCGATACCCGGCCTGCCAGCCAGCAATGGCTGCTGATCTCACTTCCCCTGGGCCTGACCACCTTGCTGGTGTTTGGCGGTCTTTACCTGCGCTGGAGCCGGGAAAGCCGTGAAAAAGAGCAACATCTACGCGCCCTCCTGCTCGACCCGGAGCTGAATCAGCTCGGCGGTCGGGATCCGGTGGAGCAGGGTATCGTCGGCCTGCACCAGAGCTACAGGGAGCAGATAGAGAGCCTGCAGCAACAACTCGGCGAAGCCCATCAGCAGAGCCACCAGGACAGCCTGACCGCGCTCGGCAACCGCTATGCCTTCCGGCGCGACCTGACCCTGATGCTAAGCGATGACAACAAGCTCGCCACCGCCACCCTGATGATCGTCAGGGCCAGCGCGCTGCAGGATACCAATAGCCGCCTGGGTTTCCAGGCAGGTGATCAGTACCTGCAGGATATTGCCCGCCTGATCCGCAAGACCATACAGCCGGTGCTGGGTGCCCGGGCCTATCGCATCAATGGCAGCGACATCGCCGTGCTGGCCAAGGGGCAGTGCGAGCACCTGGCCGACAGCCTGGGCACCCAGCTGCACCAGGATCTGAACCATTACCAGCGGTTGCACGAGCTGGATTGCGCCGCCTACATGGGCTTTACCCAGCTGTTGCCGGGGCAGTCGCCGGAGCAGGTGCTGATCCGCGCCGATGCCGCCCTGGCCAAGGCCCAGGGAGGCGAGCCCAACGGCTGGCGCATCGTATTGCAAAACCAGGAGGACGAGGATCTGGGTGAAAGCCAGTGGCGCCAGCGCTTGCAGGCCATGCTGGAAGAAGACCGGATCCAGTTGCTGGTACAGCCGGTGCAGATCCGCAAGCCCGGCATGCCCGGCTACAACGAGATTTATTCTCACTTTCCCAACGGCAGCGGCGGCTATTATCCCACCACCACGGTGTTCGCCATGGTGCAGCGGCTGGATATGTCGATGCAGTTCGAGCAGAAGATCATCGAGATGAGCCTGCGCCAGATCATACAAAAGGACATACCGGCCCAGCGTTGGGCACTCAACCTGACCCCCGCCAGCCTGCAGCAGAACTCCTTCCTGATCTGGCTGGAGCGGGTCTTGCTACGCGACATGAACATCACCTCCAACCTGGTGTTCGAGCTGGACGAGCACGTGCTGGAACACCAGCTGGTAGCCGGCAAGCGGCTGCTGGAGATGATCCGTCGTTGCGGGGCCCGCTCGGCAGTGAGCAAGTTCGGCCACGGTTACGGCTCCTTCCGCCTGCTGAAAGAGGTCAAGCCCGATTACATCAAGCTCGATGCCCAGTTGGTGAAACACCTGGAAGAGGACAGCACCAACCAGCAGTTCGTGCGCATGATAGTGGATCTGGCCCAGCGCCTGGGTTGCCATGTGATCGCCGAGGGGGTGGAAACCGCCGAGCAAAAACGGGTGCTGGAGAGCATGTACATCGACGGCGTCCAGGGCTACCTGGTCGCCAAACCCGGCGACCTCGCCACCTTCAAGGGGCTGACGATTTAAGCCGGAGCAGGTAGTTGATCAGCTCCCCCAGGTGACGGTAGCGCGTGATCTCCTCCGGGCTGTAGCGGGTCGACATGGTGGACGGATTATGCCGATGCTTGAGGTAGCGCATGATCTGCAACCGGTTGAAGCCGCCGACCCGGTAAACCAGCTCGAGCAGGGTCTTTATCTGCTCCGAGTCCAGGCCGCAAAGCTCACCGTAACCGGGATCCAGGGGAGTTTTGATCTCCACCTCGACCTGCCCGAGCTTCCCTTCTTCCTGCAGGTACTCCAGCCACTGCTCCACGTACATCGGCTTGGTACCCGGCAGCAGTGAAAAGAACCCCTTGCCGGAGCGACAGCCGGACAGGAGCAGTATGGCCAGGGCATCGCTGTTGCAGGAAAAAACCACCTCGCCCTGCTCGCTCCAGTCCAGCGCCTGGATGCGGATCTCGGCCCGCCCCCCCTGCCCGTCTTGCACCTTGAAGATAAACACAGCCTCTCCGAAATAGCGGCAAAGCCTTCATCTTGGCCCAATCTCGGGGGCGAGTCAAAGCCGGACTTCACAGCCCGGGCGTATGGGTGTAAGGTCTGGCTTCGTCCGCAGCCCTTACCGACATTGCGCAGGAGTGATCGATGATGCCCAATAAGGAAGTCACCTACACCATTTCTGAGTTGGCCGATGAATTCGACATTACCCCGCGCACCCTGCGCCATTACGAAGAGCTGGGCCTGCTCAATCCCAGGAGAAAGGGCAACACCCGCATCTACAGCCACAAAGACAGGATCCGCCTGGCGCTTACCCTGCGCGGCAGGCGCCTGGGCTTCAGCCTGGCGGAAATGCGTGAGCTGTTCGAGCTGTACGATGCCGAGCACAGCTCACGCCCCCAGCTGCACTCCATGATAGCGATGATCGCAGAAAAGCGCGCCAGCCTGCAGCAACAGCAGGAAGACATCGAAAAGGTGCTGGCGGAGCTGGACGCCGCCGACATCAAGGCACGGGAAGCGCTGGAAAAGATGAAGCATCACTAAAGCGGGAAGCGGGAAGCGGGAAGCGGGAAGCGGGAAGCAATGATAAAGCCCCACCGCAGCGGGGCAAGAAACCGGCTTACTCGGCCTGGCTGATGCTGGCCAGCTTGTCGAAATAGTCCGGGAAGGTCTTGGAGGTGCACTTGGGATCCAGGATCACCACGGGGGTGTCGCTCAGGGCCACCAGCGAGAAGCACATGGCGATGCGGTGATCGTTGTAGGTGGCGATCTCCGCTTCCTGCAGCTTGGTGGCCGGCGTCACCACCAGGTAATCCTCCCCTTCCTCCACCTCGACCCCGAGTTTGCGCAGCTCGGTGGCCATGGCGAACAGCCGGTCGGTTTCCTTCACCCGCCAGTTGTAGATATTGCGGATACGGGTGGTGCCCTCGGCAAACAGGGCGGTGGTGGCGATGGTCATGGCGGCGTCGGGAATATGGTTCATGTCCATGTCCACCGCCTTGAGCGGTGCCACGTGCTCGGCCTCGATAAAGTCATCGCCCCAGGTGATGCGTGCCCCCATGGCCTCCAGCACATCGGCGAAACGGATATCGCCCTGGATGCTGTGGCGGCCGATGCCGGTCACCCGAACCTTGCCCTTGATGGCGCCCGCCGCCAGGAAGTAGGAAGCGGAAGAGGCGTCCCCTTCCACCAGGAAGGTCCCCGGCGACACATAGCCCTGGTTGCCCTGGATATAGAACACCTGGTAGTTATCGTGCTCCACCCTCACCCCGAACTGTTTCATGATGTGCAGGGTGATGTCGATATAGGGCTTGGACACCAGCTCGCCCTTGATATGGATGCGGGTATCGCCGGAGGCCATGGGGGCCGCCATCAGCAGGGCGGTCAGGAACTGGCTGGAAACGGAGCCGTCGATGTGCACATCGCCGCCCCACAGGCCCTTGCCGTTGATAAACACCGGCGGATAGCCGTCGGTCTTGAGGTAGCTGATGTCGGCGCCCGCTTCGCGCAGGGCATCCACCAGGTGGCCGATGGGCCGCTCCCACATGCGCGGCTCGCCGGTCAGGGTGAACTCGCCGGTACCCAGGCACAGGGCGGCGCACAGGGGGCGCATGGCGGTGCCGGCATTGCCGAGGAACAGGGAAACCGGCTCCTTCACGCTGAACGCCCGGCCCAGACCATGCACCACGCATTCGGTCTTGTCGTCCGACAGCTCGTACTGCACCCCCAGGATCTTGAGGGCATCCAGCATGTGACGGATGTCATCGCTGTCGAGCAGGTTGGTCAGGCGGGTGGTGCCCTGGGCCAGTGCCGCGAGCAGCAAGGCCCGGTTGGACACGGACTTGGAGCCGGGCAGGTTGACGGTGCCCTCCACCCGGGCGATAGGGGATAGTTTGAGGCTTTCCATATGATTCCTGGAGATTCGGGGTAAACAACAACTGAAGCTTTCTAGACGTTAACAGGGCTGGTGCATCAGGGCAAGATAAACAAAAGGCCGGTTTGCACCGGCCTTCCCTCAGCCCAGCACCTTGGCCAGGGCTTCCAGGCAACGCTGGTTCTCGTGCTCGAGACCGATGCTGATGCGCAGGCAGGTCGGCAGGCCGTAGCCGGCGATGGGCCGTACGATGACGCCTTCGCGCAGCAGCGCCTCATACACAGGCCCGGCTTCCCGCTGCAGATCCAGGGTGATGAAGTTGGCCCGGGAAGGAATGTATTTCAGGCCCTGCTCCTGGAAGAACGCCTCGTAGCGCGCCATCTCCCGCCGGTTCAGTTCCACCGCCTGGTTGAGGTAGTCCTCGTCGTCCAGCGCCGCTTCCGCCGCCGCCAGGGCAAGGCTGTTGCAATTGAAGGGTTCGCGCACCCGGTTGAGCACCGCCACCAGCTCCGGATGGCAGACCATGTAGCCCACCCGCAGCCCCGCCAGGCCATAGGCCTTGGAGAAGGTGCGCGACACGATCAGGTTGGGATAACGGGCCAGCCAGTCGATGGACGGGATCCGCTCGTCTTCCGCCACATACTCGGTATAGGCCTCGTCCAGCACCACCAGCACCTGGGCCGGCACCTTGTCCATAAAGGCCTGGATCTCGGCCGCGCCGACGAAGGTGCCGGTCGGGTTGTTGGGGTTGGTGATGCACACCAGCCGGGTCGCCGGGGTGATGGCCGCCGCCATGGCCTCGAGATCGTGCCCGAAGTCCCTGGCCGGCACCACCACCGCCTCGGCACCATGGGCCTGGGTGGCCAGGGCGTAGACGATAAAGGTGTACTGGGAATACACCACCTGCTGCCCGGGCGACACGAAGGTGTGGAACACCAGGTCGATCAGCTCGTTGGAGCCGTTGCCGAGGATCAGCTGCTCGCGGTGGACGCCGAGCTTGTCTGCCAGCTTGGCCTTCAGCGCAAAACCGTTGGCGTCCGGGTAACGGGCCAGCTCCGGCAGGGCGCGTTCAATGGCGGCCCGGGCCTTGGGCCCCAGCCCCAGAGGGTTTTCGTTGGAGGCCAGTTTCACGCTGTTGCTGATACCGAGCTCGCGCTCCAGCTCTTCCACCGGCTTGCCCGGCTGGTAAGGGTGCAGCCCCTCCACCCCGGGGTTGGCCAGGGCCAGAAAATCAATACTCACGGTGACTCCTTGTATCTGTTCCAATGGCCTTGCACAACAAGGCCCGCCAACTGAAGTGGCGGCTACAGCGCGGTGCCGCCTTTTCACATGACGCTGTTTTTTCTTCCAGCTTACCGCTTACGGCTTCAAGCTTTAGCTTCCGTGCTGCTTGGCAAACTTGTCCATATAGGCGACCAGCGCCTGCACCCCTTCGATGGGCATGGCGTTGTACAGGCTGGCGCGCATGCCGCCCACGATGCGGTGCCCCTTGAGCGCCAGCAGACCCTCGGCCTTGGCCCCCTTCAGGAAGGCGTCGTTCAGGCTGTCGTCCTTCAGCTGGAAGGGGATGTTCATCCAGGAGCGAGCGCTGGGATGCACCTCGTTGCGGTAGAAGTCGCTGGCATCCACGTAGTTGTACAGCAGCTCGGCCTTGGCCTTGTTGCGCTCGCCCATGGCCTCCAGCCCGCCCTGCGCCTTCAGCCACTTGAACACCAGGCCGGCCAGATACCAGGCATAGGTGGGCGGGGTGTTGAGCATGGAGTCGGCCTTGGCCATGGCGGCGTAGTCCAGAATGCCCGGCACCTGGGGGCAGGCCTGGCTAAGCAGGTCCTCGCGCACGATGACCACCGCCAGACCGGAAGGGCCGATGTTCTTCTGGGCGCCGGCATAGATGATGCCGAACCTGGTCACGTCGATGGGACGGGAGAGGATGGTGGAGGACATGTCCGCCACCAGGGGCACGTCGCCGGTATCGGGAATAAAGTTGTACTCGATGCCTTCGATGGTTTCATTCGGGCAGTAGTGCACATAGGCGGCGGTGGAGTCCAGCGCCCAGCTGGTGGCCAGGCCCTGGCGGCCGTCTTCGGCGGTCTTGAGCCCTTCCAGTACCCGCACGTCCCCCACCTTCTCGGCTTCGGCCACGGCGGATTTGGACCACTGGCCGGTGACGATGTAGTCGGCCTTGGCGTTGATGCCCATCAGGTTGAGCGGCACGGCGGCAAACTGGCCCCGGCCGCCGCCCTGCAGGAACAGCACCTTGTAGTTGTCGGGGATCTGCATCAGATCCCGCAGGTCCTGCTCGGCCTCGGCCGCCACCGCCATATAGTCGGCCCCACGATGGCTCAGCTCCATCACCGACACGCCCAGGCCGTGAAAGTCACGGAACTCGGCCTGGGCCTGTTTCATTACCTCTACCGGCAGCATGGCCGGGCCTGCGCTGAAGTTATAAACCATCTTCTCCATTTTCCCTGGGTTACCCTCATTTGAACCAAAGTGGCGACAGCGCCCGGCGGAAAGGGGGCATCCCCTCCCCGACCTGCGCTGCTTTATTACTAGCTTTTACACGGCGGCGAGCCACCGAGTCAAAATGATTTTCGGGTCAGGTTTTTACCCGAACAAAAGGGGGCCAAAGGCCCCCTGTGCATTTACTCCTCGGCCGCGCCGTCCTGGCCTTCGGCCAGCTCGTCGTCCTCGGTTTCCTCAATGCGCTGCAGGCCCACCACCTGTTCATCCTCGCCGGTGCGGATCAGGCGAACACCGGCGGTGTTGCGGCTGATCAGGCTGACTTCGGACACCCGGGTGCGCACCAGGGTGCCACCGTTGGTGATCAGCATGATTTCATTGCTTTCATCCACCTGGATGGCACCCACCACCTCGCCGTTGCGCTCGCTCACCTTGATGGAGACCACGCCCTGGGTAGCCCGGCTCTTGGTGGGGTACTCGTCGAGGCCGGTACGCTTGCCATAGCCATTGGCGGTGGCGGTAAGGATGGCACCGTCGCCGCGGGGCACGATGAGGGAGACCACCCGATCCCCCTCGGCCAGGCGGATGCCGCGTACCCCGGAGGCGGTGCGTCCCATGGGACGCACGCCCTTGGAGCCACCGGCGGCGGCCTCGTCGGCCTGCTCCTCGCCCTCATCGGCCCCCTCGGCCTCGGCGCGACCGCCGCCCTCGGCGAAACGCACCACCTTGCCGGCGGCGGAGAACAGCATGATCTCGTTGCTGCCGTCGGTGATGTCGACCCCGATCAGCTCATCCCCGTCCTTCAGGTTGATGGCGCGGATGCCGGAGGCCAGCGGCCGGCTGAAGGCGGACAGGCTGGTCTTCTTGACGGTGCCGTCGGCGGTGGCGAAGAACACGTACTTGTCGTCGGCGTATTCCTTGACCGGCAGTATGGCGGTGATGCGCTCACCCTGATCCAGCGGCAGCAGGTTGACGATGGGCCGGCCGCGGGCGGCGCGGCTGGCTTCGGGCAACTGATAGACCTTGAGCCAGTACACCTTGCCGGCGGTAGAGAAGCACAAAATGGTGTCGTGGGTGTTGGCCACCAGCAGGCGCTCGACGAAATCCTCTTCCTTGATGCTGGTCGCCGACTTGCCGCGCCCACCCCGGCGCTGGGCCTCGTAGTCGGACAACGGCTGGTACTTCACATAGCCCTGGTGGGACAGGGTGACCACCACGTCTTCCTGGGTGATCAGGTCTTCGATATTGATCTCGGCGCTGGAGGTGGTGATCTCGGTGCGGCGGGCATCGCCGAATTGTTCCTTGAGCGCTTCCAGCTCCTCGCGGATCACCTCCATCAGGCGGACGGTGCTGTTGAGGATATGCAGCAGCTCGGCGATCTGCTCCAGCAGCGCCTTGTATTCTTCCAGGATCTTCTCGTGCTCGAGGCCGGTCAGGCGGTGCAGGCGCAGATCCAGGATGGCCTGGGCCTGCTGCTCGGTCAGGTAATAGTGACCGTCGCGGATGCCGTATTCGGGCTCCAGCCATTCCGGACGGGCGGCGTCGTCACCGGCCCGCTCCAGCATACTGGCCACGTTGCCGAGCGCCCAGCCCTGGGCCAGCAGCCCGGCCTTGGCCTCCGCCGGGGTCGGCGAGCGGCGGATAAGCTCGATCACCGGGTCGATGTTGGCCAGGGCGATGGCCAGGCCTTCCAGGATGTGGGCCCGATCCCGCGCCTTGCGCAGTTCGAAGATGGTGCGGCGGGTGACCACTTCGCGCCGGTGCTGGATAAAGCACTCCAGCATTTCCTTCAGGTTGAAGGTGCGCGGCTGGTTGTTGTCCAGCGCCACCATGTTGATGCCGAACACCGTCTGCATCTGGGTCTGGGCGTAGAGGTTGTTGAGGATCACCTCCCCCACTTCGCCCCGGCGGATTTCGATCACGATGCGCATGCCGTCCTTGTCGGACTCGTCACGCAGGGCGGAGATGCCCTCGATGCGCTTTTCCTTGACCAGCTCGGCGATTTTTTCAATCAGCCGTGCCTTGTTCACCTGGTAGGGCAGCTCGGAGACGATGATGGTCTCGCGCCCGCTCTTCTCGTCGGTCTCGATCTCGGCCAGGGCGCGCACATAGATCTTGCCACGGCCGGTGCGGTAGGCGTCGATAATGCCGGACTTGCCGTTGATGATGCCGCCGGTGGGGAAATCCGGACCCGGGATCAGCTCGATCAGCTGGTCGACCGTGATGTGCTCGTCGTCGATCAGCGCCAGGCAGCCGTCCACCACCTCGTTGAGGTTGTGGGGCGGGATATTGGTGGCCATGCCCACGGCGATGCCGGAAGAGCCGTTGACCAGCAGGTTCGGCACCTTGGTCGGCATCACCGCCGGTATCATCTCGGTGCCGTCGTAGTTGGGCACCCAGTCGACGGTTTCCTTGTCCAGATCCGCCAGCAGCTCGTGGGCAATCTTGTCCATGCGCACTTCGGTGTAACGCATGGCGGCGGCGGAATCGCCGTCCACCGAGCCGAAGTTGCCCTGGCCGTCGACCAGGGTGTAGCGCATGGAAAAGTCCTGCGCCATCCGCACTATGGTGTCGTATACCGCGCTGTCGCCGTGGGGGTGGTATTTACCTATTACGTCACCCACCACGCGGGCGGATTTCTTGTAGGGCTTGTTCCAGTCGTTGCCGAGCTCGTTCATGGCGAACAGCACACGGCGATGCACCGGCTTCAAACCATCTCGCACATCGGGAAGGGCCCGTCCCACGATCACGCTCATGGCGTAATCCAGGTAGGAGCGCTTGAGCTCTTCCTCGATGTTTATCGGCATGATTTCTCGGGCCAGATCGGTCATAGCAAGCCTTGTCCCCAATTTTATTGATTATATGGCTTTGAAAAACGCGCCATTCTAGCACAGTTCCGGCCCGACGGGAGCAGGGAAGCTGGCGGCGACAGGCCGCTTGGTTATAATGGCCTCCTCAGTGTGCCCGGCTTTAAGGCTTTGACCATGAACGTAGATCAACAGGAAATCGACAAATTCGAGGCCATGGCCTCCCGCTGGTGGGATCCGGAGGGCGACTTCAAGCCCCTGCACCGGCTCAACCCCCTGCGCCTGGACTGGATAGCCGACAAGGCCGGCGGCCTGTTCGGCAAGCAGGTGATCGACATCGGCTGCGGCGGCGGCATCCTGAGCGAGAGCATGGCCCGGGAAGGCGCCGAGGTCACCGGGGTGGACATGGGCCGCGAGCCGCTGGCGGTGGCCCGCCTGCATGCCCTGGAAGCCGGGGTGAGCGTCAATTATCGTCAGGGCACCGCCGAGCAGCTGGCCGCAGAGCAGCCCGGACAGTTCGACCTGGTCACCTGCATGGAAATGCTGGAGCACGTACCCGAGCCCGCCTCGGTGGTGCAGGCCTGCGCCGAGCTGGCCAAACCCGGCGCCACCCTGGTGTTTTCCACCATCAACCGCAACCCCAAGGCCTGGCTGCTGATGATAGGGGTGGCCGAGCACCTGCTGAAAATGGTGCCGAAGGGCACCCACGATCATCGCAAGTTCATCACCCCCGCCGAGCTGTGCACTTATATCGAACGGGCCGGCCTGGTGGTGAAGGACATCAGCGGCGTGGTCTACCGGCCCCTGACCGGCGATTTCAAGCTGAGCCGGGACGCGGACGTCAACTACATGGTCCACGCCATCAAGCCGGAGTAAGCCATGCAGGTTAAGGCGGTGTTGTTCGATCTCGACGGTACCCTGCTGGACACGGCGGGCGACATGGGCGCGGCCGCCAACCATGTCATCACCGCCCTGGGACTGCCGCCGCTTTCCGCCGAGGTGCTGAGCCGCACCACCTCGGACGGTGCCTACGCCCTGCTCCAGGCCGGCATCCACCCGGCGCTGATCGAGCAGCACGGGCTGGAGCAGCTGCGCCGGCGGATGCTGGCCTTTTACGGCGAAAACCTCTGCCGCCATACCCGCCCCTACGACGGGGTGGCGGAGCTACTCGGCTGGCTCGACCAACGCCGCATTCCCTGGGGGGTGGTCACCAACAAGCCGGCCGCCCTGACCGAGCCGCTGCTGGCCGGGCTGCCGCTGTTCGCCGGCTGCGGCGTCACCGTCAGCGCCGACACCCTGCCCCAGAAAAAACCGCATCCGGCCCCCCTGCTCCACGCCGCCGGACGGCTGGCGGTGGCGGCGGCCCAGTGCGTCTATGTGGGCGACCACAGGCGCGACATAGAAGCGGGCCGGGCCGCCGGCATGGTGACCATCGCCGCCGCCTGGGGCTATATCTCGGCCGGCGAACACCCGGACGACTGGCGGGCGGACCACCGGCTCGACTCGGTGCCGGCCCTGCAGCACTGGCTGCAAGGCGCATTCGGCGCCACCTGCTGAAAGTTCCGGCGGGATCCCCAAACGCCTTTTTTTGCAAGCCAAATTTTTCAAAAAAAGTTTCCTCCCGACCATAAAAACGACAGCCGCCGGCCAGCGCCAGACTCCCAACGGAGCAGAAGTTAGTGAGTGCAAACCCAAGCCCGAAGATCACAGATTATCCACAAGATTTGCGCGTGGCCGCCGGCTTGAGAATCGGGGGGTAACCCACTATATTGTGCCCATCCTCAATATCACAACTAGATGTTGTGCTTCCTCCGGTTGCCGACCACACTATATAGGGTGGCTGGCCGCACGGGTTTTGCCGGAGCAGACACAACACCACTGGGAGAAGGTCCGCCTTATGAACAAACATCTGCTGGTCACCAAACGCTCCGGCGCCAAGGAGCCCATCGATCTGGACAAGATCCACAGGGTCATCACCTGGGCCGCCGAGGGCCTGGACAATGTCTCCGTCTCCCAGGTGGAGCTGCGCTCCCATATCCAGTTCTACGACGGCATCCGCACCGAAGACATTCACGAGACCATCATCAAGGCCGCCGCCGATCTGATCTCCGAACAGAGCCCGGACTACCAGTACCTGGCCGCCCGCCTGGCCATGTTCCACCTGCGCAAGAAGGCCTACGGCCAGTTCGAGCCGCCCCACTTCTACGACCATGTGGTCAGGCTCACCGAGATGGGCAAGTACGACCAGCATATCCTGGCCGACTACAGCCGCGAGGAATTCGAGACCCTGAACGCCCGCCTGCACCACGAGCGCGACATGGACTTCTCCTACGCCGCGGTCAAGCAGCTCGAAGGCAAGTACCTGGTGCAGAACCGGGTCACCGGCGCCATCTACGAAAGCCCCCAGTTCCTGTACATGCTGGTGGCCGCCTGCCTGTTCTCCAAGTACCCCAAGGCGACCCGGCTGGACTATATCACCCGCTTCTATGACGCGGTGTCCCAGTTCAAGATCTCCCTGCCCACGCCCATCATGTCCGGCGTGCGCACCCCCACCCGCCAGTTCAGCTCCTGCGTGCTGATCGAGTGCGGCGACAGCCTGGATTCCATCAACGCCACCTCCGGCGCCATCGTGCGCTATGTGTCCCAGCGCGCCGGCATCGGCATCAACGCCGGCCGCATCCGGGCGCTCGGCAGCCCCATCCGTGGCGGCGAGGCCTTCCACACCGGCTGCATCCCCTTCTACAAGCACTTCCAGACCGCGGTCAAATGCTGCTCCCAGGGCGGCGTGCGCGGCGGTGCCGCCACCCTGTTCTACCCCCTGTGGCACCTGGAGGTGGAATCCCTGCTGGTGCTCAAGAACAACCGCGGCGTGGAAGAGAACCGGGTCCGCCACATGGACTACGGCGTGCAGATCAACCGGCTGATGTACCAGCGCCTGATCAAGGGCGGCGACATCACCCTGTTCAGCCCCTCCGACGTGCCCGGCCTGTACGACGCCTTCTTCGAGGATCAGGCGAAATTCGAGGAACTGTACGTCAAGTACGAAGCCGACGACAGCATCCGCAAGCGCACCGTCAAGGCGCTGGAGCTGTTCTCGCTGATGATGCAGGAACGCGCCGGTACCGGCCGCATCTATATCCAGAACGTGGATCACTGCAACACCCACAGCCCCTTCGACCCGGCGGTGGCCCCGGTGCGCCAGAGCAACCTCTGCCTGGAGATCGCCCTGCCCACCAAGCCGCTGATGGACATCAACGACGAGAACGGCGAAATCGCCCTGTGCACCCTGTCCGCCTTCAACCTGGGCGCCATCGACAGCCTGGACGACCTGGAAGAGCTGGCGGAGCTCGCGGTACGCGCCCTCGACGCCCTGCTCGACTACCAGGACTACCCGCTGCTGGCCGCCCACAAGGGCTCGATGAACCGCCGGACCCTGGGCATTGGCGTGATCAACTACGCCTACTACCTGGCCAAGCACGGCGTCAGATATTCCGACGGCAGCGCCATCGGCCTGACCCACAAGACCTTCGAGGCCATCCAGTACTACCTGCTGAAGGCCTCGGTGCAGCTGGCCAGGGAGTTCGGGGCCTGCCCGGCCTTCAACGAAACCACCTACGCCCAGGGCATACTGCCCATCGACACCTACAAGAAGGATCTGGACGGCGTCTGCAGCGAGCCGCTGCACCTGGACTGGGAAAGCCTGCGCGAGGAAATAAAAACCGTGGGCCTGCGCAACAGCACCCTGACCGCGCTGATGCCCTCCGAGACCTCGAGCCAGATCTCCAACGCCACCAACGGCATAGAGCCGCCCCGAGGCCTGGTGTCGGTCAAGGCCTCCAAGGACGGCATCCTCAAGCAGGTGGTGCCCGAGTACGAGCGCCTCAAGGGCCAGTACGAGCTGCTGTGGCAGATGCCCTCCAACGACGGCTACCTGCAGCTGGTGGGGGTGATGCAGAAGTTCGTGGATCAGGCCATTTCCGCCAACACCAACTACGATCCGGCCCGCTTCGAGGGCGGCCGGGTACCGATGAAGCAGTTGCTGAAAGACCTGCTCACCGCCTACAAGTTCGGGCTCAAGACCCTGTATTACCACAACACCCGTGACGGTGCGGCAGACGCCCAGAACGACATGCAGGAAGATGACGGCTGCGCCGGCGGTGCCTGCAAGATTTAAGGCAACGTCACACTCAAATAATCCCGGCGAGGGCCACCTCGCCGCTGTGCGCAGCGTCGCTCACTACCGCCAACGCGGGCTGAGCGGCACTGCGCTCATTGTCTTTGCGGAACGAGAAAAATGTCTTACACCACTTTCAGTCAAGTTCAGAACGATCACATGAAAGAGCCCATGTTCCTCGGCAACCCGGTGAACGTGGCCCGCTATGACCAGCAGAAATACGAAATTTTTGAGAAGCTGATCGAAAAGCAGCTCTCCTTCTTCTGGCGTCCGGAAGAGGTGGACGTGTCCCAGGACAGGATCGACTACCAGGCCCTGCCGGATCACGAGAAGCACATCTTTATCAGCAACCTCAAGTACCAGACCCTGCTCGACTCCATCCAGGGCCGCAGCCCCAACGTGGCCCTGCTGCCGCTGGTGTCATTGCCCGAGCTGGAAACCTGGATCGAGACCTGGGCCTTCTCCGAGACCATCCACTCGCGCTCCTATACCCACATCATCCGCAATATCGTCAACGATCCCTCCAAGGTGTTCGACGATATCGTAGCGAACGAACATATCCAGAAGCGCGCCAGGGACATCGCCGGCTACTACGACGAGCTTATCGAGTACACCAACTTCTATCACCTCTACGGTGAGGGCGAGCACGAGATCAAGGGCCGCAAGGTCACCGTCAACCGCTACGAGCTGAAGAAGAAGCTCTACCTGTGCCTGATGTGCGTCAACGCCCTGGAGGCGATCCGCTTCTACGTGAGCTTCGCCTGCTCCTTCGCCTTTGCCGAGCGCGAGCTGATGGAAGGCAACGCCAAGATCATCAAGCTGATCGCCCGGGACGAGGCCCTGCACCTGACCGGCACCCAGCACATGCTCAATATCCTGCGCGCCGGCGAGGACGATCCGGAGATGGCCCAGGTGGCCCGCGACTGCGAACAGCAGTGCTTCGAGCTGTTCAAGGCCGCCGCCATCCAGGAGAAGGAATGGGCCGAATACCTGTTCAAGGACGGCTCCATGATCGGCCTGAACAAGGATATCCTGTGCCAGTACGTGGAATACATCACCAACCTGCGCATGCAGGCGGTGGGACTGGCGCCCGCCTTTGAGGGTGCCAAGCAGAACCCTATCCCCTGGATCAACGCCTGGCTGTCGTCCGACAACGTCCAGGTCGCGCCCCAGGAGGTGGAGGTGAGCTCCTACCTGGTAGGCCAGATTGACTCCCAGGTGAGCCACGACGATCTGGGTGACTTCGAGCTGTGAGCCGAGTCCGCACCCGGGAACTGAGCTTCGAACTGCGGGCGGGGGAAACCCTGCTCGAGGGGCTGGAGCGCACCGGCCACGCGGTGGAATACCAGTGCCGCAGCGGCTACTGCGGCTCCTGTCGCACCGCCCTGCTGGCCGGCCGGGTGGCCTACCATGAAGCCCCCCTCGCCTACCTGGCCGAGGGGGAGATACTGCCCTGCTGCTGCCGGCCGACCGAGCCGGTCAGCCTCGATATCCCCCTGCTGGAAATAAAAAAACAGGCCTAGGGCCTGCCCTCTTCCTTCAGCGGGAAGGGGTGCCAGCTCAGCCGGCCGTTCTGCTCGAAGGACTTTTCCCGCTCGCAGATAAACAGCTGGTCGCCCACGGTGATCACGGATCCCTTCGAATAGCGCTGATCGGCGTAGAAACACACCGGCTCCAGCCCCGATGAAATATTCAGCTCCACCGGCGGCCGGGTCGTGATGGGGTTGGCCCCGGCCACGGCACTGAACAGCAGCACTCCCCAGCACAGCTTTCTTATCATCATGGTCAACTTCCTCTTTACCCCGGGTCCGGCACATGGTACCACCGTCCCAGACCCCGTCGACAAGGCCCGACATGAAAAAATCCCATTGGCTGCTATTGCTTGTCCCGATCTTCGCCGCGACCCTCTTCCTCCTGCTGCGCCAGCCGGCCTCGGCGCCGGCCCTGTCGCTGCCGGCACCCGGCGACCGGCCGGTGGACTACGAGCGGGACATCAGGCCCATCTTCGAGCACAAGTGCATCGCCTGCCACGCCTGCTACGATGCCCCCTGCCAGCTCAAGCTCGCCAGCCACGAGGGCGTACAGCGGGGCGCCAGCAAGCAGGTGGTCTACGACGGCACCCGCACCCAGGACGCGCCGCCCAACCGCCTTTATGTGGATGCGGAAGGAACACCGGCCTGGCGGGAGCGCGGCTTCTTCAGCGTGCTGGACGGCCAGGCCGAGGCCCCCGCCCTGATGGCCCGGATGCTGGCCCTGGGCCATCAGGCCCCCTGGGCGGCCAACGAACGGCTGCCGGACAGCCTGGACATCTCCATCAAGCGTAACAACCAGTGCGTGAACGCCGACGAGTTCGACGCCTTCGCCGCCAAGCATCCCCAGGCCGGCATGCCCTTTGCCGTGACCGGGCTGAGCGACGAGGAGTATCAGTTGCTGGTGGACTGGCTGGCCCAGGGGGCAAGGGTGCCCGAGCAAACCCGGCCCCTGTCCGCCGGCCTGGAGCGGGAAGTCCGCCGCTGGGAGCACTGGCTCAACCGCGATGACAACCGCCACCGGCTGGTGGCCCGCTACCTGTACGAGCACTGGTTTCTGGCCCACCTGCATTTCGAGGGCGACCAGGATCAGGTGTTCTTCGAGCTGGTGCGCTCCCGCACCCCGCCCGGGGAGCCCATCGCGATCATCCCGACCGTACGCCCCACCGACGGTGTGGCGGGGGACTTCTACTACCGGCTGCGGCCCCGGCTGGAAAGCCGGGTGCACAAGACCCATATCACCTATCCCCTGAGCGAGGCCAAAATGGCCCGGCTGGAGCAACTGTTCTTCGCGCCGGACTGGACGGTCACCACCCTGCCCGGCTACGGCCCCGAGGCCGCTGCCAATCCCTTCACCACCTACGCCGCCATCCCCGCCCGGGCCCGCTACCAGTACCTGCTGGACAACGCCGAATACTTCGTGCGCACCTTTATCCGCGGCCCGGTGTGCCGGGGGCCGATCGCCACCGACGTGATCCGCGATCAGTTCTGGGTGAGCTTCCAGCACCCGCAGCACGACCTCTTCGTGACCGATGCCAACCACCGTGCCCGGGTAAAGGCATGGCTGGCCCTGCCCGGGCTGACCTCGGATCTGCTGAGCCTGGGCCCGGACTGGATAGCCCACCGGGACGCCCGCAACCGCTACCTGACCGCCCGCCAGCAGGACTACGCCCGCACCTATCCCCAGGGGCCATCACTCGATCACCTGTGGGACGGAGACGGCCACAACCAGGACGCCCTGCTCACCATTTTCCGCCACTACGACAGCGCCAGCGTACTGCGCGGCTGGCAGGGAGACCTGCCCACCACCCTGTGGGTGATGGACTACCCGCTGCTGGAGCGCACCTACTACGCCCTGGTGGCCAACTTCGACGTCTACGGCAGCGTGGCCCACCAGGCCCAGACCCGGCTCTACTTCGATCTGATCCGCAACGGCGCCGAGGCCAACCTGCTGCGCTTTTTGCCGCCCCCGGTACGCAACCCGCTGCTGCATAAATGGTATGACAACAGCGCCCGCATCAAGCTGTTCACCACCTATGCGGACGTGGACGAAAGCACCCCCAGCCGTATCGCGGTGGACACCAGGGCCCCCCTGGCCGACTTCGGCCGCCAGGTGCTCACCACCCTGGCCCCGGTCGCCGGCCCGCCGGAGCGGCTCAACCGCTGCCGCCGGCAAGCCTGCGCC
>NZ_NMUO01000110.1 GCF_002237365.1 Zobellella denitrificans
CCCCCCGGCCGCTGCTCGCCGACCCCGGCCCCCGCCTCAGCCGCGGCCAGCCCTGGCGCCGCTACAGCAACCACGGCCAGGATCATTTTTCCATCGGCTGGCGCTTTCTCGACGAGGTGGTGTTCGACCAGGCGGCGGTCGAGGCGTTTTGCGCCGAATTCGAGGTGGCGAGGCTGAAGGCGGTGCTGCGGGTGGAAGACGGCTGGCGCGCCTTCAACAAGGTGGACGGCCGGCTCAGCGTCTATCGCATCGCCCCCCAGCGGGAAGGCCGGCTGGAGCTGATCGATCCCGCTCCCCTGGCCGCCCAGCCGCTGCACCAGCGGCTGATGCAGACGGTGCTATCGCTGCCCTCGTCATAAAACTGTCACGAGATTGTCTTAGTCTGCCGGCCACAAGGATACGTTAGGGTCTGGCCGATGAAAGTTTCGCTGTTTTCGATGTTGTCTTCGCTGCTGCTGATCGCCCTGGCGCTGCTGCTGGCCGGCGCCTTCTACCTGGGAGATCTGCGCCTGCAGCAGGGGGAAGCAACCCGCGCCGGGCTGGAGCAGCTGCGCCGCGATGCCAATATCTCCCTCTACCGCACCATCTCCGCCTACCTGGCGAGCGGCGACACCAGCCTGATGACCGAGGCCGAGCACCAGCTGCAGGCGATGGAAACCGCCCTCGGCCACCATGCCGGCGGCGAGCCGGCGCAACAGGCGGTGGCGCGGCTCCATCAGCAGCTGACCCACGACTTCCGCGAGGCGGGCAAGCTTTCCGGCAACAGCCAGCACCTGCTGCAACACGCCGAACAGGAGCTGGCCGACCAGCTCAGGGCCCTGGCCCGCTACGCCGACGCCCCCCACAGCCTGGCCCCCCGCTACCAGGCCCTGGTGGGAGAAATGCTGCCCGCCCTGCCCCGCCTTATCCACCTGCGCCAGGGCTATATCGGCGACAACAGCCCCCAGCTCCGCCAGGCCCTGGACTTTCAGTTGAACGAGTTGACCCAGCTGTCCACCCAGCTCCAGGCCCTGCCCCTGCTGGGCATCTACCAGGAGCAGGAAGTGGACGAGTTCGCCCTGCGCAAACCCAAGCCGGTGGAGCTGGGCGAGGCCCCCCGCCGGGAGGTGCACAGCCTGCTCAACCGTTACCCCAAGGAGCTGGGCAACACCCAGGACACCCTGGCCCTGCGCGGCCGGGCCTCGGACGCCCTGGGCGCCAGCCTGAACGAGATTGAGCAACAGCTGGATTTGCTGGTGGAGCGGCAGGAAGCGGTCCGCGTACAGGAATACCGGCAACTGGCCCTGCTGCTGCTGGCCCTGTGCGCCACCCTGCTGCTGTTCGCCCTGCTCAGCTACCTGTTCCAGCGGGTGCTGGTGGTCAACCGCCTGCGCCTGCTGCGCAACGCCTTCCGCCAGCTGGTGCAGGACGGCCAGCTCGCCACCCTGCCGGTAACCCACCCCAACAGCGAGCTGGGCCAGATCGCCACCAGTTTCAACGGCCTGATCGAAAGCCTGCAGCAACAGCAGCACAGCCGGGCCGGGCAGCTGCAGCACGTGTCCCAGGCCCTGGAGCAGATGATCGAAGAGGTGCTGGATATCCAGCGCCATACCCAGACCACCGACCAGACCATGAGCGGCAGCGTCGACATGGTCAACGAGCTCAACCACCTGGCCCAGCAGATGCGCCAGGCCACCGACGACATCGCCCTCACCGCCCGCGACAACCTGCAGGCCATGGGCGTCAGCCGGGAAAAGGTGGAGCAATTGGTGCACACCGCCGAGCAGAGCCAGCAGGCCGCCGAAACCGGCCGCCAGGCCCTGGACAGCCTGGTCCGCTCGGTCGGCGACGCCTCCGCCATCATCGGGGTGATCCAGCAGATCGCCGAACAGACCAACCTGCTGGCGCTCAATGCGGCTATCGAGGCGGCCCGGGCCGGGGAGCACGGGCGGGGCTTCGCGGTGGTGGCGGACGAGGTGCGCAAGCTCTCGGGCAATACCCAGGGCTCGCTCAGCGAGATCGGCGGCATCATGGAGCGGCTGCGCCTGGCCAGCGACGAGCTCAACCTGACCATCAGCAAGATGATGCAGGCCGCCGCCGCCCAGCACGATCAGGCCCAGACCCTGATGGAGGTGACCGAGCAGGTGCGCGCCACCTCCCAGGCCACCACCACGGTGGCGGAGCGGGGCGCCGGCCACGCCGACAGCCAGGCCGCCGAACTGGGCCGTTTCATGGGGCTGATGGACGAGCTGAAGGGCCAGTCCACCGAGGTGTCGGCCCGGGCCGGCCAGGTGGTGGCGCGCATCCGCAGCCAGGCCGGCACCATCACCGCCATGCTGCAGCAGGCCTGAGCCTGCCGTTCAGGCGGCTACAAGCGGTTGATGGGGATCTTCAGGTAGATGCCGCCGTCGTCTTCCGGCGGCGGCATGCGACCGGCGCGGATATTGACCTGGATGGCCGGCAGGATCAGCCGGGGCATGGCCAGGGTGGCGTCCCGCTCGTCGCGCATCGTCACGAATTCGGCCTCTTCGACGCCCTCCCGCACATGGATATTGTGCCGGCGCTGCTCGCCGACCGTGGTCAGGTACTGGTGTTCCCGTCCCGGCCTGGGATAGTCGTGACAGATATAGATGACGGTGTCCTCGGGCAGGGCCAGCAGACGATGGATGGACTGGTACAGCCGGCTCGCGCTGCCGCCGGGAAAATCGCACCGGGCGGTGCCCACATCCGGCATAAACAGGGTATCGCCGACGAAGACCGCCTGTTCGTTGACGATATAGGCCAAATCCGCCGGGGTATGGCCGGGGGTGTGCATCACCCGGAAGCGGAGTTCGCCCACCTCGAAGGTGTCGCCATCGGCGAACAGCTGATCGAACTGGCTGCCGTCGGGCAGGAAGGCCCGTTCCAGGTTGAAGACCCGGCGGAAGATGCCCTGCACCTCCCGGATATGCTCGCCGATGGCGATCCTGCCGCCCAGTTGCTCGCGGATGAAGGGGGCCGCCGACAGGTGATCCGCGTGGGCGTGGGTTTCCAGTATCCAGTGCAGGGTCAGCCCCTGTTCCCGGACAAAGTCCACCAGTTGTTGCGCCGTGTCGGTGCGGGTACGGCCCGACTTGTAGTCGAAGTCCAGCACCGGGTCGATCACCACCGCCTGGCCGCCGGGCCGGTCGTACACCACATAGCTGAAGGTTTCGCTGTCTTGGTCCAGAAAGGCCCTGACGAGCGGGGCGCCGTGCCGAGTCATGTTGTTGTCCTCCTGATGGCGGAAGCCGATTTAAATTAGTATAAACTAATTTACAGCATACTTCCTCGCGTATCGCCATCGCAAGCAGCCCGCCCGGCTGCCGGCCTACAGCGCCGCTTTCACATAGAGATCGAAGCGGTTGTTCTTGCTCTCGATCTGCGCCGAAGGCGTGACCCCGTCGAGGAAGCCGGCGTAATCGGGCCGCTTGACCACCACCCGGGCGCGGGCCAGGGCCAGCGCCTGGGGCAGCAGGGCGTCGGCGTCTTCGTCCGCGCCCACCAGGGAGTGGAACACCCGCATTTCCTTCTTCACCAGCGCCGACTTCTTCTTGTGGGGAAACATGGGATCCAGGTAGACCACATCCGGTGCGTCGGTGATGTCCGCCAGGCCCTGGCCGAACGGCAGCAGCCGCAGTCGCTCGGCAACCCAGCCACCGATCTCCGGATCCAGGGCCGCCCGGCGCAGGCCATCGGCGAGCAGGGCGTGCACCACCGGATGGCGCTCGCACAGGGTCACGGCGCAGCCCAGCGAGGCCAGCACGAAGGCATCCCGGCCCAGGCCGGCGGTGCCGTCCACCACGCTCGGGTTGTGGCCGTGCTTGAGCCCCACCGCCCGGGCGATGCTCTGGCCCCGGCCGCCGCCGAACTTGCGCCGGTGCGCCACGGCGCCTTCCACAAAGTCCACGAACACGGCGCCGAGTTTGGGCTCGTCCAGCTTGCGCAGCTCCAGCCGGCCCTGGCTGTACACCAGGGCGAAGGGCGCCGGCGCCGTCACCCCGGCCAGGCGCCGGGCCAGTTGCCCGCCCTCGTCCGCCAGGGCGGGGTCTTCCACATCAATCTGAATCGGGTACTGAGTGTCCGCCATAGGACTCCAAAAAAGGCAGCAATTCACGAATGGCCAGGGGCCGGGCGATCAGGTAGCCCTGCAGGTAATGGCAGGGCTGGGCGGCAAGATACGCCGCCTGGGCCTCGGTTTCCATCCCTTCGATCACCACCGACATGCCCAGGTCGCCGATGATGCGCAGTATGCCCTCCAGCAGCAGGCCGTCGCGCCGGTTGCCGGGCAGGTGGTCGATAAAGCTCTTGTCGATCTTGACCAGGTCGATGGGAAAGGCGCGCAGGTAGTTGAGCGCCGAATAGCCGGTGCCGAAATCGTCGATGGCGATGCGGCAACCCGCCTCGCGCAGGGCGCGGATCCGCTCCAGGTGCTGTTCATTGCCCTGCATGAACAGGGACTCGGTGATCTCGAAGATGATGTGCCGGGGCGACAGGCCGTGCTGCTGGATCACCGACAGCCATTCGCCGCCGTCCAGCCCCAGGCTCTGGAACTCCAGGCTGGAGCGGTTGATGGCCATGTCCAGGTCGTAGCCGGCCTGGTGCAGCCGGCGCAGGTCGGCGCAGGCCCGGTTCAGCACCCAGTCACCCAGGGCCTGCACCATGCCGCACTCCTCCGCCACCGGCACGAACTCCGCCGGGGAGATGAAGCCCAGGGCGGGATGCTGCCAGCGCACCAGTGCCTCCAGTTTGGTGATGCTGCCGGTCCCGGCCGCGACGATGGGCTGGTAGTGCAGGCTGAGGCCGCCCTGTTTGATGGCCTCCACCAGCTCGTGCTGCAGCCGCAGCCGGCGGCTCTGAAAGCGGTTGAGCTGGCTGTCGTACAGGGCCAGGGACTGCTTTTTCTGCTTGGCACCGAACAGCGCCAGCTCCGCGTGCTGCAGCAGGCTTTCGGCGTCTTCCTCCTCGGCGCCGGGCCAGAGCGCCCCGCCCAGGGTGGCATCCACGTAGAGGTGCTGGCTGGCCAGGTGCAGCGGCCGGTTGAGCGCACCCAGCAGGTGCTTGCCGAAGATGCGCGCCTGGCGGTGCTGCACTATGCCGGGCACCAGCACCGCGAATTCGTCGCTGCCGATGCGGGCCAGGAAATCGCCGCCGCGCAGCCGGCTCCGCAGCCGGCCCGCCACTTCCCGCAGCACCTGATCCCCCACCCTGTGGTTCATGGCGTTGTTGAACAGCCGGAAGTTGTTGAGATCCAGGATCATCAGGGCGAAGGGGTCACCCCCCTGGCAGCACAGGTTCAGGCGATGCTGGAAGCTGGCCCGGTTGGCCAGGCCGGTGAGGCCGTCTTCCTCCGCCAGTTGCACCGGCTGCGGCGCCGACGGCTTGACGTGGCTGATGTCGCTGAACACCGCCAGGTACTGGCGGACCCGCCCCCGCTGCCGCAGGGTGGTGATCCTGAGAAATTCCGGGTACACCTGGCCGTTCTTGCGCCGGTTCCACACCTCGCCCTGCCAGCAGCCGTGCTCCCGCAGCGCGGCGTTCATGGCCTGGTAGAACTCCTTGGCATGCATGCCCGACTTCAGCAGCGAGGGGAAACGGCCGATCACCTCGCCGGCGGTGTAGCCGGTGATGCGCTCGAAGGCCGGGTTCACCGCCAGGATGCGGGTGCTGGCATCGCAGATCATCAGCCCTTCCGGGCGGAACTGCTCCAGGCTCTGGGTCAGCTGCAGCCCGCCCTCGTCCGGGCGTTGCCGCTCCAGTCCCTCCAGCAGGCCGACGAAATGATCGGGCCGGCCCTGCTCGTCGGGCACCAGGGTCAGGTGCATGCGTCCCCGGAACACCTGGCCGTTCTGGTGCAGGTAACGCTGCTCCAGGGTGGCCATGCCCTGCCCCGGCTCCTGGCCCAGGCGCTGGTAAAGGCGCAGGCTGTCGGGCCAGTCGGCGGAATGGGTCAGGTAGCTGACCGACTTGCCCGACAGCTCGGCCGGGGCAAAGCCCAGGGCCCGCTGCAGTTGGGGGTTGCTCCAGAGGATGGTGCCGGTCGGGCTCAGCTTGAGCAGCGGCAGGGGCAGATGGTTGAGCAGGATCAGCGAGCGGGTGGCGATACGGGCCCGATCGTGCTGGCTGAAGATGGCACGGAACAGCCGGGGCCAGGTGGCCGCCGGCAGGCGCTGGCCCCGGCGCTGCCACAGGAACAGCAGGCCATAGCCCGGATAACAGGGCGACAGGGACAGGAAGTAGCCCGCGCCGGCCTGCAGCGCCCGGCAGTGATGCCGGCCCAGCGGTTGCCGGCCCTTGCGCAACCCGTGCAGGGCCACCTCGGGCAAGGCCACGCCGGCGGCCAGCACCGGCTGCCATCCCCCCTCCTGCAACCGGCACAACAGGGCGCCGTCGGCCACCTGCTGTTCCACCAGTTGATCCAGGCACCAGAGGTTAAACCATGATGCGACCTTGCTTTCCATACCGCCAAATTGTCCGAGAGCCCGTGCGAGTCACCCGTGTATACCTTATCCGGCCGGGGCCTGGCCAGAGGCGGGCACAAAAAAGGTGGCCTCGGCCACCTTTTATGTTTCTGTGCCCTCAGGCGGCGATGCCGGAGTGGCGCAGCAGGGCGTCTATCTTCGGCTCCCGGCCGCGGAACTGCTTGAACAGCTCCATCGGCTCTTTCGCGCCGCCCTGCTCCAGCACCGCGTGCAGGAAGTCGCGGCCCACCCTGGCCGAGAACACCCCTTCCTCCTCGAAGCGGGCGAAGGCGTCGCTGGACAGCACCTCGGCCCACTTGTAGCTGTAGTAGCCCGCCGCGTAGCCGCCGGCGAAGATGTGGGAGAAGCTGTGCTGGAAGCGGTTGAACTCGGGCGGCGGCAGCACCGATACCCTGCTGCGCACCTGGTTCAGTATTTCCTGTACCCGGCCGGGCCGGGCGCCGTCCCGGGCCATGTGCAGGCGGAAGTCGAACAGGGCGAACTCCAGCTGGCGCAGCATCATCAGCGCCGAGTGGAAGTTGCGCGCCGCCAGCATCCGCTCCAGCATGTCCGCCGGCAGCGGCTCGCCGGTCTCGAAGTGGCCGGAGATAAAGGCCAGCGCCTCGGGCTGCCAGCACCAGTTTTCCAGGAACTGGCTGGGCAGCTCCACCGCGTCCCAGGCCACGCCGTTGATGCCGGCCACCCCGGCCACGTCCACCTTGGTCAGCATGTGATGGATGCCGTGGCCGAACTCGTGGAACAGGGTCAGCACCTCGTTGTGGGTGAACAGGGCGGGCTTGTCGCCCACCGGGCCGTTGAAGTTGCAGGTCAGGTAGGCCACCGGCTTCTGCAGGCTGCCGTCCTCCCGGTAGCGGCGGCCGATGCAGTCGTCCATCCAGGCGCCGCCGCGCTTGTTGGCGCGGGCGTAGAGATCCAGGTAGAAGCTGCCGCGCAGCTCGCCGCTGTCGTCGTAGATGTCGAAGAAGCGCACGTCCGGATGCCACACCTCCACCCCGAAGCGCTCCCTGACCTTGACGCCGAACAGCCGCTTCACGGTCTCGAACAGGCCGTGCACCACCTTCTGTTCGGGGAAGTAGGGGCGCAGCTCCTCGTCGGAGATGGCGTACTTGTGCTGCTTGAGCTTTTCGGCGTAGTAGCTGATGTCCCAGGCGTTGAGCCGCGCAACGCCGTGCTGCTCGCGGGCGAAGGCGGTCAGCTCGGCCAGTTCCGCCTCGCCCTGGGGATGGGAGCGTTCGGCCAGCTGTTCGAGGAAGTCCAGCACCTGCTGCTCGCTCCGGGCCATCTTGGTGGCCAGGGACACCTGGGCATAGTTGTCGTAGCCCAACAGCTCGGCCAGCTCCTGCTTGAGCGCCAGGGTTTCCTCTATGATGGCGGTGTTGTCGAACTGGCCGGCATTGGGGCCCTGATCCGAGGCCCGGGTGCAATAGGCCCGGTACAGCTCCTCGCGCAGGGCGGCGTCATCGGCGTACATCATCACCGGCAGGTAGGAGGGAATGTCGAGGGTGAACACCCAGCCGTCCAGCTCCCGGGCCCTGGCCTGGGCCTCGGCCGCCGCCAGGGCGGACTCGGGCAGGCCGGCCAGCAGCGCCTGGTCGGTGATGTGCTTGACCCAGGCCTGGGTGGCGTCCAGCACCCGGTTGGAGAAGGTGGAAGCCAGCTCCGACAGCCGGGCCTGGATGGCCCCGAAGCGTTTCTTCTGCTCCGCTTCGAGGGCGATGCCCGACAGCCGGAAGTCGCGCAGGGTGTTGTCCACCTCCTTCTGCTGGGCCAGGCTCAGCTTCTTGAAATCGTCCCGGTCCGCTAGGCTTTGGTAGGCTTCGAACAGGCCCTCGTGCTGGCCCATCCAGGTATGGTACTCGGACAACAGCGGCAGGCAGGACTCATAGGCCTGGCGCAGCGCCTCGCTGTTCATCACCCCGTTCAGGTGGCCGATGGGCGACCAGATCCGGCTCAGGTGGTCGTTCACTTCCTCCAGCGGCGCCACCAGGTTGTCCCAGGTGAACTCCTCGTGGCGCGCCAGCACCGTTTCCACCCGCTTCTTGCAATCCGCAATGGCATGCTCCACCGCCGGCTTGATGTGCTCCGGCTTGATCTGGCTGAACGGCGGCAAGCCGTCCATGGTAAGTAGCGGATTCGTCATGGTCCTGTACCTCTTATTGTTTTGGCCGTCGCCTGCCCGCGGGCAGGGAGGGGATATTCCCTAACATGATGACGGCGGCGCCAATGTTCAAGCTTTTCCTGATCCTGTTCCCTGATTGACCGCCGGAGTGCTCAATTACTGACCAGATGCCCGGCAGAAACTTGGTGTACAATCGGCCAACAGTGTTAATTGACCCCCATTCCACCACGGAGCAGACATATGGCACAACATTTCGACTATATCGCCATCGGCGGCGGCAGCGGCGGTATCGCCTCCGCCAACCGCGCGGCCATGTACGGCAAGAAAGTGGCGCTGATTGAAGCCAAGGATCTGGGCGGCACCTGCGTCAACGTGGGCTGCGTACCGAAAAAGGTGATGTGGCACGGCGCCCAGATCGCCGAGGCGGTCAAGCTCTACGCCGCCGATTACGGCTTCGACCTGGAACTCAAGGGCCATGACTGGAGCACGCTGGTGGAAAGCCGCCAGGCCTATATCGGCCGCATCCACCAGTCCTACGACCGGGTGCTGGGCAACAACAAGGTGACGGTGATCAAGGGCTTCGCCCGCTTCAGGGACGCCCACACCGTCGAAGTGAACGGCGAGGAAATCACCGCCGACCATATCCTGATCGCCACCGGCGGCGAGCCCATCATCCCCCATATTCCGGGGGCCGAGCACGGCATCGACTCCAACGGCTTCTTCGAACTGACCGAGCAGCCCAAACGGGTGGCGGTGGTCGGCGCCGGCTACATCGCGGTGGAGCTGGCCGGGGTACTGAACGCGCTGGGTTCCGAGACCCACCTGCTGGTGCGCAAGCAGGCGCCGCTGCGCAGCTTCGATCCCCTGCTCACCGATACCCTGGTGGAGGTGATGGCCACCGAGGGCCCGCGGCTGCACCCCCATTCCATTCCCAAAAGCGTGGAAAAGCACGCCGACGGCAGCCTGACCCTGCACCTGGAAAACGGCGAGTCGCTCAATGTGGACTGCCTGATCTGGGCCATCGGCCGCCGCCCGCTGACCAAGGGCCTGAACCTGGAAGCCGCCGGCGTGTCGGTGGACCAGCACGGCTACATCAAGGTGGACGAGTACCAGAACACCACGGCCCCGGGCGTATACGCGGTGGGCGACAACATCGGCTACGTGGAGCTGACCCCGGTGGCGGTGAAGGCCGGACGGCAGCTGTCCGAGCGGCTGTTCAACAACAAGCCCGAGGCCAGGATGGACTACGATCTGGTGCCGACCGTGGTGTTCAGCCACCCGCCCATCGGCACCATGGGCCTGACCGAACCCCAGGCCCGGGCCCAGTACGGCGACGATCAGGTCAAGGTGTATACCTCCTCCTTCACCGCCATGTACACCGCCGTGACCCGGCACCGCCAGCCCTGCAAGATGAAGCTGGTGTGCGCGGGCGACAATGAAAGAGTGGTGGGCATCCACGGCATCGGCTTCGGCATGGACGAGATCCTGCAAGGCTTTGCGGTGGCGGTGAAGATGGGCGCCACCAAGGCCGACTTCGACGCCTGCGTGGCCATCCACCCCACGGCGGCGGAAGAATTCGTGACCATGAGGTAGGCAGACGGAGCGCCATTCGGTCACCGGATGCCCATCCGTACGGCTTGGTATAGTGCCAGTCGGCGCCGACAGGAGCAGCATCGAGCTGATTGATTGTCAGACTGATCGGCACTCCAGATGTGAAAAAGGCCGGCGTTCACGCCGGCCTTTTTTATGAAGATCAGCCACTCAGTGGTGGTGGCCACCCTCGCCGTGGGCGTGGCCGTGGGCGATTTCTTCCTCGCTGGCGGGGCGCACCGCCACCACCTCCAGTTCGAAGGTCAGGGTGCGGCCGGCCAGGGGATGGTTGAGATCCACCTCGGCCATGAACTTGCCCACCTTGAGCACCGTCACCTGGCGGTGGCCCTGGTCGGTGTGCACCACCGCGGTCATGCCCGGCCGCCAGCGCGCGGCGCCGGTGAGGTGCTTGACCGGCACCCGCTGGGTCAGGCCGTCCTTGCGCTCGCCGTAGGCCTCGGCGGCCGGCAGGGTCACGCTGAACCGCTCGCCGGCTTCCCTGCCCGCCAGGGCCTTTTCCACCCCCGCCATCATGTTGCGGTGGCCGTGCAGGTAGGCCAGCGGCGACTGGCCGGCGTTGCTTTCCAGCACCTCGCCATTCTCGCCCTTCAGGGTGTAATTGAACTGCACTACGGTGTTGTCGGTAATCTGCATGAGGGTTCCTGAAATGGGTGGTCAACGGCGCCGATGATAGCAGATGACGAGGTTGCGGAAACCACCGCCACCCCGTTGCGCGCCATGGACGGCGGCAAACGGCGTGGCGATCTCTCTCTTTCACCGTCGCTCGCCGGCTTAAGCCAGGCTTAAGTTTCCTCCTCTAGGCTTGCCGATAATGTCTGACGGAGGACATCATGAGCAAGCCACTTCATCCCCCCTACCGCTTGCGCGCGGCCGCCACCGGCACCGAGCGGGCCCGCCTGGAGGCCTTTATCCAGGCCGCCTACCTGCAGGCTTTCGAGGCCCGCATTCCGCATTTCCTGCCGCTGCTGCTGGGGCTCTATCAGTCCGACGGCGACCTGGTGGCCGCCTGCGGCCTGCAGTTCGCCGACGAGGCCCCGCTCTATCTGGAGCAGTACCTGGACCAGCCGGTGGAGCAGCGGCTCGGGGCTCACTGCCGCCGCCCGGTTTCCCGGGCCGGCATAGTGGAAATCGGCAACCTGGCGACCAGCGCACCGGGCAACGGCCGGCTGATGTTCGCCGCCATCTGCCAGCAACTCCACCGGCAGGGGCTGGAGTGGGTCGTCTTTACCGCCACCCGCGGCCTGCTCAACAGCTTTCACCGGCTGCATCTGAACCCTGCGATGCTGGCGGATGCCACCGCCGAGCGCCTGGGGCCGGACGCCGAGTGCTGGGGCAGCTATTACCGGCACCAGCCCAGGGTCATGGCCGGTGCGCTGGCCGAAGGTCAGCGCATCCTCGCCGAAAACAGCCTGCTGCTGTCGCTGATCGCGCCGGGCCCGGACCTGCATCCCCGCTCACGGGAGGCCCGCTCATGACCGACCTGTGGACCCGCCTGGCGGAGCACGCCCGCCACCGGGGCGACGCCACGGCCCTGCTCGACAAGGACCGCCGGCTCGGTTACCGGGAACTGCCCGGCCGCATCGAGACCCTGGCCGAGGCGCTGGCGCGGTCCGGCACCCGGCGGCTGGCGCTGGACAACGGCATCGACTGGGCCCTGCTCGACCTGGCCTGCGCCCGGGCCGGGCTGGTGGCCGTGCCGGTCCCCGGTTTCTTCAGTGATCAACAGCGCCAGTGGCTGCTCGACAGCAGCGGTGCCGACACCCTGATCGGGCCGCCCGCCGAGGGCTGGCAACCCTGGTCCCCGGCCCCCGGACCTGCCTCTCATCCTCCTCTGCCGCTGCCGACGACTAGCGAGGGGTGCACATCCCACTCAGTCTCTTTTCATGTCACAATGCATATGAGACTCAAATGCAGTTATATATTCTGCTAACCCCAGTATACATGGTTAATCTCCAGATGCACAGTCCG
>NZ_NMUO01000111.1 GCF_002237365.1 Zobellella denitrificans
CATCAAGGCCGCCCTGGGTCGGGCCGGGGTGGCGGCTGAGCGGGTGGATGAGGTGGTGATGGGGTGCGTGCTGCCCGCCGGCCAGGGCCAGGCACCGGCCCGGCAGGCGGCACTGGGGGCCGGGTTGCCGGTGTCCGTCGGCTGCACCACGGTCAACAAGATGTGCGGCTCGGGCATGAAGGCGCTGATGCTGGCCCACGATCAACTGCTGGCGGGCTCTGCCCGGCTGATGGTGGCGGGCGGCATGGAGAGCATGAGCCTGGCGCCCTACCTGTTGCCCAAGGCGCGGGCGGGGCTGCGCATGGGCCATGGCCAGTTGCTGGATCACATGTTTTTCGACGGCCTGGAGGACGCCTACGAGGGCGGACTGATGGGCAGTTTCGCCCAGCGGACGGCGGACAAATTCGGCATCGTTCGGGAGGCGATGGACGACTTCGCGATCAGGTCCCTGACCCGGGCCCAACTGGCCATCGCCGAAGGGGACTTTGCCGAGGAAATCGTGCCGGTCGAGGTGGCGGAGCGCCAGGGCAGCCGGCGGGTGGACACCGATGAACAGCCGGGCAAGGCCAGGCCCGACAAAATCCGTACCCTCAAGCCCGCCTTCGCCCAGGACGGCACCATCACCGCCGCCAATTCCAGCTCCATCTCCGACGGCGCGGCCGCCCTGGTGGTGACCACCGCCGAGCAGGCGGCGGCGCTTGGTCTCAGGCCCCTGGCCCGGGTGCTGGGCCACGCCACCCATGCCCAGTTGCCCGCCGAGTTTACCCTGGCGCCCATCGGCGCCATCGACAAGCTGCTGGACCGGCTCGGCTGGCAGGCGAGCGAGGTGGATCTGTTTGAAATCAACGAGGCCTTCGCGGTGGTCGCCCTGCTGGCCATCCGCGAGCTGGGGCTGGATCCGGCGCGGGTCAACGTCAACGGCGGTGCCTGCGCCCTGGGCCACCCCATCGGTGCCAGCGGCGCCCGTATCCTCGTCACCCTGTTGCATGCCCTGCGCCGGCGCGGGCTCAGGCGGGGGGTGGCGGCCCTGTGCATCGGCGGCGGCGAGGCCACGGCGGTGGCGGGGGAATTGCTCTAGGAGGACAGGAAAATGACATACCAGGTACCGCTGCTGATCGGCGGCAATATGGTGCAAAGCCAAACTCACGAGTGGCTGGAGGTGAACAACCCGGCCACCCAGGAGATCATTGCCCGCCTGCCCTGCGCCACGGCCGAGGAGGTGGAGGCGGCGGTGGCGGCGGCAAGCCGGGCCTTCGTCGAATGGCGGGAAGTGCCGGTGCCGGAGCGGGCCCGCTTGATGCTGCGCTACCAGGCGCTGCTGAAGGAATACCACGACGACATCGCCCGCCTGCTCTGCAAGGACACCGGCAAGACCTTCGAGGACGCCAGGGGCGACCTGTGGCGGGGCATAGAGGTAGTGGAGCAGGCCGCCAACATCGCCTCCCTCAGCATGGGCGAGACCCAGGAAAACGTGGCCCGGGGCGTGGACTGCTACAGCTTCACCCAGCCGCTGGGGGTCTGCGTCGGCATCACCCCGTTCAACTTTCCGGCCATGATCCCGCTGTGGATGTTTCCGCTCGCCATCGCCTGCGGCAATACCTTCGTGCTCAAGCCGTCGGAGCAGGATCCCCTGGCGTCGATGCGGCTGGCCGAGCTGTTCAAACAGGCCGGCGCCCCCGACGGCCTGCTGCAGGTGGTGCACGGCGGCAAGGAGGTGGTGGACCGGTTGCTGGTGCACCCTGAGGTGTGCGCCATCTCCTTCGTCGGCTCGGTGGCCGCCGGCCAGCATATCTACCAGACCGGCACCGCCCACCTGAAACGGGTGCAGGCCTTCGCCGGCGCCAAGAACCACATGGTGGTGCTGCCCGACGCCAACAAGCAGCAGGTGATCAACAACCTGGTGGGCTCCTCGGTGGGCGCCGCCGGCCAGCGCTGCATGGCGATATCGGTGGCGGTGCTGGTGGGCGAGGCCAGGGAATGGATCCCGGAGCTGAAAGACGCCATGGCCCGGGTGCGACCCGGCGCCTGGGACGACCCCGACGCCGGCTACGGCCCGCTGATCAGCAAAGCGGCCCGGGAGCGGGTGCTGCGGCTGATTGCCGGGGGCAAGGCCGAGGGCGCCGAGTGCCTGCTCGACGGCAGCCACTGCGCGGTGGACGGCTACCCCCACGGCAACTGGGTAGGGCCCACCCTGTTCCGCGGCGTCACGTCCGAGATGGCCCTCTACCGGGAGGAGATCTTCGGCCCGGTGCTGTTGCTGATGGAAGCGGACAGCCTGGACCAGGCCATCAATCTGGTCAACGCCAACCCCTACGGCAACGGCACCTCCATCTTCACCGCCTCGGGCGCGGCGGCGCGCAAATACCAGCACGAGATCAGGGTGGGCCAGGTGGGCATCAACGTGCCCATACCGGTGCCGCTGCCCTTTTTCTCCTTCACCGGCTGGCGCCGCTCCTTCTACGGCGATCTGCATGCCTACGGCAAGCAGGCGGTGCGCTTCTACACCGAAACCAAGACCATCACCGCCCGCTGGTTCGAGGACGAGGCAGTGGCCGGGCCCAATATGTCGATTCATCTGAAATGAAAGTGATGAACCGCAAGCAGTCGACTACTAGCCAGGACTTTGCTCTCCAGTCCGGCTTTTTACTTGAGCGTAGAAATGAGGCAACAGGGCCACCTCCGCCGACACGCTGCAAGCACATCCCTGTGACGCTCGGCACATGCCGTCCCTGGCATGTGACGGTCGGCGGAGGCCATCCCTGTGCCTCTTTCAAACCCCGACGTTGTCTGATGATGGAGCCATCAGGCGACACTGGTGCGTCAAGGAGGACAAAGGATGCTGCTCCGCCGGCCCTCCGCGCCAGGGAGGGCGCGGCGGAGCCCCCCAGGGGGCGAGCTTGCTCGCCGGGACGAGCTATTTCGGCCTGACCGAACATCCAGTGAATGTTCGCAGCAGGCCGAAATGGCGAGTATCAGGTCCCACGGCGTGCCGGAGGAGTAGTGCCCTTTGGCTGACGGCTCGCTTTATCAAAAGGCAACAAGAACTCGAGGCCAAGAGATAGACATAACACATACACGCGACCGGAGGGAGCTTGCATGAACTTTGAACTGAGCGACGAACAGCGGGCCTTTGCGGCCCTGGCCGACGACTTCGCCCGCAACGATCTGGAGCCCCATGCCGCCGACTGGGACCGGGACCACCACTTCCCGGTCGAGACACTGCACAAGGCGGGCGGGCTGGGCCTCTGCGCCCTCTATACCCCCGAGTCCGCCGGCGGCCTGGGGCTGAGCCGGCTCGACGCCAGCATCATCTTCGAGCGCCTGGCCATGGGCTGCACCTCCACCACCGCCTTCCTCACCATCCACAACATGGTGACCTGGATGGTGGCGAGCGCCGGCAGTGAAGAGACCTGGGCGCGCTGGGGCGAGGGGCTGGTCAGTGGACGGCTGCTCGGTTCCTACTGCCTGACCGAGCCCAACGCCGGCTCCGACGCCGCCTCCCTCAGGACCAGCGCCCGCCGCGACGGCGACCAGTATGAGCTGAACGGTAGCAAGATGTTTATCTCCGGCGCCGGCAGCACCCAGGTGCTGGTGGTGATGGCCCGCACCGGCGGCGAGGGCGCGGGCGGCATCTCCGCCTTCGCCCTGGACGCCGACAGCCCCGGCATCGTCTACGGCCGGCCCGAGGACAAGATGGGCTGGAACAGCCAGCCCACCCGCACCGTCACCTTCGAGCGGGTGCGGGTACCCGCCGGCCAGCGGCTGGGGGCGGAGGGCGAGGGCTTCAAGCTGGCGATGAAGGGGCTGGACGGAGGCCGTATCAACATCGCCAGTTGCTCGGTGGGCACCGCCCAGCAGGCCCTCAACAAGGCGCGCCAGTACCTGCAGGAGCGCAGCCAGTTCGGCCGCAAACTGGCCGAGTTCCAGGCGCTGCAGTTCAGCATCGCCGACATGGCCACCGAACTGGTGGCGGCGCGCCAGCTGGTGCGGCTGGCGGCGAGCCGACTGGATGCGGGCCATCCGGACGCCACCACCTACTGCGCCATGGCCAAGCGCTTTGCCACCGATGCCGGCTTCAGGGTGTGCGATCAGGCGCTGCAGCTGTACGGCGGCTACGGCTATATCCGCGAATACCCGCTCGAGCGTTACCTGAGGGATACCCGGGTGCACCGCATCCTGGAGGGCACCAACGAGATCATGCGGCTGCTGATCGCCCGTCGGGTACTGGCGGAAGGCAGCGGGGAGCTGTGATGGCCATTTGCCTAGGGCGGCGTCTTTCGGCCGAGGGAGGGAGGCCAAAGGGCCAACTCCGCCGACACGCCGTGAAGACAGGACACTCGCAGTTTCGACCTGCTGCGAACATTCACTGGATGTTCGGTCAGGCCGAAATAGCTCGTCACGGCGAGCAAGCTCGCCCCATGGGGGCTCCGCCGCGCCGATGTCGCGGAAACAGCTCTTGTCGCCGCGCTGCGACTTGCCACTGGCAACTCGGTCGCGGCGCCAAGAAGCTGTGCCAGGCGCTTCGCGCCCCCTGGCGCGGAGGGTCGGCGGAGCCGTTCCCTTTGCCCTCCTTGCGAGGACGGGAGTTGTCGGCTCGCCATCGTTCAGGCCCGGCATTCCCCTCAATAACGACCATCGCCGTAATAGAGAAGCGCAGCCATGACCACCGCTATTCGTTTTGAACAACAAGGCCATACCGCCATCCTGACCATGGACAACCCGCCCGCCAATACCTGGACGGCGGCAAGCCTCTCGGCCCTGGCCGAGCGGGTGGCGCAACTGAACGCCGACCGGGAGATCTGGAGCCTGGTGCTGACCGGGGCGGGGGACAGGTTTTTTTCCGCCGGGGCCGATCTCAAGCTGTTCGCCGACGGCGACCGGGCGGTGGCGCGGGAGATGGCGCGGCGCTTCGGCGAGGCCTTCGAGGCCCTGAGCCGGTTTCGCGGCCTGTCCATCGCCGCCATCGACGGCTATGCCATGGGCGGCGGCCTGGAGGCGGCCCTGGCCTGCGATCTGCGCGTGGCCGGCCGGCAGGCGGTGATGGCCCTGCCCGAGGCCAAGGTGGGGTTGCTGCCCTGCGCCGGCGGCACCCAGAACCTGACCTGGCTGGTGGGCGAGGGCTGGGCCAAGCGCCTTATCCTCTGCGGCGAGCGGCTGGATGCCGAGCGGGCCCTGGCCATCGGCCTGGTGGAGGAGGTGGTGCCACAGGGGCAGGCCCTCGATCGGGCCCTGGCGCTGGCCCGCCAGGCGGAGCAGCAGAGTCCTTCCTCGCTGGCCGCCTGCAAGCGGCTGATCCAGTCGGCCCGCAGCCGGCCCCTGGAGCAGGGCTATATCCGGGAGCGGGAGGAGTTTGTGGATTTGTTCGACACCGAGGATCAGCGGGAAGGGGTCAACGCCTTCCTGGAAAAACGCCCGCCCCAATGGCGCAACCGCTAAGAGAGGACGGGCAGCGCTGGGGAGTGTGGTGAGGACAAAGGGGGCTGCTCAGCCGACCCTCCGCGCCAGGGAGGGCGCGGCGGAGCCCCCATGGATGGGTTTACGGCGTGTCGGCGAGGCAGGACGCTTTGGCCGAAAACTCCAGATTTCAAGCAGGTTTCAAGGAGGCTGAATGAGCCTGATAGTCGAAGAGCATGCCACGGGCGGCGGCCGGCGTATCGGCCGGCTGGTGCTCGACAACGAGCGCAGCCTCAACGCCCTGAGCCTGGAGATGATAGAGCGGATGCTGCCCCAACTGGCCGCCTGGCGCCAGGATGAGGGGCTGGTGGCGGTGCTGCTCGAAGGCGCCGGTGACCGGGCCTTCTGCGCCGGCGGCGACGTGGTGGGGCTGTACCGGGCCATCACCTCGGCCCGGGAGACTGGCCCCCTGGATGACCTGGGCCTGGGGCCCATCCCTGAGCCGGCGGAGTGCTTTTTCGAGCGGGAATACCGGCTGGATTATCTGCTGCACCGCTACCCCAAGCCGGTGATCTGCTGGGGCGGCGGCATCGTCATGGGTGGCGGCCTGGGGCTGTTCAGCGCCAGCCGGCAGCGCATCGTCACCGAGCACAGCCGGCTGGCGATGCCGGAGGTGACCATCGCCCTCTACCCGGACGTGGGCGGCAGCTGGTTCCTCAACCGCCTGCCGCCGGGACTGGGGGAGTTTATCGCCCTCACCGGCTGCCAGCTCAATGCCAGCGACAGCCTCTGGTTGGGGCTCGCCAACAGGGCCATCGCCGCAAGCCAGCGGGCCGAGTTGCTGCCCCGCCTGCAGGACGTGGCCGAGTGGCGGGATCCCGCCGTGGCGGTGGGGCTGGTGCTGCGGCAATTGGAAGCGGCGTCGCTTGATGTGTTCGCCGACCAGCCCTCGCCCCTGCGGGAGCACCAGGACGGCATCCGCCGGCTGATGGACCGGGATCGCCTGGCAGACCAGGTGGCGGCCATCCTCGGCGCCGACCTCGATTCCCCCTGGTTCGAGCGGGCCCGGCAGGGCCTGGCGGCGGGCAGCCCGCTGGCTATCCGGGTGATCGACGAACAACTGCGGCGCTGCCGGCACTGCTCCCTGGCCGAGGTGTTCCGCCGGGAGCTGGCGTTGTCGGTGCAGCTGTGCCGGTATCGGGAGTTCGCCGAAGGAGTGCGGGCCCGGCTTATCGACAAGGACAACCACCCCGACTGGAGCTTCGGGACCCTGGAGCAGGTGGACGAGGCGCTGCTGGCGGCCCTGTTCACCCCGCCCTGGCCCCGAAGCCCATTGCAGGATCTGTAACGGAGGCAAGCACCATGGCAACCATCGCATTTATCGGTTTAGGCAATATGGGCGGCCCCATGGCCGCCAACCTGGTCAAGGCCGGGCACCGGGTTCAGGTGTTCGATCTGCAGCCCGAGGCGGTCAGCCGGGCCGCCGGCACCGGCTGCATCCCGGAAACCAGCGCCACCGAGGTGGTCAAGCACGCCCAGGTGGTGATCTCCATGCTGCAGAGCGGCCGCCAGGTGGAGGGGCTCTATATGACGGGCCCGGATCCCCTGTTCGAGCGGATGGCGCCGGGTACCCTGGTGATCGACTGTTCCACCATCGATGCGGCCACCGCCAAGGCCACGGCCCAGCGGGCCACGGCCCATGGCCTGGACTTTATCGATGCTCCCGTGTCCGGCGGTGTGGCCGGGGCCCAGGCCGGCACCCTCACCTTTATCGTCGGCGGCAGCGAGGATCAGTTCGCCCGGGCCGAGCCGGTGCTGCACCAGATGGGCAAGAATGTGTTCCATGCCGGCTCCCACGGCGCCGGGCAGATGGCCAAGGCCTGCAACAACATGCTGCTGGCGGTGTTGATGGCGGGCACCTGCGAGGCGCTCAACATGGGCATCAACAGCGGCCTGGATCCCAAGGTGTTGTCGGAGATCATCAAGCAGAGTTCGGGCAACAACTGGGCGCTGCAGCTCTACAACCCGGTGCCGGGGGTGATGGAGCATGTGCCCGCCGCCCGGGGCTACCGGGGCGGCTTTCAGGTCAACCTGATGTGCAAGGATCTGAACATCGCCATGGAGCTCAGCCGGGACAGCGGCTCGCCGGTGCCCATGGGCGCCGCCGCCAAGGCCCTGTTCAACCTGCACCAGGTGGCGGGCCATGGCGAGTTCGACTTTTCCAGCCTGTTTAGGATGTTCCGGCAAGGAGGCGAATAGCCATGGAGATCAGGGGCAAGGTGGTGGTGATCACCGGTGCCGGCCGGGGCCTGGGACAGGCCATGGCCCGGCAACTGGCGCGCCAGGGTGCCAGTCTGGCGCTTGTCGACAACAACGAGCAGGATCTGGCCAAAAGCGGCGAGATGGTGGCCGCCACCGGGGCCCGGGTGGCGGTGCACCTGTGTGACATTGCCGACGAGCAGCAGGTGGCGGACAGCTTCGGCCACATAGTACGGGAGCTGGGCGGGCTGGACGTGTTGGTCAACAACGCCGGCCTGATGCGCGACGCCCTGCTGATCAAGCTGGAGGAGGGCAAGCCGGCCGGCAGGATGAGCCTGCAGCAGTGGCAGCAGGTGGTGGACGTCAACCTCACCGGCACCTTCCTGTGCGGCCGGGAGGCGGCGGCCATCATGGCCGAGCGGGGCCAGGGCGGCCTTATCGTCAACATCTCCTCGGTGGCCCGGGCCGGCAACCGGGGCCAGAGCAACTACTCGGCCACCAAGGCCGGGGTAGCGGCCCTGGTGGTGTGCTGGGCCGGCGAGCTCAGCCGCTACGGCATCCGGGTGGCGGGCATCGCCCCCGGGGTGATCGCCACCGCCATGACCGCCCAGATGAAGCCCGAGGCGATGGAGCGCATCACCCGCAACATTCCCCTGGGACGCCTGGCCACCGTGGAGGAGCTGGTGCACAGCCTGCAGTACATCATCGAGAACGACTACTTCCATGGCCGCATCCTGGAAATGGACGGCGGCCTGCGGCTGTAGGACTAAAGTCTAGCTTGTCTGAATGCCCGCCCGGGGGTAATGTTTTTTGCAACGCACAGCAACGGACGTGCCTCCCTGCGTTGACAGAGCTAACAATAAGACAATAACAACCACAGCCATATCCCTGAACGCAATGATTCCCTTCGGTCATGGAATCACTGCCTTCAGGGTTTTTTTATGGCTACATATTGGGGTAGTTGGGACCACTTCCTCCTTCCGGCGGCACCCAGCGGATATTCTGGGCCGGATCCTTGATGTCGCAGGTTTTGCAGTGCACACAATTGGCGGCGTTGATCTGGAAGCGGGGTTGTCCTTCCTGCTCCACCACCTCGTAGACCCCCGCCGGGCAATAGCGCTGGGCCGGTTCGTCATAGCGGGGCAGGTTCTCCCGCAGCGGGACTGCCGGATCCTGCAGTTGCAGGTGGCAGGGCTGATCCTCGTCGTGGCCGGTGTTGGCCAGGTAGACCGACGACAGCTTGTCGAAGGCCAACACCCCGTCCGGCCTGGGATAGTCCGGTTTGCGGCTCTTCGCCGCCGGGGCCAGGGTGGCGTGATCCGGCGTTCTGTCGTGCAGGGTGAAAGGCAGCCAGCCCCCCAGCAAGTTGTGGCTGAGGGCATTGAGGGCGCCGCCCAGCCAGGGCCCCAGCCTGTGCAGGGCGGGCACGAAGTTGCGGCTTTGATGCAATTCCTGGTGCAGCCAGGACGAGCGCAGGGCGCTGGGGTAGGCGGCCAGGCTGTTGCCGCCGGTATCCCCCGCCGCCAGGGCTTGCACCACTGTCTCGGCAGCCAGCATGCCGGATTTCATGGCGGTGTGAATGCCCTTGACCTTGGCGCCGTTGAGGGTGCCGGCGTCGCAGCCCAGCAGCAGGGCGCCGGGCATTGTCATGCGCGGCAAGGAATTCAGGCCGCCCTTGGTGATGGCCCGGGCACCGTAGGCCAGCCGCTTGCCATCGTACAGATGGCGGGCCAGCAGCGGATGGTGCTTGAGGCGCTGGAACTCGTCGAAGGGGCTGAGGTGGGGGTTGCGGTAGTTGAGATCCACGATAAGCCCCACCGCCGCCTGGCCCTCGTCGCCGTGGTAGAGAAAGAAGCCGCCGCCGCTGTCTTCCTCGAGTGGCCAGCCGGCCCCGTGCAGCACCAGGCCCGGCCGGTGGCGCGCCGGATCGAGCTGCCACAGCTCCTTGATGCCGATGGCGTAATGCTGGGGATCCCGGCCCTGGTCCAGGCCGAAGCGGGCGATCAGCTCCTTGCCGATATGGCCGCGGCAGCCCTCGGCGAACAGGGTGTAGCGGGCGCGCAGCTCCAGGCCCGGCACGTGATTGGCCTTGGGGCTGCCGTCCGCCGCCAGCCCCATATCGCCGGTAAGCACCCCGGTTACCCGGCCCTGCTCGTCGTAGAGGGGCGCCTGGGCGGCGAAACCGGGAAAGACGGCCACCCCCAGTTGCTCGGCCTGAACGGCCAGCCAGCGGCACAGGTTGCCGAGGCTCACGATAAAGTTGCCCCTATTGTGCAGGGGGGAGGGCACCAGGGCGGAGGGCAGCTCCAGGCCGCCCCGTTCGCTGCTCAGCATATAGAAACGATCCTCGGTGACCGGGGTGTGCACCGGGGCGCCCCGTTCCCGCCAGTCGGGAAACAGCTCGTCCAGGGCCCGGGTCTCCAGCAGGGCGCCGGAGAGAATATGGGCGCCCACCTCGGCGCCCTTTTCCACCAGGCAAACGCTCAGGGCCAGATCCCGGGACGCCGCCTCCTGCATCAGCCGGCAGGCGGCGCTCAGGCCGGCCGGGCCGGCGCCCACTATGACCACGTCAAATTCCATCGACTCCCTTTCCATGTTCCGGCTCCGAACCTGGGCACATGGCTAAAGTATTGTATTGGTTGCGGTATTTAACAAACCCCCGGGCGGCAGGATCGGCGGGGATGGATTAGTATTAAGTCATTGTTCCCAATAGCGCAGCATCGACCGGGTACCGGACGCAGACACGCCGTAAACCCATCCCTGGGGGCTCCGCCGCGCCATCCCTGGCGCGGAGGGTCTGCTTACCGATACCCGGTCGCAGCCCGGAACAACCATTGGTTATCCAACTCATATCCCACAGAGCCGGGGGCAGGCATGAAGGTACTGGTCACGATAAAGCGGGTGATTGACTACCACGTCAAGGTCAGGGTCAAGGCGGATCAGAGCGACGTGGATCTGGCCAACGTCAAGATGGCGGCCAACCCCTTCTGCGATATCGCGGTGGAGGAGGCGGTGCGCATGAAGGAGAAGGGCTGGGTGTCGGAAATCGTCGCCGTCTCCGTCGGCCCCGCCGCGGCCCAGGAGCAACTGCGGGCGGCGCTGGCGCTGGGGGCGGACCGGGCGGTGCTGGTGCAGAGCGCCGAGGTCGCCGAGCCGCTCACCGTGGCCAGGCTGCTGGCCGCCTTGTGCGAGCGGGAGCAGCCCGGGCTGGTGCTGCTCGGCAAGCAGTCCATCGACACCGACAACAACCAGGTGGGGCAGATGCTGGCGGCGCTCACCGGCTGGCCCCAGGGGACCTTCGCCTCGCGCATCGAGCTTGAAGGCGATGAACTCCTGGTCACCCGGGAGGTGGACGGCGGCCTGCAGACCCTGGCGCTGGCCCTGCCGGCGGTGGTGACCACGGATCTCCGGCTCAACGAGCCGCGCTATGCCTCCCTGCCCAATATCATGAAGGCCAAGCAGAAACCCCTGGAGACCCTGACCCCGGATGAACTCGGCATCACGCCCAGGGCCCATTGCCGGGTGCTCAGGGTGACGCCGCCGCCGGTGCGCAAGGCCGGCATCAAGGTGGCCGACGTGGCCGAACTGGTGGACAAGCTCAAGCACGAGGCGAAGGTGATCTGATGACGACCCTGGTGATAGCGGAACACGACAATGAATCCCTGAAACCGGCCACCCTGCATGTGCTGGGGGCCGCCGCCCGGCTGGGGACGGACATCGAGCTGCTGGTGATGGGCCAGGGCTGCCGGGCAGTGGCCGAGGCCGCCGCCCGGCTCGGGGTGTGCAAGGTGTTGCTGGCGGATCACGACGGCCATAAGCACCAGCTGGCGGAAGCGGGCGCGGCCCAGGTGGCGGCCCTGGCGGGCGGCTACAGCCACCTGCTGGCGCCGGCCACCACCTTTGGCAAGAACCTGATGCCGAGGCTGGCGGCCCTGCTCGACCTGGGCATGGTGTCCGAGGTGATCGCCATCGAGGCGCCGGATACCTTCGTCCGTCCCATCTATGCGGGCAACGCCATCGCCACCGTGCAGTCCCTCGACGCCATCAAGGTGCTGACGGTGCGCGCCACCGCCTTCGAGGCGGTGGCGCGCACCGTCAGCACCTTGA
>NZ_NMUO01000112.1 GCF_002237365.1 Zobellella denitrificans
TGGCGTTGGGTGGGGGTGGTGTGGTGGGGTGTGGGGGTTGGTGGTGTGGGTGGTGGAGTTGGGGGTGTGGTGTGGGGGTGTGGGGGGGGGTGGGTGGGCGGTGGGGGGGGGCGCCTGGGGGGGGTGGGGGTGGGGGCGGGGGTGGGGGGGGGTGCGGGGGGGGTGGGGGGGGGGGGGGGGTGAGGGGAGGGTGGGGGAGTGGGGGATGCCGGGTGTTGGGGCCTCACCCTGGCGCATGGCGCACCATAACAATGCATTAACATCATAAATGGGATGATTTGAAGTATTCATTTCTTTTATGGCGGGCGGGGCTCTAGCATCGGGGTTATGCGCTAAACCGGTGTTTCTCGGCGCAGCAACCATCAGCTACAAGGAAGGAGTCTTACCATGCAAATGCCCAACACCCTCAGCATTCCCAACGGCGAAAAAGTCCGCGGCATGTTCTCCCGCGAGGAAATGCTCTCCCGCCAGCAAAAGCTGCGCCAGTACCTGGCCGCCAACGAGGTGGATGCGGTGCTGTTCACTTCCTACCACAACATCAACTACTTCAGTGATTTTGTGTACTGCCGTTTCGGCCGCGACTACGGCCTGGCGGTCACCCAGGACATCCACACCACCATCACCGCCAATATCGACGGCGGCCAGCCCTATCGCCGCAACGCCCTGGGCGACAACCTGGTGTATACCGACTGGCAAAAAGACAACTTCTTCCGTGCCGTGCAGCAGCTGATTGGCGGCGCCCGGCGGGTGGGGGTGGAGTTCGACCACCTCAGCCTGCAAAACCTGGACAAGCTCAAGGCCGCGCTGCCCGAGGCCGAGTTCGTGGACATCGGCGTGCCCACCATGAAGATGCGCATGATCAAGTCGGCGGAAGAAATCGCGCTGATCAAGCAGGGCGCCCGGGTGGCGGACGTGGGCGGCGCCGCCATTCGCGATGCCATCGCGGTGGGCGTGCCGGAATATGAAGTGGCCCTGGCCGGCACCCAGGCCATGGTGCGCGAAATTGCCCGCACCTTCCCCCATGGCGAGCTGATGGACACCTGGGTGTGGTTCCAGTCCGGCATTAATACCGACGGCGCCCACAACCCGGTGACCAGCCGCAAGATTGAGGCCGGCGACATCCTCAGCCTGAACACCTTCCCGATGATCGGCGGCTACTACACCGCCCTGGAGCGGACCCTGTTCAGCGAATACGCCTCCGACCGCCACCTGGAGCTGTGGGAGATCAACTGCAAGGTGCACCGCCGCGGCCTGGAGCTGATCAAGGCCGGCAACCGCTGCTGCGACATCGCCGCCGAGCTGAACGAGATCTTCGCCCAGCACGACGTGCTGCAATACCGCACCTTCGGCTACGGCCACTCCTTCGGCACCCTCAGCCACTACTACGGCCGCGAGGCGGGGCTGGAGCTGCGCGAGGACATAGACACCGTGCTGCAGCCGGGCATGGTGGTGTCCATGGAGCCGATGATCATGCTGCCCGAAGGGCTGCCCGGCGCCGGCGGCTACCGCGAGCACGACATCCTGGTGATCAGCGAAAGCGGGGTGGAGAACATCACCCGCTTCCCGTTCGGCCCCGAGTACAACATCATCAAGGGCTGATAACAGGGCCCATCCCCGCGCCGGGGATGGGCTTTTTCGTTTTAATCGCTGCACCCCAAGGGTCGGGCCCCCGGCAGCCCGATGCAGCAATAAGGAGCAGTGATTTACTATGCCGTCTGCAGCGCGATGGAGAGCGTGGCAGCTTGAAAATGGGAGATGCCCGCAAGCACCCCAGGGGGCTTGTCTGGTATCTTGTGGTTAATGAGAACAGCTTGTTTCGAGCAGTTCTAAGGAGTTGGACGTCATGGTTCTCAATAATGGCCCATTGAAGGGCATTAACCCCTATATCATGTTTATTTCCCTGCTGATCACGGTGGGGCTGATCGGCTTTGCACTCATTTACCCGGGTGAGTCCGCCGCCCTGGTGGATACCGTGAGAACGGTGATCACCCTGTCCGCCAATGCCTGGTACGTGCTGCTGGCGGCCCTGTTCCTGGTTTTCTGTATCTGGATCGCCTGCAGTAAGTACGGAAAAATCCGGCTGGGGCGGGACGACGAAAAGCCGGAGTTCGGCTATTTCGCCTGGTTCGCCATGGTCTATGCCGCGGGCCAGGGCATCGGCATCATCTTCTGGTCCATCGCCGAGCCCATGTTCCATTTTTCCGGCGGCTCGCCCTTTTCTCCCGAAACCGGCAACCAGGAAGCCGCCGCCTCGGCCATGGCCATCTCCTTCTTTCACTGGGGGCTGAACGCCTGGGCCATTTATTGCGTGGTGGGGCTGTCGCTGGCCTTTATCTGCTACCGGCTGAACAAGCCGCTCAGCATTCGCTATACCCTCTACCCCCTGTTCGGCGACAAGGTCACCGGCCGCTGGGGCGTGCTGATCGACGTGATTGCCGTGTTCGCCACCCTGTTCGGCATCGCCACCTCCCTCGGCATGGGCGCGCAGCAGATCAACGCCGGCCTGTCGGAAATCTGGGGCATTCCGCAAAGCCCGGGCGTGCAGCTGGTGCTGATTGTGGTGATCACTCTCTGCGCCCTTATCTCCGTGCTCACCGGGCTGAAGAAGGGGGTCAAGTACCTGTCCATCGGCAACATGTGGCTCACGGTGCTGCTGCTGGTGTTTTTCTTCGCCTTCGGGCCCACGCTGTACATCCTTAAAACCTTCTTCGCCGGCACCTTCGACTACCTGACCCAGCTGCTCAAGTTCAACTTCTATATCGAAACGCCCCCCCATGCGGTAACCGATGCCGAGGCCAGCTGGAAAGGCATGTGGCAGGGCTGGTGGACCGTGTTCTACTGGGGCTGGTGGATGTCCTGGGCGCCCTTCGTGGGGGTGTTTGTGGCGCGGGTGTCCCGCGGCCGCACCATCCGGGAGTTTATCTGGGGCGTGGTCGGGGTGTCTTCGCTGCTGTCCTTCGTCTGGCTGGCGGCCTACGGCGGCACCGCGCTCTACCTGGATCTGTTCGAGAATGCCGGCATCGCCGCCGTGGTAAACAGCGACGTGGCCAAGGCACTCTATGCCACCTTCCAGGGCATGGATCTGGGCGGCCTGTCCACCCTGGCGATGATCGTCGGCACCATCATGGTGGCCACCTATTTCATCACCTCGTCCGACTCCGGCACCCTGGTGCTCACCACCATCATGAGCGAAGGGGACGAACACCCGCTCAGCCGGCACCGGGTGATCTGGGGCGTGATGCAGGGCGTGGTGGCGGCGGTGCTGCTGTTCGTGGGTGGCGAGGCGGCGCTAAGCTCGCTGCAAACCGCCTCCATCGCCGCGGCCCTGCCGTTTTCCCTGATTATGCTGCTGATGTGCGCCGCCCTCTATAAGGGGGTCAGGGCCGAACACAAGAAAATAAGCGATGCCAGCCTGTATGGCGCGGCCATAGTTAACTCCAAAGAGGTATGAAGTCATGGTTAACCTGGAATTGATGGACTGGCAAACCTACGCCGCCAAAGTGAAGGATGGCAATGCGGTCATCATGCTGCCGATAGGCGCCATCGAGCAGCACGGCCCCCATATGTCGATGAACCCGGACGTGCTGATCCCCAAGGCCATCTCCGAAGGGGTGGCCAAAAAGTCGAGTGCCATCCTGGTGGCGCCGCCCATCTCCTACGGCTACAAGTCGCAGGTCAAGTCCGGCGGCGGCAACTTCTTTCCCGGCACCACCTGCATCAACGGCAAAACGCTGATCGACGTGGTCAAGGACGTGCTGGTGGCCTATGCCCGCCACGGCAACCGCAAGTTCGTGCTGGTGAACGGCCATTTCGAAAACTCCATGTTCCTGGTGGAGGGCATCGATCTGGCCCTGGAGCACCTGCGCCACGAGGGCATCCAGGCCCAGGTGATGCTGCTGTCCTACTGGGATTACGTCACCAAAGACACCATCGAAACCGTGTTCCCCGACGGCTTTACCGGCTGGGACGTGGAGCACGGCGGCGTGCTGGAAACCTCGCTCATGCTCCACCTGCACCCGGAGTGCGTGAACATGGAGAAGGTGGTGCACCACCATCCGGCCACCTTCCCGCCCTACGACATCTTCCCGCCGGAGCCGAGCTGGGTGCCGTCTTCCGGCACCCTGTCGTCGGCCAAAAACGCCAGCGAGGAATACGGCCGGCTGCTGTTCAACGTCTGCGTCGAGGGCATTTTCGGATCGGTGTCGGAACGTTTTATCCGAGCATAAAACGCCCATCGGGTAACCCATGGCAGGCCACCGCGGGTGGCCTGCCCCATGTGATGTACGGGGGGCTGCGCATGCATGCCGCTATTAGCGAGATAAAAAAAGGCCGCCACCGGCCGGGCGACACCCTGGTGGTGAAGGGTTGGGTAAGAACACGGCGGGATTCCAAGTCCGGGCTGTCCTTTATCAATTTGTACGATGGCTCCTGTTTCGACAGCCTGCAGGTGGTGGCGCCCGAGCGCCTGGGCAACTACCGGGCCGAGGTCACCCGGCTCACCACCGGCTGCGCCCTGGTGGTAAGGGGGCAACTGGTGGCGTCGGTGGGGCAGCAGCAGGCGCTGGAGCTGCTGGCCGAGGAGGTAACGGTGGTCGGCTGGGTCGACGACCCCGAAAGCTACCCCATGTCGCCCAAGCGCCACAGCATCGAATATTTGCGCGAGCACGCCCACCTGCGGCCGCGCACCAATGTGATCGGCAGCGTGGCCCGGATAAGAAACTGCATCTCCCAGGCCATTCACCGCTTTTTTGATCAGCAGGGCTTTCTCTGGGTGGCTTCGCCCATCATCACCGCCTCCGACTGCGAAGGGGCGGGGCAGATGTTCCGGGTGTCCACCCTCGATCTGCAGGAGCTGCCGCGGGATGAGCAGGGCCGGGTCGACTTTGGCCAGGACTTTTTCGGCAAGGAGACCTTCCTCACCGTGTCCGGCCAGCTCAACGCCGAGGCCTACGCCTGCGCCCTGAGCAAGGTGTATACCTTCGGCCCCACCTTCAGGGCCGAAAACTCCAACACCAGCCGCCACCTGGCCGAGTTCTGGATGGTGGAGCCGGAAGTGGCCTTTTCGGATCTGGACGACAGCGCCCAACTGGCCGAGGCGCTGCTCAAGGCGATTTGCCGGGCGGTGCTGGCCGAGCGCGTCGACGATCTGCGCTTTCTCTCCGGCTATGTGGGCGAGGATCTGCCGGCCCGGCTGGATCAGCTGGCCGGCATGGACTTTGTGCATATCAACTACACGGAGGCGGTCGCCATTCTGGCGCAGGCGCCGCGCGAGTTCGAGTTTCCGGTGTATTGGGGGGCGGACCTGTCTTCCGAGCATGAGCGCTACCTCACCGAGGAGCACTTCAAGAGCCCGGTGGTGGTCAAGAACTACCCCAAGGACATCAAGTCTTTTTATATGAAGGTCAACGACGACGGCACCACAGTGGCCGCCATGGACGTGCTGGCGCCGGGCATCGGCGAGATCATCGGCGGCTCCCAGCGCGAGCACCGGCTGGAGGTGCTGGATGCGCGAATGGCGGAGCTGGGCATGAAGCCCGAGGATTACGAATGGTACCGCCAGCTCCGGCGCTACGGCACCGTGCCCCACGCCGGCTTCGGCCTGGGCTTGGAACGGATGGTGGCCTACGTCACCGGCCTGGGCAACGTCCGCGACGCCATCCCCTTCCCAAGAACCCCGCGCAACGCCAGTTTTTAACGCCGGGCGCCGGCCCCCGCCGGCGCCTCCCGCCTGTTATTTCGTCACTCCCGTGTTTCCTCCGTCACTCCTGCCAAGGCGGGCGTCCAGCCGTGTCTGCAAGCACACCCCGATCAGCAACAACTCATTAACATTCCAAATGGTCTGATTTGAAGTATTCATTTCTGTTATGACGGATGGGGCCCTAGCATCGAAGGCGTACGCTAAACCGGGATTTACCTGTCCGGTTATGCAAGGGCGGTAGAAGGAGTGGTTACCGCCTGCCTACTTCTGGTGAGGCCGGCCAGGCCGGTGGAATCAGGGAACTTAAACCAGCCTCGGCAGAGGCTGCTCGAAGAGGTAGAAGTCATGTTGATGCAATCCTGGACCATGGAATGGTTTGCCTATCTTAACGCCATCATCCTCGCCTGGGCCGCGCTGGCCTACGGCTACCGGCAGTATGTGCGCAAAGACCACCGCCGTTGCTGAACGGCCGGGCCAACACACGTTAAAGGGAACTTGAGATGGAAAATTACCAGTGGTTGAACTGGGCCCTGCTATTGGGCTCGTTCGGAATATTGATCTTTATCGGCTATCTCTCCAGCCGGGTGGTGAAAGACAGCGACGAAACCGGCTTTCTGGTGGCCGGGCGCAGCCTGGGGCCCTTTGTGGGCGCCGGCACCATAGTGGCCACCGGCTTCAGCGGCTGGGGCTTTATGGGCTCGCCGGGGGTGGCCTACGAGTTCGGCTCCATCGAGGTGCTGGGCAACTTCTTCTTCGCCCCGGCCATGGTGATTGCCGTGCTCTACTTTGCCGGCTTTCTGCGCCGCCGGGCCGACGAGCTGGGCAGCTGCACCATTCCCGAATACGTGGCCCAGCTGCACGGTGGCGGCGCCCTGCTGGAGCGCTGGGTCAAGGGGGTGGCGGCGGCCATTACCATAGTGCTGCTGCTGGTGTTCCTCACCAGCCAGATCAAGGCGGTGGGGCTCTTGGGCGCCTCCTGGCTCGGCATCAGCCTGAGCGAGAGCGCGCTGCTGATGATCTCGGTGATCATCCTCTACACCATGCTCGGCGGCCTGGCCGCGGTGGCCTGGACCGACACCCTGATGGTGGCGGGCATGGGCATCGGCGCCCTGGTGATGATGGTGCAGGTGTTCACCGACGTCAGCCCCATGGAAATGGTGGAGCGGCTCAACGCCATCGATCCCCAGCTGCTCAACCCCACCACCTCGGCGCCCTACGGCGAGAGCCGGGGCTCGGTGTTCCTGGTGCTGCCCTATGCCTTCTTGTTCACCGCCGTGCTGCCCTATATGGCGGTGCGCTTCCTGGCCTTCAAACCCACGGTGAAAATGCACCAGGTGGCCATTTGGGTGGCGCCCATGGGCTGCCTGCTCAGCCTGGTGCCCATCGTCGGCATGTATGTGCGGGTGGCGCACCCGGAGCTGGCCGAGCCGGATCAGGCCATGCCGGTGTATTTGGCCAACTTCCTGCACCCGGCCCTGGCGGGGGTGATCACCCTGTTCATCCTGTTCGCCATGAAGTCCACCGCCAACTCGCTGCTGCACACCGTGTCCAGCGCCGCCTCCCACGACTTGCGCACCGCCCTGTTCCCGCACAGCCGGGCCTCGGGTGCCCGCATTTTGTGGATCAACCGCATCTGGGTGGCCATTCTCGGTTTTGTCGGCTTCCTGATGATGCTGTACGCGCCGCCCTTTATGCTGTCCTGGCTCGGCATCCTGGGCTCCGGCACCCTGCTGGCGGTGATGATAGGCCCGGTGTTCATCTCCGCCTTCTGGCAGGGCAACGGCTACGGCGCCCTGGCCGCCATGTTCACCGGCCTGGTCACCAGCGGCGGCTTCCTGCTGTTCACCAAGGTCGGCTGGGTGGAAGGTCCGCTCTACGGCTGCCTGGCCTCCGGCCTCACCTATGTGCTGGTGAGCAAGCTTACCTCGAGCCAGCGCGTACCGCGCCGCGCCACCGCCTGAACAGGAAAGGGGATGTCAGTTTGGGCGCCGCAAGGCGCCCTTTTTTCATGTTCAAGCATGGGGGTTGTTTGTAGACGCGGAGTTATTCGCGAGGGCAGGATGGACCCTGTTGGTTCCTGTATCTATCCAGCATTTCATCAAGTTGTGCCCAAGGAAGGCGACTTCCCGCTTGTCGCATGAGTTCCTTGGAGGCTTCGGCCCGAGAAATGGTCAGAAGGCCGTGTATGAGCATTTGCTCCACCAGCCATATGGTACCGAGTTTTTCTACCTTCTCTTTGTCGGCAGCCTTGCGCAATCGCTTGTCACCGGATACCAATGGGCAGTTTTCCTGTTTGGCCAAAGCCAGCGCGAGGCAATCGTTCGTGCTGGGGCCCCCATAGCGCTTAACTAGCTCGAAAGCGTAGGCCATGCTTTCAGGGCTGAGTTCCTTTAATGTCAGCCCCAATTCCAGCAGATGCCCGTGGTGGTATTCCAGCTCTTCAACGTACAGGATGTCGGGTACGGCAAACACGTAGGGCAGCAAGAACAGTTCGGCGATCAATCCGCCTTCTTCAAGGTCGATAATGACATTCGTGTCACTGATCAACAGCTGCCGCATCCGCACCCTCCAGCTTCCGTTCGGCCCTTAGGGCTGCGGTCGGCATTCCAAGCAGCTCGGCAGCCTTGGACTCGCCGAGGTAATCTTCTGCCAGCGCGCGGTAGACTAATTGCCGATAGAGGTAGGTGGTTTCGGAGGGATAAGGCTCCCCCGGCTCCTGGGTATTCCACTTTTCCTTTGAGAACCGGAAGAAAGCGCGTTTCTGGAGGGCATCGCTGATAATGCCACATTGGTGTGCCCGTATCAGAACCCCTTTCATGCTGATGCCGAACTCGTGCTTGAGCATGAATAATTCCCGTGGCTCGAGGCGGCTGCGGTGTTCACCTAAGCGTTGCACAGCCGATTTGAAGGGAAGCAGGAAGGCACCGGCAAATCGGTTGCAGGCTTGTTCTTCGTCCACTGACTCACTTAGTCGGCCATGTAGCAGGAGGTGGCCAAGCTCATGAGCAAGGGTAAATCGTTGACGATCACCAGGCCATTGTTTCGACACCACTATGACTGGAGTTCCATTGACCGAAGCGGCTAGCCCATCCAGCTTACGTTCCACGTCGACGGCAGTAATGATGACCAGCACTCCCATCGACTCCAGCACGTCAATCATGTCAGGAATGGGGTTCAGGCCCAGCTCCCAAGCGTCGCGAACGGCATCGGCAAAAGCGTCAATTTGCTCAAGTTCGGTGACTTGTGCCGGCAATCCTTCTGGTATGGCAAAGGGTTGGACCGGGCTTTGCGGGTAAAGCGACAGCAAGGTAGTCCAGCGCTCGGCCTGATCCAGCACATCAGCTTCAATCCGCTTGAGCAGCTTTTGTGGGGTGGTTGAGCGTTTGCGATACTCGACCCCGCTCAGTTCAACCTTTACTGGGCGGAAAAAATACTCGGATCGTACCCCCAGGGCCTTGGCCAGTTTGATCAACTGGGGTGACGCAGGTATGGCTTCGTCATTCTCATATTTGCTGATGGTGGTATGCGATAACCCGACCTGATCCGCCAAGGCACGCAGTGACAGCCCCGCCGCTTTACGCGCCCGTTGTATGCGCTGACCGAGCATGGCTCCTCCTGTGGTTTACAAAAATAAAAAATTATTAGAAATTGTAAACCTTGTTGCTGCTCCTGTCACTTGCTGCAAAACCATCGGCGTAGGTTTGGCTTGGAGCTGGCCTCACTTCCTCGTTCCCCCGTTGTTCCCGGCGTTCTACTTCGTCACTCCGCGCTTAACCTCGTCACTCCCGCGCGAAGGCGGGAGTCCATAGGGATCTGCAGGCCCGGCGCCGTGGTTCGGGCTGGTGCCTCTTGCCCTGGATGCCCGCCTTCGCGGGCAAGACGGAGGAGGGCCTGCCAAGAGCTTCGTTTGGCTCAATATTACGCCTTCCTCACAGTTTTAACTAAATTCACATAAATCCAACATGTCCTTGTTGACCATTATCTGCTCCTGCTTATACCGTGATGTTTGGCATCATGTTTTGCTAGCTGATGTAATTGTCACATTTTATTTTTTGCTGTTTATGGCGATAAATACCAATAAGGAATATTCAGGATGAAGCACGGATTCTGGCAATCCTCCCTGCTGGGAGCGGCGTTGTTAAGCCTGGCCTGTACCGGACAGGCCCGGGAATGGAAAGAGATCAAGTTCAGTGTGGAGGGGTCTTACCCGCCGTTCAGCTGGACCACCACCGATGGCGAGCTGGAAGGGTTCGAGGTCGATCTGGCCCGGGCCTTGTGCGAGGAGCTGCAAGTCAAATGTCGGATTGCGGCGCAAGACTGGGACGGCATTATTCCGGCCCTGCTGTCGCGCAAGCACGATGCCATTATTGCGGCCATGACCATCACGCCCGAGCGGGAGAAAACGGTGTTGTTTACCATTCCCTACGCCCGGGTGCCCACCCGCTTCGTTACCCACAAAGAGAACGAGATTGATTTTACCGATGCCGGCATGGCCAATCTCAAAGTGGCGGTGCAAAGGGCGACCATTGGCGACAAGTACCTGACCGATAAACACAAAAGCATCAATATTGTGCGGTACGGCACCTTCGATGAAGCCTTTATGGATCTGCGGGCCGGGCGTGTCGACACCGTGTTTGGCGGTGCCCTCGGCATCCAGAGCGGCCTGCTCGACAAGCCGGATGGCCAGGAATTTCACTTTTCCGGGCCGGTATTCACCGAAGAAGCCTGGTTTGGCAAGGGAATCGGTATTGCCGTGCGCAAACAGGATCAAGACCTGGCCGAGCTGCTTAACCAAGGCATCCTGACTCTGAGAGAAAAAGGGATTCATCAGGAAATTGCTTCTCGCTATTTCCCCTATGATATCTACGGCGACACCCCCTGACAGTCCCTCGTGCCTTGCGGCCCCCGGTGGCCGCAAAGCGGTGCCCGCGGGCAGGTTTGTGCTGGTGAGCAAGCTTACCTCGGGGGCGCCGTCTTCCTCCGTGGTCAGGGCCGGCTGAGCCGGTTGCCAGCAAGCACCAAAGCCCGGGCACGCCTGGGCTTTTTCCGTGCTGGAGCATCAGGCGGTGTAAACGGTGATCCGCACGATGCCTCCTGGGGCGCGGGCGGCCCGCCCGCGCTCCATCGGCAAGGAGTACATCTGCCAACGGCGGTGTCCGGCAGCCCGATTTTTCAACGATACGGTTTCTGGCCGGTAGACGTCGTAGGGAGAACTGCAAAGGGAGCTAATTGAATACTTTTATTTTTGCTCGTCGCTTAACAGAACTGTCATGACACTGTGGATAATAACCATTCTTTTGATATGGATATATGGGATGCCAGGTCCGCCTTTCGGGGAGTGGGCGCCGGGCCTGGCTTCAGGGATGAAGATCATGCAGAGGAAGGTGGAATGAAAATCAACCAGCCCGTGAGCGGGCGAAATATCGAATTGCCGGAAGGGGTGAACATCCTTTCCACGACCACGCCGGACAGCCACATCACCTATATCAACCAGTCCTTTGTCGAGATCAGCGGCTACAGCCGCGAAGAGCTGCTGGGCCAGCCCCACAACATCATCCGCCACCCGGACATGCCGGAGGCGGCCTTCGCCCATCTGTGGCAAACGCTGAAGGCGGGCCGCTCCTGGATGGGGCTGGTCAAAAACCGCTGCAAAAACGGCGATCACTACTGGGTAAACGCCTACGTCACCCCCATACAGAAGAACGGCCAGACCGTGGAATACCAGTCGGTGCGCACCCGGCCCGAGCCGGAGCAGGTCCGGGCCGCCGAGCGCCTTTATGCCCGCCTGCAAAGCGGCAAGCCGCTGCCCAGGGCACGCCTGGGCCTGGGTACCCGGCTGGCGCTGGCCAACGGCGGGCCCCGAGAAAACGAGGGGACACCCAACGCCCGCGGGGACGACGTGCGCCACGACA
>NZ_NMUO01000113.1 GCF_002237365.1 Zobellella denitrificans
GCCCCTGCCGCCGGCCGAGAGAACCAGCCCCGCCCCCCCCGCCGCCACCGCGCCGCCGCTGGAGCCGCCCGGGGTCAGCGCCGGGTTCCAGGGGTTGCGGGTCACCCCGAACAGGGCGTTGTCGGTATAGCCCTCCAGGGTGAACTCGGGCACGTTGGTCTTGCCCAGGATCACCAGCCCCGCCGCCCGGCAGCGGGCCACCGCCAGTTCGTCCTCCTCGGCAATCCGGCCCGCCAGCGCCCGGTTGCCCCAGGTGGTGGCCAGGCCCTCGACGTTGAGGTGGTCCTTGACCGTGAGCGGCACCCCGTCGAGCGGGCTGAGGGGGGTGCCCTCGGCCCAGCGTGCGGTGGCGGCGGCGGCGTCCTCCCTGGCGGCCGGATTTATCGTGATCAGGGCATTGAGTTCCGGGTTAAGCCGGGCGATGCGTGCGCCCAGCGCCTTGACCACCGCCAGCGGGGTCAGGGTGCCGGCGGCGTAGGCCGCCGCCAGCTCCAGGGCGCCCAGGCGCCAGCTCCGGGTTACATCATGTTGGGCAGCCATAGGGCGATCTCCGGGAACATCATCAGGCTCAGGGTGAACAGCATCATGATCAGGATAAAGGGCACCACTCCCCACATCACGTCGCTGATGTTGCCGCCGTCCTTGCGCACGCTCTGCACCACGAACAGGTTCATGCCCACCGGCGGGGTGATCAGCGCCAGCTCGCACATCAGCACCACGAACACCCCGTACCAGATGGGATCCACGCCCAGGGCGGTGACGATGGGATAGGTGATGGGAATGGTCAGCACCTGCATCGACAGCACGTCCATGAACATGCCGAGCGCCAGGTAGAACAGGATCAGCAACAGCAGCAGGCCGGTGACGCTGAGCCCGAAGGAGGTGACCCAGGCGGTCAGCTCGTCCACCACCCCGGTGAGGCTGATGGTCAGGTTGAGCACGAAGGCGGCGGTGATGATCAGCAGTATCATGCCGGTGATGCGCGCGGTCTGCACGAAGCACTCCTGCAGGAAGGCGAGCGACAGCCGGCCCGAGCGCCAGGCGAAGTAGAGCGCCGTCATCACCCCCAGGGCGGCGGACTCGGTGGCGGTGGCCAGGCCGGTGTAGATGCTGCCCATGACGATGCCGAACACCACCGCCGGCGGGATCAGGTGGCGCGAGAGCCTGAGCTTCTCGGCCAGGGGCAGCCGCTCCTCCCGCATGCTGTCCCGGCCCATGTTGGCGAAGCCGATATAGACCATGAACAGCAGGCTGAGCAGCACGCCCGGGATCAGCCCCGCCATAAACAGCTTGCCGATGGAGTTGTTGGTGAGCGAGCCGTAGATCAGCATGTTGACGCTGGGCGGGATCAGTATGCCCAGGGTGCCACCGGCGGCCAGGCTGCCGAGCGACTGACGCATGGAGTAGTTGCGCGCTTTCAGCGAAGGCAGGGCCACGGTGCCGATGGTGGCGGCGGTGGCCACCGAGGAGCCGGAGGTGGCGGCGAACAGGGCGCAGGAGCCGATGTTGGTGTGCAGCAAGCCCCCGGGCAGCCGGCCCAGCCAGGCGGCCATGGCCAGGAACATCTTGTCGGCGATGCCGCTGCGCAGCAGCAGTTCGCCGAGCAGGATGAACAACGGGATGGCGGTGAGCAGGGCCTCGTTGTGCACGCTCCACACCACGGCGCCGATAGAATCCATAAAGGTCCAGTCGAATACCATGATGCCGCCGATCACCCCGATCAGGGCCATGGCCACGGCGATGGGCAGGCCCAGCAGCAGCATGCCGAGCATGGCGAAAAAGCCGATAAAGACGGTGGTGACGCTCATTTCGCTCCCTCCCCGGCCAGTGCCGGTGTCATGCCGTCGTTGGCCTGTTGCTGGCGTTGGGCGAAGTCCTCCAGCTCGGCCTTGAGCTCTTCACTCACGCCCTTGGGATTGAACTCCCGGTTGAGCGCCGCCAGGTCGCCCCTGGCCAGCAGCCAGCTGGCGCGCAGGCCGTACCCCAGGGCCACCAGGGCAAACACCGAAAGCCCCGCCAGCCACACCCCCTGGGGGTAGATCAGCGGCGTGGCCCAGGGGGTCTGGGAAGTGCTGCCGTAGTCCAGGGTCTCGCGTACCACGTTCAGGCAGACCCAGGCCATGAACAGCCCCAGGCCGGTCATGAACAGGGCCGACAGCCAGTTGAGCAGGCCCTGCAGCCTCGCCGGCAGCCGCTCGTGGAAGATGTCGATGCGCATGTGCGCCCGCCCGAAAAGGGCGATGGTAAAGGCCAGGGTGGCGCCCACCGCCAGCGCATAGCCACTGAGTTCGTCCACCCCCTGCAGCGACACCTTGAAGAACTTGCGCAGCAGGGTTTCTACCGCGATCAACATCGACAGCAGCAGAAACATGCCGCCGAAGGCCAGACTGGCCAGTTGCTCGATTCGCTTCATTTCAACCTCTCCTTGTTGCCGGTCGCGGGCGGCTACCGCCGCCCGCGCCCTGAGCTTACAGCCCGGCGATACCGGCCAGATCCCGCTGCCAGTTGGCGGAGCAGTCGGGGTTGGCCTTGTCGCACTGCTCGGCCCAGGTGGGGTAGGACACCTTCTGTACCGTGCTGGCCAGGATGGCCAGATCCGCCTCGCTCACCGGCACGTCCACCAGCTTGTACTTGGTGCCGGTGGTGCAGGGCTCGGCGCCCACGTTGCAGCGGCTGGCATCCAGGAACAGCTCTTCCGAATAGCTCCAGATGTCCTCGCTCAGCTCGTCGAAGGCCGCCTGCAGCCGCTGCTGCTGCTCCGGGGTCAGCTTGCTCCAGGTCTTGAGGTTGATGCCGTAGCCGTTCAGCGCCAGCTGGAAGCCGAGCGGCAGCATATGGGTGGTGACTTCCGGCCAGCCGGCGGAGTTGGCGGAACTGGGGCCGGTGATGGCGCATTCGATCATGCCGAGCGCCAGGCTCTGGTGCACGTCGCCGAAGGCCACCGGCACCGGCACCCCGCCCACCGATTCCACGAACTGGGCCAGGTTCTGGTCATAGACCCGCACCTTGAGCCCCTTGACGTCCGCCAGGCTGTTGATGGGGTGCTTGCAGAACAGCACCTGGGGCCCGAAGGGCCAGACCGCCAGCAGCTTGGTGTTGAACCGCTCCTGCAGGCGCTGGTCCACCGTGTCCTGGTAGGCTTCCACTACCCGCCGGCCCTGCTGGAAGTCCGGGTTAAGGCCCACCAGATCCAGGCCGAGGATGGTCGGCTCGTCCCGGGACACCTGGGACATGCGCAATGAAATCAGGTCGAACAGGCCGGATTTCAGCACCCGCAACTGCTCCACGTCCTTGATGCCGGTGGTGTCCAGCGGCTTGTAGTTGATGCTGAGCGGCAGCCCGGTCTTTTCCGCCAGGGTCTCGAAGAAGGGTTGCTCCTTGTTCTTCTGGATCAGGCCGGTGGCCAGGGGCTGGCCGATCACCTTGAGGTTGATGGTGTCGGCCAGGGCCGGGGTGCCGGCCAGGGTGGTGCCGAGCAGGGTGGCTAACAGTAATTTTCTCATCGTGAGGTACTCCTTCCTTGAACATGCGGATTGCATCCGGGGTGGCCCGCCCGGGGCGGACCACCGAAACGGGCTCAGCGGTCGGCGAGGAAACGCATGGCTTCCTGCACGCCGCCGGGCTGGTGCGGCACGCCGGCACAGGCCAGCCCCATCTCCACCCCGGCCAGGGTGCCGAGCAGGGTGAGATCGTTGATGGCGCCCAGGTGGCCGATGCGGAACACCCGGCCCTTGAGCTTGCCGAGGCCGGCGCCGAGCGACATGTCGAACCGCTCCAGGATCAGCCGGCGCAGCCGGTCGGCGTCGTGGCCTTCGGGCAGCAGCACCGTGGTCAGCACCGGGCTGTGCTCGGCCGGGTTGAGGCACAGCACCTCCAGGCCCCAGGCCTGCACCGCCCGGCGGGTGGCCTCGGCATGGCGCTGGTGGCGGGCGAAGACGTGGTCCAGCCCCTCCACCTCCAGCATGTGGATGGCTTCCTTCAGGCCGTACAGCAGGTTGGTGGCCGGGGTGTAGGGGAAGTAGCCGGTGGCGTTGCTGGCCAGCATGGCGCCCCAGTCCCAGTAGGACCTGGGCAGCCGGGCCTGTTTGGCGCGCGCCAGGGCCTTGTCGCTCAGGGCGTTGAAGCTGATGCCCGGCGGCAGCATCAGGCCCTTCTGGGAGCCGGAGACGGTGACGTCCACCCCCCACTCGTCGTGGCGGTAATCCGCCGAGGCCAGGCCGGAGATGGTGTCCACCATGAACAGCGCCGGATGGCCGGTGTCGTCGATGGCCCGGCGAATATCGCCGATGCGGCTGGTCACCCCGGTGGAGGTTTCGTTGTGCACCACGCACACCGCCTGGATCTGGTGGCCGTCGTCCCGGCGCAGGCGCTCGGCGATGGCCTGCGGATCGGCGCCGTGGCGCCAGTCGCCGGGGATGAACTCCACCTCCAGCCCGAGCTTGCTGGCCAGCTCGTGCCAGAGGGTGGCAAACTGGCCGGTTTCGCACATCAGCACCCGGTCGCCGGGGCTCAGGGTGTTGACCAGCGCCGCCTCCCAGGCCCCGGTGCCGGAGGCGGGATAGATCACCACCGGGCTCTCGGTCTTGAAGATGCGCTTGATGCCCGCCAGCACCGCCTGGCCCAGTTCGGCGAACTCGGGCCCCCGGTGGTCGATCACCGGGTTGTCCATGGCGCGCAGTATCCGGTCCGGTACCGGTGAGGGCCCGGGGATCTGCAGAAAGTGACGCCCGCTCTTGTATGACATGTCTCGCTCCTTGAACTGCCTTGATGATGGAGGCAGGGCCTCCGGTAAGGGCCCGCAGGCCCGAAAACAACCTTGTCGCCTATCCCCTGACCTTGGGCTTGGCCATCTCCGGCTTGCCACAGGGCAGGAAGCGGCCCTGGCCGGCCTGGCCCAGCACCTCGCCGTCCCGCCACACCACCCTGCCCCGGCTCAGGGTCAGCACCGGCCAGCCGGTGACGGTGCGGCCCTCGTAGGGGGTGTAATCCACGTCGTGGTGCAGCAGCTCGTTGCGGATGGTGACCTGCCGGTTCGGATCCCAGAGCGCGATGTCCGCGTCCGCGCCCACCGCTATGCTGCCCTTGCGCGGATAGAGGCCGTACAGCTTGGCCGGGTTGGTGGCGGTCAGCTCCACGAAGCGGTTGAGGCTGATGCGGCCCTTGTTCACCCCTTCCGAGAACAGCAGCGGCAGCCGGGTTTCCAGCCCGGGGATGCCGTTGGGGATGTAGGGGAAGGCGACCTCCTCGCCGTTCGGCTTCTTGCCCTGGGGATCGTCGTAGCGGAAGGGCGCGTGATCCGAGGAGAAGATGGTGAACAGGCCGTCTTCCAGCCCGTCCCAGATCACCTGCTGGTTGGCCTGGTCCCGGGGCGGCGGGCTGCACACGCACTTGGCGCCCTCGTAGCCGTCCAGCCCCAGATCCTCGGCGGTGAGGAACAGGTACTGGGGGCAGGTTTCCGCATAGATGCTGATGCCGTGGCTGCGCGCCCAGCGGATCTGCTCCACCGCCTCGGCGCCGGACACGTGCACGATCAGGATGGGCACGTCCACCAGCTCGGACAGGGCGATGGCCCTGTAGGTGGCTTCCCGCTCCACCAGCATGGGCCGGGCAGCGGCATGGAAGCGCGGCGCCGTGTGGCCTGCATCCAGCAGGCGCCGGGTCAGCCAGCTGATGCAGTCGGCGTTTTCCGCATGGATCATCGCCATGGCGCCCTCGGCCCGGGCCACCGCCAGCACGTCCAGGATCTGGCCGTCGTTGAGCTTGAGGTCGTCGTAGGTCATGTAGATCTTGAACGAGGTGCAGCCCTGGCGGATCAGTTCCGGCAGCTCTTCCTTCAACACCGTCTCGGTGGGGTCGCTCACGATCAGGTGGAAGGCGTAGTCGATCACCGCCTTGCCCTCGGCCCGGCGGTGGTAGTCTGCCACCGCCGCCTTCAGCGACTGGCCCTTTTCCTGGGCGGCGAAGGGCATCACCGTGGTGGTGCCGCCGCAGGCGGCGGAGCGGGTGCCGGTGAAAAAGTCATCCGCCATGCGCAGGCCGTCCGGCATCGGCTGGTCCAGATGACAGTGGCCGTCGACCCCGCCCGGCAGCACCAGCAGGCCGCTGGCGTCCAGCTCTTCCCGCCCCGGCGCCAGGTTCAGGCCCATGGCCACGATACGGCCGTCGCGGATCCCCAGATCACAGTCGGTGATGTCGGCCGCGGTGGCGATGCGGCCATTGCGGATCACCAGATCAAACTCGGACATGACTCCTTCCTCCCTGTCGGTGTATTGCTGCATGAATCTTTAATTCATAATTATGTATACGTAATTAATCATCCATGTGCACCGTATTCAAACCCCGGGAGAGGTTAATGTGAAGCAGATCTCAAAATGTAAAAATTAAGTTAAATCCGGTGATAAAACGGCAGGGCTGGCATAACGGCCAATGGGATCAAAAGGAGATGAAGGAGGGAAAGACGCCGGCGTGTGCAGATTGACACCTCGCTGGTGAAGCGCAGGCGGCCAAAGGGCAGGTGAGGCAGTGTGGGAGAAGGGAAAAAACGGGATGCTCAGGGCCTGGCCACAGACCCTGTCGCGGTGCTCAGCCGAGCCGTTGCTGCTTGTCTTCCAGCTCCCTGACCAGCAGATCGCCGGTATGCATCACATGCTCGGCCAGGATACGGCCGGCCCGCTCGCCGTCCCGTGCCTGCAGTGCCTCCAGCAGGGCCCGGTGCTCGGTCACCGATTCTTCCCAGCGGTGATGAAAGCCGATGGCCAGGTAGCGGCCACGGCTGACCCGGTTCATCAGCTGGTGGTGCAGCTGGGTCAGGGTCTCGTTGCCGGCCAGCTCGATGATCAGCCGGTGGATATGCTGGTTGATCTCGAAATACTGGTGCTTGTCCTGCTCCTGGTGGTATTGCTCCAGCTTGTCCTGCAGCTGCCCCAGCCGGGTCAGCTCCGCCTCGGTGGCTCGCTGGGCGGCCAGCTCGGCGGCCCGGCGCTCCAGGGAACAGATCACTTCAAAATGTTCGCGGATTTCCTCGGGGGTAATGGTCGACACCCGGGCGCCCCGGTTCGGCTCTATGGTGACCATGCCTTCCGAGTTGAGCACCTTCAGCGCCTCCCGCAGGGGGGTGCGGGAAATGTCCAGCTGCTTGCACAGCGCCGGCTCGTTGATGCGCTCCCCTTCCTTGAGCTCGCCCTCGATGATCATGGTGCGGACGCAATCGGCCACCTCTTCGTGCAGCGAACGACGACGCAGAGAGTTTCTCCCCAGGGTATTGATTGCTGTAGCCATCATCGTGCTCCTGTTGTTATTGCTTTGTAGGCCGCTTACCTTAATCTGTTGCCGGTAAAAGCGATACGTTCGGACCCCGCAAGGGTGATCCCGGTCTTGTTCGCCCCGGCCTGCCAGCGTGAAAGCCCCGGACCGGCCGGGGCTCTGCATTACATAATATATAATTATGGCTTAAGTGAAAATAAATTGCCCCAATTTTTGACCTGGGCGGGATCCCGATCGGCCAGCAGCATGCCCTTCCACACCCCGGTGGACACGGTGTCGTAGATGGGAATGCCCAGCTCCTGCTCCAGATCCGCCGCCACCCGGGCCCCGCGCAAATTGGTACAGAAGACGGTGATGGCGTCGCATTGCTGTTCGCGGGCCACGGCGCGGATCATCTCCGCTATGGTGGCTTCGCTCACCTCCGAGAAGGAGAAGTTGCCCCTGTCGTTGAGGTGGCGTTCGGCCACACACTCGTAACCGGCGGCGGCATAGGTGTTGATCACCTTTTGCTGCACCTCGTGCAGATAGGGGGTGACCAGACCGAAGCGCTTGACCCCGGTGATGGCGAACAGCTCGTTCAGCGCCAGCACCGAGGTGGTGGCCGGAATGCCGGTGGCCTCGGTAATGGCCCGGCACAGGATCTCATCGTCCTGGAATCCCCGCCAGCCGGAAGAGGTTCCGCTCCAGGTAATGGACTGCACCCGGGCATCCGCCAGCAGCCGGGAGGCCTGCAGGAAGGGCTCGTTGTCGAACTGGCTCAGGGCCTGGTCGGTGAGCGAGATCTCGGTCACCTTGAGCCGGCCGAAATGGGCGCTGACGCCGTTCACGCCGTGCAGTATGTCGGCGGTGACCGGCTCCAGGGTGGTATTGGAAGAAGGGGTCAGCACACCCAATAAAGTACGATCAGTCATCACTTGCTCCTTGTTAGTCATCACAGTAAGTCATCAATAACCCAGGGCGCGCGGCAGGGCCGTCACTATCCCGGGGAAAATCCAGCACAACACCAGCACCAGGTACTGCAGGGCAATAAAGGGCCAGACGTAGCGCAGCAACTGGGACATGGGGATCTTGGCGATACCGCACATCACGAACAGCAGCACCCCGACCGGCGGCGTCATCATGCCGATCACCAGGTTGAACACGAACAGGAACCCGAAGTAGAGCGGGTCTATGCCGTAGGCCAGGGCGATGGGGGCGAACAGCGGCACCAGCATGATGTAGGCTGCGTTCGACTCCAGGAACATGCCCACCACCAGCAGCATGGCCATCACCAGCGCCAGGAACAGATGGGGATTGTCGGTCAGCGCCTGGATGAATGCCGACAGCCGCAGCGGGATCAGGTCGATGGTGAACAGAAAAGTCAGCGGCGTGGCGAAGGCGATCAGGGCGCCGACCACGGCCGAGGTCAGTGCCGCCCGGAACATGCAACCCGGCAAATCGGCCCAGGCCAGCTTGCGGGTCACCCACTTGCCGATGACAAAGGCGTAGATCACCGCGATGGCCGCGCCTTCGGTGGCGGTAAAGACACCACCGACGATGCCGCCGATCACCACCACCGGCATCAGCATGATGGCCCCTGCCCGCCGGGTTTGCAGCAGCAGGTTCTGCAGGCTGAAGGGCTCGCCGGTGGGCGCATAGCCCTTGCGGTGCGCAATCCAGCTCGACAGCGCCATCATGCCCACCACCAGCAGGATGCCGGGCACCACGCCGGCCATGAACAGGCCGCCCACCGACACCGAGGATCCGGCCATCAGGGCGTAGACGATCATCGCCGCACTGGGGGGAATGATGGGCCCCAGGTTGGAGGCGGACGCCACCACCGCCGAGCCGAAGCCCGCGTCGTAATGCTTTTTCATCGCCGGCATCATGGTGGTGCCCAGGGCACTGGCGCCCGCCACGGCGGCACCGGTCACCGAGGCCAGGCCCAGCCCGGACAGCAGGGTAACATGGGCCAGCCCGCCCTTGACCCGGCCGACGAAGGCGTTGGCGAAGTCGATGGTGCGCTGCATCACCTGGCCGCCGACCATCAGCTCGCCCGCCAGCATGAACAGCGGTATCGCCATCAGCGGAAAGGAGTTGACCGCGTGCATCATGTGCTGGGGCATGACCGACAGCTCGATGCCGCTGTAGGCCAGGCCGCCGAGGGCCGCCAGCCCGAGGGCGAAGGCGAGCGGCATGCCCAGCAACGCCAGGATCAGGAAGGTGATAATCGCCAGGGTGGTCATGAGGCGTCCTCCTCATCGGCCCAGACACGGGTGCCCTGCCAGGCCATAAACAGCAAATGCAGCAGGGCATGGCCGCAGCTCAGCATCACCGGCACGTAGAATACCGCCGCGCTCACCGGCACCGTCGGCATCAACTCGCCCCAGCCGTCGATGGCCACCAGCACCGACTGGTAGCAGACCACCACCATCAGCACGCCGCTGACCGCCAGCATCAGCCGGGCCAGCCCTTCCTGCAGCCGGGCCGGCAGCCGGTTGGTGATCACGTCGATGCCTACGTGGACACCCTGCTTCAGGCCATGGGGAATGGCGAGGAACACCGCCCACACGAAGGCCAGGCGGGACATTTCATCGGCCCAGTCGATGGACTCGGACAAGACATAGCGACAGAACACCTGAGCCGACACCAGCAACACCATGATGGCCATGCTGGTGCAGATGGCGTAACGGGACAGCCCGTCCAGTCCCAGCAGGCCGCGGCGCAGGACCGCGGCCGGCGAAGGCAGGGGCGAAGGCCCGCTCAGCATGCCGGCCTGCTCGGAATGACCGGATTTCATGACTTGGCATCCTCCAGCACCGCATCGACCAGTTCATCACCCAGGCGCGCTTTCAGCTCCTCGATGATGCCGGCGGTCTGCTGCTGCATCTGTTGGTAGAGCTCGGGGCTGACCTGGTTCAGCTGCATACCGGCGGCCACCAGCTGCTCCCGGGACAGCAGATCCTCTTCCGCCGCCTTTTCCCGCTGCCACTGCACCGCCTTGGCCATGGCATCACGCAGCAGCTGCTGCTCTTCGGCGGAGAGCTTGTCGAAGCGCTTCTTGTTGGCCACCACCACGATAAAGTCGAAGAAGTGGCCGGTGTCGGTCAGGTACTGCTGCACTTCCTGGTAGTTGTTCTTGCGGATGATGCTGAAGGGGTTTTCCTGGCCGTCGATCACCTTCTGCTGCAGGGCGGAATAGACTTCGTTGATACCCATGGAGGTCGGGCTGGCGCCCAGGGCACGGAAGGTCTTGAGGTGGGTCTCGTTCGGTTGCAGGCGGATCTTGAGGCCGGCGAAATCATCGATGGAGTCGATGGGCCTGACGCTGTTGGTGATATGGCGCGGACCCAGTTCCATAAAGCCCAGGGCGACAAACCCCTTGTCCGCCAGCTTGTCGTTGAGCAACTCGCCGACCCGGCCGTCGATCACCCTGAACGCGGTTTCCCTGTCCTTGAACACGAAGGGCAGGCTGACCGCTTCCAGCTCGGGCACGGTACGGGACAGGAAGGAAACCCCGATCCAGGTCATGCTCAGGACCCCCGATCGCACCTGGTCCACGTTTTCGGTGGCGCCGCCCAGTTGCATGGCCGGAAACAGCTGCACCTTGATATCACCCTCGGTGGCCGTTTCCACCTCCTGCTTGAACACTTCCATTGCCAGGCTGCTGGAGTGATCGGCGGCAAAGTTGCCCGCTACCCTCAGGGTCTCGGCCCCCGCCGTCCCGGCAAAGAGGCCGGCCCCCAGCATTACCGCTAACAAACTCTTTTTAAAATTGTGACCAAAAGAGTGTACATTGCTATCCATCGCCTTCTCCTCGGGTTTGATGTTGCTGCCAACATCATTATGAATTCATAATTATATATACATTCCATTAACAGTATTGGCAATCGCAAAATCTCGCCAGAAGCTGACCAGAAAGACCAAAATAATCGCAAGATATTGAATTTAAATGAGATAACAGAAAAAAGCAGAAGGCGGACTGTTAATGAAGTGTGATCAAGATCGCAGGACAGCGACACCGAAGATCCGGTGAAAACGACAACAAAAAAGCCACCCGAAGGTGGCTTTTTTGTCTGTGATGACGCAGCTGCAAAGGCACCGCCTTTGCAGCGAAGGCGCAGCGCGCCGACATCATCCAGCCGTCCGGCGCAGCCAATACGAAAAAACCCCAGCATTTCTGCTGGGGTTTTGAGTGATGGCGGAGCGGACGGGGCTCGAACCCGCGACCCCCGGCGTGACAGGCCGGTATTCTAACCAACTGAACTACCGCTCCGCAAA
>NZ_NMUO01000114.1 GCF_002237365.1 Zobellella denitrificans
GCGCGGGGCCGCCCGCCCGCGCCGTGGGGCCCCCCCCCCCGCCGTTGGAGCGCGGCGGAGGCCGCCTCCCACCGCCGCCACCGGTGGGCCGGGCGGCTGGCGGACCGGTCCGCCAGGCACAGGTTCCACGGGCCCGCGGGGCGGCCCGCGGGGGCCGGGGGGGGGGGCCGGCTGCCAGCGCACCGCCGGATCCAGGGCCACCCGGCCCCGGCGCAGGCTGACTATCTCGTCCCGCCCCTCGGCCCAGGCGGCCAGCCAGTCGGCCCGGTAGACCTGGTACTGATCGAACAGGTCCGCCAGCCGCTCGGCCAGCTGGTAGCGCTTGCGGTAGTCGGCGTCGTCCTGCAAAAAGCGGTGCAGGGGCGCAAACACGGCCTCGGCCAGCAGCCCCGGCAACAGCCGCATCAGCCGCCAGGTGAGCGGTGCCTTGTCAAGCGGCGACTGGCGGGGAATGCTGTCGCTGCCGAGCACGGCCCGGTAGCTCGTCCACAAAAAGCGCGCTGGCAGCTCCACCTGCACGGCGGCGGCGATGCCGCCGCTGCGGTGCTCGGCCAGGGCCAGCTTGAGCCACTGGGCGATGCCGTTGCTCTGCACCAGGATCACCTCGTTCTCGAGCGGCGCCAGGGGATAGCGCCGCATCCAGGTCACCGCCAGCTCGCGCAATGCCTCCAGCTGGTTGCCGTGCACCACCATCAGGCCGGGGGCGAGGTTGTCGTCATGCTGCATCTGGGTTCCTTATACCGCTCCGTTCGACACCCATGATAGCGCCGAACGGACGCGCCGGGCAGGTGAAACGGCAAACGGAAAAAAGCGGAAGACAAGGCCGGGATGGTAACAAGGCCCGGCGGGGCGGGAAAGGGCGGCGCGAAGACGGCGGATCTGCCGTAGGTCCACTTCAGTGAACCACCCCACCGCCGGCGCCGGGTTCATGCGGGCGGGCCGCCCGCGCTCCAAGGACAGTTCCGCCGTCGGCGCCGGGTTCGGTCGAATAAATTCGACCCTACGGAGAGACGGCGGGTGTCAAGGGTCCGTTTCAACGGACCTTTTCACCGGCAAGGCACCGCCTCAGGGCGACTCCGCCTCGTCGGCGGCGTCCATCCAGAACAGTTCCCAGATATGACCGTCCGGGTCTTCGAAGGCGCGGCCGTACATAAAGTCGTACTCTTCCGGTTCCCGCGCTTCCCGGCCGCCGGCGGCCAGCACCTTGGCCATCAGCTCGTCGACCCGGGTGCGGCTTTCCAGCTGCAGCGCCAGCAGTACCTCGGTGGTGCTGGCGGCGTCGGCGATCGGCTTGCGGGTAAAGCGCCGGAAGCTGTCGGGGGTGTGCAGCATGGCGAAGATGGTGTCGGAAATCACCAGGGCGGCGGCCTGCTCGTTGGTGAAGCGGGGGTTGAACGCGAAGCCCAGCGCCTCGAAAAAGCGCATGGCACGGGGCAGGTCCGCCACCGGCAGGTTGACGTAGATGGCCTGGGGCATAAGGAGCTCCTTGTTGAAGGTGATGGGTCAGCCTAGGGATGCCTCATCCTGGCAGAGCAGGTGGATGATCTGGGCCGGGTTGGCTATCCAGAAGGCGGCAAAGCCTTCCGGCAGCGGCTCGATTTCGTCCCGGCGCACCACGCCGGCGGCCTGCAGGTGTTCGGCGGCGCCCTCGAGATCGTTGGTGATCACCTCGAGCCAGGTTTCGGCCTGGCTGAGCCCGGGCACCTGGTCTATCCACAGCTGGCAGGCGCCGAACTCGAAGGCCACCGACGGCAGCTGTTTGTCGACCTGGCGCAGCGCCAGCACGTCGCGGTAAAAGGCCACCGTGGCCTCGAACTGGTGGGGCGGAACCTTGAGCGCGATATTGCGCCCGCCACCGAAGCGGAGTGATTGGGTCATGGGGCCTCCCGGGGTCCGGTTGAAGATGCGTCCCCTCAGTATAGGAGGCACCGGCACCGGGGTCCGGTCGACTGAAGTCGATCCAAAAAACGCTGTCGGCCGCCCTTATGTGACCTGGAGCGCAGGCGGCCCGCCTGCATTCCCGCGAAGCGGGAACCTCCTGGCCCCAAAACCACGCCCAAACCACCGGCACCACCCGCCATGCGGGCGGGCCGCCCGCGCCCCAAGGGCCCCTTGCAGCGGACCTCCTTGCTTCATATTTGGCCGAATAAATTTGCCCCTACCGGGGCTCACCGCCATGCGACCGGGCCAGCAGCATATAGAGCGAGGGCACCACGAACAGGGTGAAGAAGGTGCCGATGGCCATGCCACCCACCAGCACCAGGCCGATGGAATTGCGCGCCGCCGCCCCCGGGCCGTCCACCAGGATCAGCGGAAAATGCCCCGCCACCGTGGCCATGGAGGTCATCAGCACCGGCCGCAGCCGGGTCATGGCCGCCTCCTCGATGGCCGCCCGCTTGGCCAGGCCCCGCTCCTGCAGCTTGTTGGCGAACTCCACGATCAGGATGCCGTTCTTGGCGATCAGTCCCACCAGGGTCACCAGCCCCACCTGGGCATAGATGTTCATGGTGGTGGTCCAGCCGTCGGTCCAGTAAGGCAGGTCCGGGTTGGGCATCTTCAGCAGGGTGAACACCAGGGCGCCGAACATGGCCAGGGGCACCGAGCCCAGCAGGATGACGAAGGGATCGCGGAAGGAATTGAACTGCACCGCCAGCACCAGGAAGATCATCAGTACCGCCAGCCCCAGGGCCGGCAGGAAGCGGCCGCCCTCGGTGCGCAACTGGCGCGACTCGCCGGTGTAGTTGACGCTGTAGTCCGCCGGCAGTATGTCCCGCGCCGCCTGCTCCAGCACCCCCAGGCCCTCGTCCAGCCGGGCGGTCATGCCCGACAGCTTGATGGCGTTGAGCTGCTGGAAGCGGTTGAGGGAGCGCGGCACCGTGCTGTGGCGCAGGGTGGCGAAGGCGCTGAGCGGCACCAGGCCGCCGTCGGGGCCGGTGACGTGGATATCCTTGAGCTGCTCCGGGTTGAGCCGCTCCACCCGCGCCAGCTGGGGGATCACCTTGTAGGCGCGGCCGCGCACGTTGAAACGGTTGACATAGTTGCCCCCCAGGGCCGCCCCCAGATCGGCGCCCACCTGCTGCTGGGTCAGCCCCAGGGCCGCCACTTTCTGGTGATCGAGCACAATTTCGGTCTGCGGCTGGTCGACCTTGAGATCGATTTCGGGCGGAAAGTAGAACAGGCCGCTTTCCATCGCCGCCTGCTGCAGACGCTCCGCATAGGCCAGCATCTGCTCCGGCTCGGCGGTGGCGGCGATGATGAATTCCACCGGGAAGTTGCTGCCCCCGGGCAGGGCCGGCGGCTGGCCGGCGAAGATCTGCAGGCCGGGAATGGCCGACAGCCCGGCCTGTATCTCGGGCACGATGTCGGAAATGGTGCGCTCGCGCTCACCCCAGGGGCTGACCACCATGCCGCTGAAACCGCCCACCCCCATGGCCGCGGCGAACGGGTCCGAGGGCGACAGCAGGATCTGGAAGGTCAGCTCCCGCTCGGGCGCCTCGAGGAACACCCGCTCCGCCGCCCGGCCGAAGTGGATCTTCTGATCCGCCGAGGCGTTGGCGGCGTTGTTGATGATGGCGAACATAAAGCCCTGATCCTCGAGCGGCGCCAGCTCCTTGGGCGAAAACAGGTACATGGGCACCACCGCCAGGCTGAGCGCCGCCCACAGGGCATAGACCGCCGGCCGGCCGTTCAGGCTGTGATCCAGCACCCGGCCGTAGCGCGCGCGCAGCCGGTCGAAGCGGTGGTTGATCCAGCCGGTCAGGCCCCGCTCCTCCCGCTCGGCGCTGCGCAGCAGGCGGGCGCTCATCATCGGCGACAGGGTCAGCGCCACCAGGCCGGAGATGGTGACGGCCCCGGCCAGGGTGAGGGCGAACTCCCGGAACAGGGCGCCGGTGAGCCCGCCCTGCAGGCCGATGGGAGTGTAGACCGCCGCCAGGGTGATGGTCATGGTGATAATGGGGCCAATCAGCTCCCTCGCCCCCACCAGGGCCGCCTCCTGCGGGGTGCGCCCCTCGCGCAGGTGGCGCTCGACGTTTTCCACCACTACTATGGCGTCGTCCACCACCAGGCCCACCGACAGCACTATGGCCAGCAGGGTAAGCAGGTTGAGGGTGAAGCCCAGGGTCTGCATCAGGAAGACGGCGCCGATCAGCGACACCGGTATCGCCACCACCGGCACCAGCACCGAACGCACCGAGCCCAGGAACAGGAAGATGACCACCACCACTATGCTCAGGGTGTCAATCAGGGTGCCCACCACCTCGCGGATGGCGTTGTCGATGTACTCGGAGGCGTCGTAGGCCAGGCGGGCCTCCAGCCCCGGCGGCAGCTCCGGCCCGAGCGCGTCCAGGTCGACCCGCACCCCCTGGATCACCTCGATGGTGTTGGTATTGGGCAGGGGGAAAATACCCATGAACACCGCCGTCTCGCCGTTGAAGCTGACCTCGGTGTCGTAGTCCTCGGCGCCCAGCTCCACCTCGGCCAGATCCTGCAGCCGCACTATGGTGTCGTTCTCCCGGCGGATCACCAGCTGGCGGAACTGCTCCACCGTATGCAGATCGGTGTTGGCGGTGAGGTACACCTGCACCAGGGCGCCCTTGGTGCTGCCCACCGCCGAGATAAAGTTGTTGGCCGCCAGGGCGGCGCGCACCTGGGCCGGGCTGACGTTGAGCGCCGCCATCCGCTCCGGCTGCAGCCAGACCCGCATGGCAAAGGTGCGCGCCCCGAAGATCTCGGCCCGCTGCACCCCGGCCAGGGCCGCCAGCCGGGGCTGCACCACCCGCACCAGGTAGTCAGTGATGTCGCTCTGGGACAGGCTGGACGAGGAAAAGCTCAGGTAGGCGGCGGCGAACTCGGAGTCCGCCGACTGCACGCTGATGGAAGGCAGCTCCGCCTCCGCCGGCAGTTCGTTGCGCACCTGGTTGACCTTGGCGGTGATGTCGGCCAGCGCCTTGGTCGGCTCGTAGTTGAGCTTGAGCCGGGCGGTGACCAGCGACAGCCCGAGCAGGCTCTTCGACTCCACATAGTCGATGCCGTCGGCGGAGGCGATGGCGCCCTCGATGGCGGTGGTGACGAAGCCGCGCACCACCTCGGCGCTGGCCCCCACATAGGGGGTGGCGACGATAACGGAGGCGTTCTCGCTCTGGGGATACTGGCGCACGTTGAGCGACCACCAGGCCTGCAGCCCGGCGATGACGATGACGATATTGACCACCAGCGCCAGCACCGGCCGGTGGATGAAGAGATCGGTAAAGGCCTTCATGACGGCGCGCTCAGCTGTTGCCGGGGTCGGGATCGAGCCGGAATTCCGGCGCCAACCGGTTGTCGACCACCACCGCCATGCCGGTGCGCAGCTTGAACACCCCGGTCGACACCACCTGCTCGCCCGCCGCCAGCCCCTCGCTGACCGCCACGAAATCCCCCCGTCGGCCCCCCAGCCGCACCAGCCGCTGCTGTACCCTGGGGGTGTTTTCGCCCTGCCCGTCCGGCTCGATCACAAAGCCGGCGTCGCCGTAGGGGCCGTGCTGCACCGCCGTAATAGGGATCAGCAGCACCCGCTCGGTGCGCCCGGGCAACAGCAGCACCGACACGAACATGCCCGGGCGCAGCCGGCCCTCGGGATTGGCCAGGGTGGCCTGCACCCGCACGCTGCGGGTCTGGGGATCGAGATCCGGGTTGAAGGCAGTAACCCGCCCCTCGAAGGGCCGTTCGGGATAGGCGTCGGACCACACCCGGACCGGCAGCCCGTCGGCCAGCTCGGCCAGTTGCGGCTGGGGCAGGGAAAACTCGACATAGACGGGATCGAGGGAGTGCAGCGACACCACCGGGCTGCCCTTGTCGAGGAACTGGCCGACGCTGACGCGGCGGATGCCGAGCCGGCCGTCGAAGGGGGCGCTCAGGGTCTTCTTGGCGATCAGGGCACGGATCATGTCGGCCCGGGCCTCGGCCTGCTGCACGGCGGAGGCGGCGGCGTCGAGTTCACCCTGGGAGATGTTGCGGCTGCGGGCCAGTTCCCGGGCCCGCCGGAAGGACTGCCGCGCCAGGGCGGCGGCGGCCTCGGCCTCGCGCAGCTGGGCCCGCTCGATGTCGCTGTCGAGCCGCACCAGTTCATCCCCGGCCTTGACCGGGGCCCCGGCCTCGAAGCGGATCTCCCGCACCAGGCCCTCGGCCTCGGTGCGGATCACCGTGCCCTGCACCGCCACCACCGAGCCCACCGCCTGCAGCTCCGGATGCCACTCGGCCTCGCGCACCAGTTCGGCGTTCACCGGCTCCGGCGGCATCTGCATCTGGGCCGCGGCCGCGCCCATGGCGCCGAACTGCAGCGCCTTGATCAGCACCAGGGTGCCGACGATGGGCAGGGCCAGCAGCAGGCCCACCCCCACCCACAGCAGCTTTTTCATCCCGGGCCCCGTTGTTCCGTACTCATGCTCCCTCCCCCGCGCTCCGGTACTTAGCCGGGCACGCCACAATAGGAGAAGTTTAGATGGCGCCTTAACGGCCCGCCTGCCTTCCCGCGCAGCGGGAACCCCCGGACGGGCATGCCACGCCACGGGGTGAAAAAGGCGCACGGCTGAACAGGCGGCGCGGGTCGGGCTGTGCCTGCGTTACAGGTCTTTTTCCAGCTCCACCAGATGCGCCTTGAAGCCGGCGGCGCGGTAGAGGGCCAGGGCAGGCGCGTTGGCGGCCAGCACCCCGATGCGCAACCAGCGTACCCCTTCCTGCCGAGCCTGGGCCTCGGCGGCGGCGAGCAACTGCCGGCCCAGGCCACGCCGGCGCCAGGGTGCACGAACATGCAGATCGCTGATCAGGCCATATTCCAGGCCGCCGTCGTCCGGCTCCTCGCTCACCACCCGGGTCAGCACCGCCACGAAGCCAGCCACCACACCGGCCCGCTCCGCCACCAGTATCCGGCCCGCGCACCGCGCACAGCGGCGGAACAGCTCGGCGAGGTAGGGCTCCAGGACAAGATCTCCCGCCGGCAGACGCGGGTCCAGCGCCCGCTCCGCCTCCTGCAATTCGTGCACGCAGGTCCGCAGCCCGGGCAGATCGGTGGCGGGGTCGAAGGGCCGGATGATCACGCGCCCTCCCCCGGCCGCCAGTCGGCCCGCGCCAGGCGAAACACCAGGCAGTCGTCGTTGGGATCCGCCGCCCGCACCTGGGGTGCCTGGTCCCAGCGGCGCAGCAGGGTCAGATCGGGGGGGCGGGCGGCTCTTAGTCTGATCATCGCTATGACCCCCTCGGGTTATATGCCAAATCCATGCGGGTTGGCGCGGGGGCGGGGCTCAGGCAGCGGGCCGGGCGGCCGAGCCCGCCAGTATGCCGCCGTCGATGTTGAGCTCGGCGCCGGTCATGTAGGGCACCTCGTCCGAGGCCAGCATCACCGCCAGGGCCGCCACCTCCTCCGGGCGGCCGAAGCGGCGCTGGGGGCAGTCCTGCACAAAGTCGCGCAGCCGCTGCTCCCGCTCCGGCCCCGTGCCCAGCACCGGCTCCCACATGGGAGTGAGGATGGCCGCCGGGTGGATGGAATTGCAGCGGATGGCCAGCCCCTGCTCGGCACAGTAGAGCGCCACCGTCTTGGTGTGGTTGCGCACCGCCGCCTTGGAGGAGGCGTAGGCGGCGGCACCGGGAATGCCCACCAGGCCGGAGCGGGACGAGATGTTGATGATGGCGCCCGCGCCGCCGCAGCGGCGCATGGCACGGATGGCGTACTTGCAGCCGAGGAAAACGCCGTCCAGGTTGGTGCTGTGCACACTGTGCCAGTCGGCCAGGGAGGCGTGCTCGGGATCCTGGGCCACCATCCCCTGCTCGAAGCCGGTGATGCCGGCGTTGTTCACCACCACCTGCAATCCCCCGGCTTCCGCCAGTATGGCCTCGGTCACCGCTTGCCAGTCGGCCTCCCGGCGTACGTCCAGCCGCCGGTAGCGGGCCCGCTCGCCCAGGTCGGCGGCCAGGGCACGGCCCCGGTCGTCGTCGATGTCGGTGAGGTAGACGAGGGCGCCCTCGGCCACGAAGGCGCGGGCCATGGCCTCGCCGATGCCCCGGGCCGCGCCGGTGATAAGGGCGGTTTTATGCTGTAAACGCGGCATGGTTGCCTCCTGTCAGCTTAGGTTCTGGTCCGGTTCGGGCCGGATCCGGGCAAAGCGCACCGGCAACCGGCGCAGGCTGTCCTTGCCGCGGGCGCTGAGATCGGAAACAAACTGGAACTGCTGGCGCGGATCCATGGGGTAGGCCTTGATGCGATAGTGGGTGCCCCAGGGCCGCTCCGCCAGCACCACCGAGATCGGCTTGGCCAGCTTCACATAGGGGCTGGACAGGGCCACCTGCTCCAGTACCCGGCGCACCTGGTGGGCGTCGTGCTCCGGCTCCAGGTAGAAATGGGCCACGCACATCAGGCTGGCGCCGCCGTTGTTGGCGTTGTGGATAAGGCCGGTCCACAGCTTCTGGTGCGGCACGTACACCAGGGTGTCGTCGGGGGTGACGATCTCCACCGCCCGCATGCCGATATGGCGCACCTCGCCGTAGCAGCCATCCACCTCTATCCAGTCGCCGGGCCGGTAGGGGTGCTCGTAGGCCGCCACTATGCCGGCGATCAGGCTGCTCACATAGTCCTTGAGGGCGAAGCCGATGGCCAGGCCCGCCGCCCCCAGTATGGCCACCATGTTCTGCAGCGTGGGCGCCAAGAACAGCGGCACTATCCACAGCAGGGCGCCCAGCAGCACCAGCAGGCGGATGGTCGGCATCAGCGCCAGCACGAACAGCCGGCGTTCGCTGTGCAGCCGCGCCGCCAGCCAGGGCAGCAGCCGCTGGCTGAGCCAGATGAGCAGCAGCGCCGCCCCCGCCACCGCCAGGGCCTCCACCAGGGCGGCACCGGTGATGTGCTGAAAGAGCCCGGCCAGTTGTTCCCTGTCCATGCCGTCGTCCTCCCGTCTTAAAAGCCGTCCGGCCAGAAATCGCGCTCGGTGAGAAAATCCCGCACCACCAGGTAGCCGTGGATGCTCACTCGCCAGCGTTCCTCTTCCCGCAGTACTATGCCGCACTGCTCCAGGCGCAGCAGCTGCACGTTGAGCAGATCCGGCGACACCACCGGCAGCACCCGCTGCAGCAACGCCACGCCCAACCCCCGGTGCAATAGCAGGGTATAGAGCACGAAGGCGGTAACGTCGTCGGCCTCGGACGGCAGTTCGGGCAGCTCCTGCTTTGCCTGCCGCTCCACCGTCCACAGCGCCAGGGCCAGCCCCGGGTTACCCCTGGCCCGCGCCGCCAGCCGGCACAGTACCTTGTCCGACGCCCGCACCCCGAGCTGACGCAGCCGGCCGGGGCCCACCGGCGCGAAGCAGTACACCCGGGGCAGGCGCAGCGGCCAAGCCCGTCCGACAAAGGCGAACATCCAGCTGTCGCACACCACCAGCCCCTGCCCCAGCTCGCCCTGCAACAGCCGGGGCAGCAGGGCGCACACAAAGTCCATGCCCTCGACCGTACGCAACAGATAACGGGCCAGATCGTCGATAAGCCAGGGGCCGCTTCCGCGCTGGCCGCGCCACCATTGCTCCACATCGGCCCGCTCCAGGCTGGTAGTATTCGGCGGAGTCAGGGTGCGCCAGCCATGCAGGTCGGCCCAGTCGCGGGCGATGGCGGCGGTGCCGCTGTAGGGCGGATCCAGCAGGAAGCAGGCCCCGGCCTGGGCCTCCTGCCGCCAGGAGCCGAGCCGCTCGTCCAGAGCGGCCACCGCCGGGCGGCGATCGTAGGCCTGGTAGTCGGGCAGATCGGCCTCTTCCTGCTCCGGCTCCGCCTCGGCGGCGTGCAGGCGGAGCAGACGCAGCAGCCGCAACCAGCCCTGGCGGAGCCGGGTCACCGCCGGTGGCGATGGGCAGCAGAAGTCCTGCGCCGGGATCAATTGCCAGTGGTTTTGCTCGGTCATCGAATACGCTGCCCCCCTGCGCATCAGGCCCGCCGGCACCAACCGGCCGGCACGGTGTTGGAGAAAAACAGGATCAGCCGATCACGGCGGTGACGATGGCGAAGTAGATAAGGATAGTCGACAAGTCCTGGATCACGGTGGCCAGGGGGCCGCTGCCGAAGGCCGGGTCCATCCCGGCGCGGTACAGCAGCCAGGGCAGCCCCATGGCGGTGATGGTGGCGGTGGAGCAGGCGGCCAGCACCGCCAGGCCCACGCACAGGGCCACCGTCGGGTCGCTCCAGCGCAGCCACACCAGGGGGCCGGCCACCAGCGCCAGCACCAGGCCGATGGCCAGGCCCGCCAGCAGCTCCCGCCTGACCATGGTGCGCATGGCCACGCCCACCGAAAGGCCACGCACCACCACGGTTTCGGTTTGGGTACCCACCGCGTCCGCCAGGTAGACCAGGCCGGGGATGAAGAAGGCCAGCATCAGGGTGCGCTGCAGCTGGGATTCGAACCAGCCGACCAGATCGGCGGCGATCAGGGCGCCGAGCAGGCCCACCAGCAGCCAGGGCAGCCGGTGGCGGAAGCGGCGCGGCACCGGCTCCTCGCTGGAGGAGCGCGCCGCCTCGGTGCTTTTGGTAAAGCCGCCCAGGCGGGTGAGATCCTCCTCGTGCTCGGCCAGCAGCACCGCCAGCATCCGGTAGGGCGGGATCAGGCCCACGAAGCGCCCCTCCCCGTCCACCATGCCGAGGGCCGACTCCGCATGGCGCACCGCCCGCCAGGCCACCACCTCCTGATCCACCCCCGGTGCCACCACGGGCGGATCCTGTTCCATCAGCGTTGCCAGGGTGACATGATCGGGAGCGGGCAGCAGATCCTCGATGCGCACCATGCCGCAGAGCCGGCCGTCCCGGCACACCACCACGTGGCTGGCGCATTCGTAACGACGCCCGGTCAGCCCCTGCCGGGCCTCGGCGGCCCGGCAGTCGGGGGCGAACACCGGCACATCGGTGCAAACGTGCTCCGCCGCCGTTTCAAACACGACCGGCTCCCCGAGTGACTGGAGATCTCGCGGCATGGGGCCTCCTTGGCGATGGGCCAGGTGCCATTAGACTCTTTTCAGCATAGCTCCGGACGCGGCAGGCACTAAACCACGGCTTCCGCCCGGTGCCGTGGTTAAAGTCTACAGCGCCAGGGCCATGGCCACCCGGCCCTTGAGCCCCAGGCTGCGCTCGCCGGCCAGCTGCCGGGCCAGCCGTTCATCCAGCTCGGCCTCCGCCAGCCGCCGGAAACCGAGCCGGGCGTAGAAGGGCCCGTTCCAGGGCACGTGCTCGAAGGTGGTCAGGGTCAGGTTGCGGTGCCCCCCGGCCCGGGCCCAGTCGATGGCCGCCGCGATCAGCCGCCGCCCCAGGCCCTGGCGCTGATGGTCCGGGTG
>NZ_NMUO01000115.1 GCF_002237365.1 Zobellella denitrificans
TCATGTGCGCGGCATCGAGGCCAGCCCCTCCGGGCCCGTGGTGGTCGGCATTCCCACCTCGCTCGGGCCCCTGCTCAGCGTGCCGCTGGCGCTGCAGGTGCGCCAGCGGTTGCCCGAGGTACAGCTGCGGCTGACCGAAGGGCTCTCGGGCCACATGCAGGAATGGCTGCAGGACGACAAGCTGGATCTCGGCCTGCTGTTCGACTGCGAGGGGCACCCGGGCCTGGCCGAGCTGCTGGCGCTGCCGCTGATCCTGCCGGGCCGCCCCCACCGCCTGCGGGAAGAGCTGGAAAGCGCGGCCCTGCTGCTGCACCACCCGCTGCGGGTGGTGCTGGAAATGGACGCCCTGGACCAGATCAAGGCCCTGGTCGAAGCCGGTGCCGGCTACTCGGTGCTGTCCCGGCGGGTGGCCGACGCGCCCCGGCCCCTGCCCTCGCTGCCGATCACCGAGCCGGAAATAGAACGCCGCATCTACCTGGCCCATGCCCGCCACAAGCCCCTGAGCGTGGCGGCCCGGGCGGTGCGGACGCTGCTGCTGGCGCTGATTGGCGAGAGCCGGGACAACGGCGACTGGTATTAGCCGCGGCGACACGGCCATAATCGGTCATGGGCCCGATAAGGCGCTAACCTTATCGGAGCGGTGACAAGGCACCCTGTCCAACCCTTTTCCGGAGGTTCCATGAGCAATATCCAATGGTCGGCGAGCTTCGGCTCTTCCCGCGACTGCCCGCTGGTGGAGGGCGAGCGCCAGATACAGCGCATCGCGCCGCGCCTCGCCGACGTGGGCGGCATCCCCGTGGCCCGCGCCGTCCCGTCCAAACAACGGCGGCTGATCGGCGCCTGGTGTTTTCTCGATCACGCCGGCCCCGCCGACTTCGCCCCGGGCGAGCCCGGCATGCGGGTGGGGCCCCATCCGCACATCGGCCTGCAGACCTTTACCTGGATGCTGGAAGGCGAGGTGCTGCACCGGGACAGCCTGGGCCACCAGCAGGTGATCCGCCCCGGCCAGGTCAACCTGATGACCGCCGGCCACGGCATCGCCCACACCGAGGAGTCGGTGCCCGGCCAGGGCCGGCTGCACGCCGCCCAACTGTGGATTGCCCTGCCCGAGGCCGACAAGGACACCCCGCCCCGTTTCGATCACTACCCCAGGCTGCCCGCCTGGTCCCAGGACGGCGTCGACTTCACCCTGCTGGTGGGCGACTACCTGAGCCACAAGGCCCCCACCCTCAGCTTCTCGCCCCTGCTGGGCATGGATCTGCACAGCCCCCGGGGGGCGGAGCTGAGCCTCCCCCTGCGCCCGGAGTTCGAATACGGCCTGTTCGTGCTGGAAGGCCAGTTGGCGCTTGGCGCAGAAAACTTTGCGGAGAACGAGCTGGCCTACCTGGGCCTGCACCGGGAACAGGTCACCCTGACCCTGGCCCCCGGCGCCCGGGTGCTGCTGGTGGGCGGCGAGCCGCTGGACGAGGACATCTACATCTGGTGGAACTTCGTCGGCCACAGCAGGGAAGACATCGCCCAAGCCCTGGCCGACTGGAACGCCGGCGCTGAACGCTTCGGCAAGGTCGAGGGGTACAAGGGCGAGCCATTACAGGCGCCCGAATTACCCTGATGAAGGAGCACGGCATGACGGAACAACCCCATACCATGACGGCCGGCGTGTCGGTCCTGATCCGCCACCGGGTGCGCCCGCAGGCGCTGGGCGACTACGAGCACTGGCTGAGAAAGACCATAGACGTGGCCGCCGGCTTTTCCGGCCACCAGGGCGTCAATATCTTCAAGCCGACCTGCGGCCATACCCAGTACGATATCGCGGTGCGCTTCGCCAGCCAGGCGGAGGCCGAGGCCTGGGTGCAGTCCCGGGAGCGCCAGGCCCTGATCGAGGAAGCGGAGCACTATCTGGAGCTGCCGGACCAGGTGGAGATCTCCTCCGGCATCGACAACTGGTTCCAGCCCCTCAACCCGCCGCCCAAACAGCCGACCCGCTGGAAGCAATGGCTGGTCACCAGCCTGGTGATCTGGGTGCTGACCATGGTGGTGCCGCCGGTGCTGTCGCCCCTGTTCGAGCAGGTGCCGCCCCTGGGCCTGTGGGGCATCCGCCACGCCATCAGCGCCGGCGTCATCGTCGCCCTGGTGATTTACCTGGTCATGCCCCGGCTGGTACCGCGCATCGCCCACTGGCTGTACCGCTGATCCCGGCGGGCCGTTCAGCCGGCCCGCCGTTTCGGCTCCTGGTGGCAGCAGGCCCGGTTGCGGCCATGGCGCTTGGCCTGGTAAAGCGCCCGGTCCGCCAGCTCGACCAGGGTGTCCATCGCCACCTCCTGTCCGGGCGCCAGGGTGACGGCGCCCACGCTCAGGGTCTGGCGGTCGGAGATGGGGGAAAAGGCGTGGGGAATCGCCAGGGTGTGGCAGCGGACCAGGATCTCCTGGCCCAGCTTGTCCTCTTCCCCCGGGATCAGGTTGGCGAACAACAGCATGAACTCGTCGCCGCCGTAGCGCCCGACCACCCCCTGGTATTCCCCGGCCAACTCCGCCAGCATGCCGGCAACCGCCCGCAACATGCGGTCACCGGCCGGATGGCCGTAGTTGTCGTTGTATTCCTTGAAATAATCCACGTCCACCAGCAGCAGGGTCACGCCGTGATGGTGCGCCCGCGCCAGCCGCCACTGCCGCTCCAGCAGCCGCCAGATCCCGCGCCGGTTCCAGATGCCGGTGAGGGTATCCCTGTAGGCCTGGAGGGCTTCGCCCCGGGCCTGTTTCTCGGCCCTGATGCTGCTTTTCAACTGGAACAGCTGGAACAGCAGCACGCCACCGCTCAGCAGCAGGGGCAGCAGCAGCACCGACTCGTACAGCAGCAGGGCCCGGCGGTAGCTGCCGTAGTCGTAGTCCACACCCAGCATGCCCAGGAAATCGCCGTCACTCAGGTACAGGGGGGCATAGGCGGTGAGGTACTTGCCCCAGCGATCCTCGCTGACGAGCCAGCCGGGCTGGCGCCCGGCAAACAGCACCCGGTTCCGCTCGCCGAGCAGGCCGTACCGCTCTTTCTCCGGGAAGGGGCGCTCCTGCCGCGCCGCCTCTTCCTCGGTCACGGCGTCGAGCAGATAGAGGATATTGAGCGGGGTGCCGGCGGCGGCATTGAACACCTTTTCCTCGCCCGGCTCCACCCGGAACGGCACCGCCGGCCCCAGATCCACTTCCACATAGATGTAACGGATATCGGCCAGCGCCATCAGCTCGCGGGCATCCCGCTCGAATTCCCGGTTCAGCGGATGCTGCCGCAAGGCGGCATAATCCAGGGGCAGCAGCTCCGCCACCTGCTCCCGGCCGAGCGCCAGCTGGCGTGCCGTGCCCGCCGCCAGCGCCATCATGCTCTCCCCCAGGCTGCGTTCGAACTCGTGCCGCACCAGCGGCCGGCCCCACACCAGGATCAGGAACACGCACAGCAGCCACAGCCAGAACGGCCACCAGGCTCTTTTCATCGGCTCCGTCTTGATCACCCTGAACAACATCCCCAGTTCCGCATCCTGCTCCCCTCCCTTCAAGGGCCCCCGGCCCTATTGCCGTCCGGCACCATGACAAGGCGGGGGATGATAATACGAACCCCAAAGCAGAACCTTGTCCCACCTCAGATAAATCACGTCACAGCTCCGCTTTCCGGGGTTACGGCCATTGCCCTGCGCCACCGAAACGAGGATGATGAGGCAACCCACTGATTGTTGAGGAAAAGAATGGATTCACCCTCAATCACCCCCGGCCAACGAAGGCAATGCCGCCAAAAGAGATTCCTTCGGATCCCTATCTGGGCGCTGTTGTGTACCCTGTCACTCCCGGCGCCGGCAAACGAACACCCGGCCGAGCTGAGCGCCTCCGAACGGGCCTACCTCAACGCCCACCCCGGCGTTTCCCTGTGCGTGGATCCGGACTGGTGGCCGTTCGAGGCCATCGACAAGCACGGCCGGCATGTGGGCATCGCCGCCGACCTGATCGCCATGGTCGCGGCCAACACCGGCCTGCAGGTCCGGCTGCACCCCACCCAGACCTGGGAAGAAAGCCTGATCGCCTCCCGGGCCGGCGACTGCCTGGCGCTGAGCTTCCTCAACCAGACCCCCGAGCGGGAACAGTGGCTGATCTTCACCGAGCCGCTGCTGGAAGATCCGAACGTGCTGATCACCCGGGAGGAGCATCCCTTTATCTCGGACGTGTCCAGCCTCACCGGCAAGACCATCGCCCTGCCCTACGGCACCGCCATGGCCGAGTTTTTCGCCCGCGACTTCCCCCATATCGAGATCATCTACACCGACTCGGAGCGGGAGGCCCTGCGCCTGGTGTCGGAGCGCAAGGCGGACATGACCCTGCGCTCGCTGATCATGGCGGCCCATACCATCAAGAACGAAGGCTGGTTCAACCTCAAGGTGTCGGGCCAGATCCCGGGCTACGACAACCGGCTGCGCATGGGGGTGCTCAAGTCGGAGCAGACCCTGCGCGATATCCTCGACAAGGGCATCGCCACCCTGACCCCCGAGGCGCGCCAGCAGATCATGGGGCGGCACACCGCCATGAACATGGTGTCGCAGGTGGTGACCAACTACACCCTGGTCTATGCCCTGGGCGGTACCCTCACCGCCGTGCTCGCCACCAGCCTGTTCTGGATGCGCCGGCTGAACCGCCTCAACCGGCAACTGAAGGTGCTGGCGCAAACGGATCCGCTCACCGGGCTGCCCAACCGCCATGCCCTCAACAACATCTTCCACAAGGAACTGCAACTGGCCCAGCGCTACCGGCGGCCATTGGCGGTGATCATGCTCGACCTGGACCATTTCAAGCACATCAACGATCTCCAGGGTCACCTGACCGGCGACAAGGTGCTGGTCGACTTCGCCAGGCTGCTGCGGAACAACCTGCGGGAAGCGGACATACTGTGCCGCTGGGGCGGCGAGGAATTCATGCTCGTCTGCCCGGAAACCGACGCCGGCCAGGCCCTGGAACTGGCCGAACGGCTGCTGGCGGCGACCCGCCGCCATGCCTTTCCCGCCACCGGCAGGGTAACGGTGAGCGCCGGCATCGGCACCGCCGGCCCGATGGATTGCATCGAAACCCTGGTGCAGCGGGCGGATGCCGCCCTCTACCAGGCCAAGGCCGAAGGACGGGACCGGGCCTGCCTGGCCACGACGGAAGACACCGGTGCCGGTCCGCAGGGCCATAATGCCCCTACAAAAAGTGCATAAAAATGCCCTGACATTGCTTAGGCAACCATCAATTAGTCGAACCAGTCGACAGAATTCGCGCAACCCCCTTAAGTCTTGTGCGCGAACGTCATACAATGCCTGCCGGAAATTCAATCCAGCGGCGTTGGCCGGCGACCGGCGCCCACCACAAGTGGGTGCCCGCGCCGAGCCGTTGTACCCCCACCTATCAAGCAGGGAAATAGCGAAATAATGACAACCAAAGAATCGACCATCGTCTACACCTTGACCGACGAAGCCCCGGCCCTGGCAACCTACTCCTTGTTGCCGATCGTGCGCACCTTCACCAGCGCCGCCGGCATCAAGGTCACCCTGAGCGACATCTCCCTGGCCGGCCGCGTCCTGGCCGCCTTTCCCGAGCGCCTGAGCCCGGAACAACGCGTGGCCGACGGCCTGGCCGAGCTGGGTGAACTGACCCAGGATCCGCACGCCAACATCATCAAGCTGCCCAACATCAGCGCCTCCGTGCCCCAGCTGCGCGCCTGCATCAAGGAGCTGCAGTCCCAGGGTTATGCGGTGCCCGACTTCCCCGAGGCCCCCGAGACCGACGAAGAAAAAGCCATCCGCGACGCCTACTCCAAGATCCTCGGCAGCGCGGTCAACCCGGTGCTGCGCCAGGGCAACTCCGACCGCCGCGCCCCGGCCGCGGTCAAGGCCTTCGCCCGCAAGTATCCCCATTCCATGGGCGCCTGGAGCAAGGCCTCCCGCTCCCACGCCGACTACATGAACGGCGGTGACTTCTTCTCCAGCGAACAGTCCGTGACCATGGACAAGGCGCAAACCGTGCGCATCGAGTTCGTCAACCAGGCCGGCCAGGTCGAGCTGAAGAAAGAACTGGCCCTGCAGGAAGGCGAAGTGCTGGACAGCATGTTCATGAGCAGCAGGAAGCTGTGCGACTTCTTCGAGCAGACCCTGCAGGACTGCAAGGAAACCGGCGTGATGTGGTCCCTGCACGTCAAGGCCACCATGATGAAGGTGTCCCACCCCATCGTGTTCGGCCACGCGGTCAAGGTGTTCTACCGCGAGGTGTTCGAGAAGTACGGCGAGCTGTTCGACGAGCTGGGCGTCAACCCCAACAACGGCATGAACAGCGTGCTGGAAAAGATCAAGACCCTGCCCCAGTCCACCCAGGACGAGATCGAGCAGGCCATCCACGACTGCTACGAGCACCGCCCGGAAATGGCGATGGTGGACTCCGTCAAGGGCATCACCAACCTGCACGTGCCGAGCGACGTGATCGTCGACGCCTCCATGCCCGCCATGATCCGCAACTCCGGCCAGATGTGGGGCCGCGACGGCAAGCAGAAAGACACCAAGGCGGTGATGCCCGAGAGCACCTACGCCCGCATCTACCAGGAAGTGATCAACTTCTGCAAGACCAACGGCGCCTTCGATCCGCGCACCATGGGCTCGGTGCCCAACGTGGGCCTGATGGCGATGAAGGCCGAGGAATACGGCTCCCACGACAAGACCTTCGAACTGGCCGAAGACGGCACCATGCGCGTGGTGGATGAAAACGGCCAGGTGCTGATGCAGCACCAGGTGGAAAAGGGCGACATCTGGCGCGCCTGCCAGACCAAGGACGCCGCCATCCGCGACTGGGTCAAGCTGGCCGTCAACCGCGCCCGCAACTCCAATACCCCGGCCGTGTTCTGGCTGGACGCCGAGCGCGCCCACGACAACGAGCTGCGCAAGAAGGTGGAAGCCTACCTGCAGGAGCACGACCTGAGCGGGCTGGACATCCACATCATGTCCTACAACGAAGCCATCCGCTTCTCCATGGAGCGCATGAAGCGCGGCCAGGACACCATTTCCGTCACCGGCAACGTGCTGCGCGACTACCTGACCGACCTGTTCCCGATCATGGAACTGGGCACCTCCGCCAAGATGCTGTCCATCGTGCCCATGCTGGCCGGCGGCGGCATGTACGAGACCGGTGCCGGCGGCTCCGCGCCCAAGCACGTGCAGCAGTTGATGGAAGAAAACCACCTGCGCTGGGACTCCCTGGGTGAATTCCTGGCCCTGGCGGTGTCGCTGGAAGAGCTGGGCATCAAGGAAGGCAACGCGCGCGCCAAGATCCTGGCCAAGTGCCTGGACAAGGCCACCGAGCTGCTGCTGGACAACGGCAAGTCGCCGTCCCGCCGCGCCGGCGAGCTGGACAACCGTGGCAGCCACTTCTATCTGGCCATGTACTGGGCCCAGCAGCTGGCCGCCCAGACCGACGACGAGGCGCTTGCCGCCCACTTCGCGCCCCTGGCCAAGGCCCTGGCCGAGCACGAAGCCAAGATAGTGGAAGAGCTGAACGCGGTGCAGGGCAAGTCCGCCGGACTGGAAGGCTACTACCACGCCGACCCGGCCGCGGTGGAGAAGGTGATGCGCCCCAGCGCCACCCTCAACCAGGACCTGGCCGCCCTGAACGGCTAAGACGCCGCCGTTAACGCCAAGAACACGCCCGGCACCGCAAGGTGCCGGGCGTTTTTACTCCTTGACCATGGGTAGCACTTCCTTGCCTTCACAGATATTCAGCAGTGCAGGAAACGCATAGATGGAAGGACGGCTGCCGGCACCTTCGCGCAAGATAGTGAGCGGCCCTGCAGGTTGTAGCAGCGCACGCAACAGGTAATGCAGAGTTTGACGATTGATGCCGGAACGCTCACAAAAATCGCTAACCCTGAAAATAGGACGATCAAACAGGGTATCCACCAGACGAGAAGTATGCTGAGAATGGGTCAGCTCCAGCACCTGTTTTTTGGTGCTTTCATATAATGCCATGATCTGGCGAACCCGCTTTACATTAGAACCGGCCTGCTCAATGATCGCATCCAGAAAGAAAGCAATCCATCCATCCCAGTCTCCTTCAGCTGATATCCTGCCAAGACGTGCATAATACTCGTCTCGGTGCGACTCCAAATAACCAGACAAATAAAACATCGGGCTGGGCAACCTGCCCTTGGCATACAAGAACAGCGGTATGAGCAAGCGACCAATACGACCGTTACCATCTTTGAATGGATGTAACAATTCAAACTGCGCATGCATAATCGCCGCCTGCGCCAGCACATCGAAATCATCGCCAGATACATAGTGTTGCCAGGCATCCAGGTGATCGGCCAATCGTAGTGGCGAAGGAGGCACAAAGCTGGCCTGCTCCATGGAGCAACCTGCAAAGCCAATCCAATTTTGCTCTTTACGAAAGCTACCCGGCTCCTTACTCTGACCTCGCACGCTATCCAGCAGAATCTGGTGAAGCTGCAGTAACAGATTAAGGGTGATACTGCGCCCTTCCTGCAGATACCCTTGAGCCACCATAAGGGCATGCCGATAGTTCAGGATCTCTTGAATATCCGCATTTTTGTGTTCGTCAAACGCTTCCCCGGCCTCATGTTCCAGCACTTCCTCCATGGTGGCCTGGGTGCCTTCTATTTTGGATGACAGCACCGCTTCCTGATTGGTCAATGGGGATAACATAACGGCAGGGTTCACTATCCCCTGCAACAGGCCACTGTATTCCGCCAATGCCGCATTGGCCTTGCCCACCGAGGTGATCAGCTTGCCGTAGTCTAGCCCCTCTAACGGCAGGGAATCTGGCTGATAAGGAGTCATATGTAAACCTAAGATGAATTTGGCCAGCCCATGGTGTCTGACACATTAGACACCAACTCGTTTTTGTATCATATAACCAAAATAATGATACACAAATGTGGTTATCTATCACCGGTCATACACAATACAGTTTGTATATCATACTTTTCATAATGTAATACACAAACCTCCTCCCTGCTTGCTGGCAGCCCCGGTACATAACCCTGGCGAGACAAGAGAGCAAGCAAAACGCCAGCATTCCTAAATCCCGTTTGAGCCTGCTTCACCTTGCAAATGCTATGGTTATATCTAGCTCCCCTGGGCGCCTGTCGCGCCCCACGGCACCACCGGACAGGAAATCCCGACCATGCGCCAGCGTCTTGCCCCCGGCGAACTCCTCGCCCTCGCCCTGATCCTGCTGCCCCTGGCCGTTGCTCTGCCCCGGCTGTGGCTCGGTTATGGCCCCGGCTGGGGTGGCGCCCTGACCCTGCTGGGGCGGCTCAGCGGCATGCTGGGGCTGGCCATGATGCTGGTGACCGCCGCCCTCAGCGTCCGCCTGCCCGCCCTGGACGCCTGGTTCGGCGGCCTGCCCCGGCTGTGGCGGCTACACCGCCGGCTGGGCTTCGGCGCCTTTATGCTGATCCTGCTGCACGTGCTGCTGCTCGCCTTCGCCGCCCTGCCCCAGTCCCTCGCCATGGCAGTGACCCTGTTGTTTCCGCCCCCGGCCGACTGGCTCACCTGGACCGGCTGGCTGGCCCTGCTCCTGTTGGTGGTCTTCCTGGCGCCCACCTTCCAGTTTTTCGGCCCCATCCACTATCAGAACTGGAAGCGGCTGCACCTGCTGTCCGTCCCCACCCTGGCGCTGGCCTTGCTCCATACCCTGCCGCCGCTGGCCAGCCCCTGGCCCTGGTGGCTGCTCGCCACCCTGGCGGCCCTGGCCCTGCTCTGGCGCAAGGGACTCTCGCCCTGGCTGGCGAGAAGACCCTACCGGGTCGCCGAGGTCAGATCCCTGGCGCCCGACGTGGTGGAACTCGTCCTCCGCCCCGAGCGCCGCCCGCTCCGCCACCGGGCCGGTCAGTTCGTCTACCTCAGCCCCCTGGATAAGGGCCTCGCCGCCGGCCGGGGCGAGGAGCATCCCTATACCCTGTCCTCGGCGCCGGGAGCCCCCGAGCTGACGCTGGGCATCAAGGCCCTGGGGGATGCCAGCCGGGCGCTGCAGTCCGTCGCCCTGGGCAGCCGGGTGCTGCTGGAAGGCCCCTATGGCGCCTTTTTCGAGCAGGCCGACCCCGGACGGAAACAGCTCTGGCTGGGGGGCGGCATCGGCATCACCCCCTTCGTGGCCGCCGCCCGGGAACTGGACGCCGGCCCCGGCAAAGAGGAAGAGGTGGTGCTCTGCTACCTGGCCAACCGCCCCGAGCGTGCCTACTACCTGGAGGAGCTGGCCGATATCGCCGCCCGGCATTCGTCCCTGCGCCTGGCACCCCACTATGTTTCCGAGCGGGGCCCGCTCGCGCTCGACTTTCTGGAGCAACAGTGCCCCGATTTCCGGGAGCGGGAGCTGCTGATTTGCGGCCCGCCGCCCATGATCCACCACCTGCTCCGGCTGCTTGCCGGGGCCGGAGTGCCACGCGCCCACATCCACACGGAGGCCTTCGATTTTTTATGAACCTCAACAAGATAGCCTACACCGCCCTGGTCGCCTTTGGCGCCGCTATCGCCACCCTGGTGATCAGCCATGGCCTGAGCGGCACCCGGGCCGGCGCCACCGAGCCGCCCCGCGCCGCGCCCATCAGCCGGGAAGAGCTGGCCCGCCACAACAGCCGCGACGGCTGCTGGAAGGCCATCGACGGCACGGTGTACGACATCACCGCCTATATTCCCGACCATCCCAGCCGGGAGGAAGTGGTGCTGGCCGGGTGCGGCAAGGACGCCAGCGAAGGCTGGCACAACAAGCGGCCCGGGGTGGCCCACAGCGGGGCCGCCTCCCGGCTGCTTTCCGGTTACCTGATAGGCGAGCTGGAAGACGCCGCCCCGCCCCCACCGGCGGCACCTAGGTGCGAAAGAATCCCCTGAGGGCCGCCAGCCCCTCTTCCGTATCCGCCCCCTTGGTGGGCTGCCCGCCGGTAACCGCCAATGGGGAAGGCGCCGCCGGGGGGCCCGCGGGGGGCCGTCCCGGCCTGACCGCCGTGACCATCGCCGCGCTGTTCCTGCTGTCCATGTTCCTGGCGCCCCTGGCCGGCATGATACCGCCCTACGCCACCGCCGGCGCCCTGATCTTCGTGGCCTTCGCCATGATGAG
>NZ_NMUO01000116.1 GCF_002237365.1 Zobellella denitrificans
GGCTTCGGCCTTGGGAGCGGCGGCAGGCGCGGCAGCCGGGGCGGCGCCCTCGGCTTCGAACACCATCACCAGGGAGCCGGTGGATACCTTGTCACCGGCGGCGACCTTGATTTCCTTGACCACGCCGGCGAAGGGCGCGGGTACTTCCATCGAGGCCTTGTCGCCTTCCACGGTGAGGATGGACTGATCGGCGGCCACCTTGTCGCCCACCGCCACCATCACCTCGGTGACTTCCACTTCGTCACCGCCGATATCGGGCACGTTGACGTCACGGACGACGGAGCCGGTCGCGGCCGGGGCTGAGGCGGGCGCTTCCGCCTGAGTCTGAGACTGGGACTGCGCGGCGGCCGGAGCGGCGCCACCGGCGACTTCGAACACCATGATAAGTGAACCGGTGCTGACCTTGTCGCCCACGGCGATCTTGATCTCGGCCACCTTGCCGGCGAAGGGCGCGGGCACTTCCATGGAGGCCTTGTCGCCTTCCACGGTCAGCAAGGTCTGCTCTTCGCCCACGGTGTCGCCCACGGCCACGGCGATCTCGGTGACTTCCACCTCGTCACCGCCGATGTCCGGCACCTGTACTTCTTTCAGGGCCACGCCGGCGGCGGCCGGGGCCACGGGGGCAGCGCCGCCCTCTGCTTCAAACACCATGATCAGCGAGCCGGTGGCGACCTTGTCGCCCACCGCTATCTTGATCTCCTTCACCACGCCGGCGGCGGGAGCCGGCACTTCCATGGAGGCCTTGTCGCCTTCCACGGTCAGCAGCGACTGCTCTTCGCTCACGGTGTCGCCCACGGCCACCAGGATCTCGGTGACTTCAACCTCGTCCGCGCCGATATCCGGCACCAGAATATCTTTAGACATGTGTTACCCCTTATGCGTACAGCGGGTTGATCTTGTCGGCGTCGATGCCGTATTTGGCGATGGCGTCGGCAACCACCTGCTTGTCCAGCTCGCCCAGCTTGGCCAGTTCGTTGAGGGCGGCCACCACCACGTAGTGCTTGTTCACCTCGAAGTGACGACGCAGGTTCTCACGGCTGTCGGAACGGCCGAAACCGTCGGTACCCAGCACCTTGTAGCTGACGGACGGCATGAAGGCACGTACCTGTTCGGCGTAGTTCTTCATGTAGTCGGTGGCGGCGATGGCCGGCGCCTTGCCCATCACCTGGGCGATATAGGGCACGCGCGGCTCGGCAGTGGGGTGCAGCATGTTCCAGCGCTCGGCGTCCTGACCGTCGCGGGTCACTTCGTTGAACGAAGGCACGCTGTACACGTCAGAGCCGATGCCGTATTCCTCGGCCAGGATCCGCGCCGCTTCGCGCACGCCCACCAGGATGGAGCCGGAGCCCATCAGCTGCACCTTGCCCTTGCTGCCTTCAACGGTTTCGAGCTTGTAGATACCCTTGCGGATACCTTCCTCCACGCCCTCGGGCATGGCCGGCTGCTGATAGTTCTCGTTCAGGGTGGTGATGTAGTAGTAGACGTTTTCCGGGTTGTCGCCGTACATGCGGCGCAGGCCGTCCTGCACGATCACCGCCACTTCATAGGCGTAGGTCGGATCATAGGTGATGCAGTTGGGGATGGTGCCCGCCTGAATGTGGCTGTGACCGTCCTCGTGCTGCAGACCCTCGCCGTTGAGGGTGGTCCGGCCGGAGGTACCGCCAATCAGGAAGCCGCGCGCCTGCTGGTCGCCCGCCGCCCAGCACAGGTCGCCGACCCGCTGGAACCCGAACATCGAGTAGTAGATGTAGAAGGGGATCATCGGGCAGTCGTTGGTGCTGTAGGAGGTGGCGGCCGCCAGCCAGGAGGACATGGCGCCCAGCTCGTTGATGCCTTCCTGCAGGATCTGACCCTTCTTGTCTTCCTTGTAGTAGGCTACCTGCTCCCGATCCTGGGGCACGTACTGCTGGCCGTAGGGGTTATAGATGCCGATCTGGCGGAACAGGCCTTCCATACCGAAGGTACGGGCCTCGTCGGCCAGGATGGGCACGATGCGCTCGCCGATGGACTTGTCCTTCAGCATGATGTTGAGTGAACGCACGAACGCCATGGTGGTGGAGATTTCCCGCTTCTGCTCTTCCAGCAGGGGCGCGAACTCGCTCAGGGCCGGGATCTCCAGCTTGACGGTGGTCTGCGGCAGGCGGGTGGGCACATAGCCTTTCAGCGCCTGGCGGCGGGTGTGCAGGTACTCGTGCTCGCGGCTGCCTTCCTCGATCTTGAGGTAGGGCAGGTTGGGCAGATCCTCGTCGCTCACTTCGATGTTGAAGCGATCACGCATGTGCTTGAGCGAGGACATGTCCATCTTCTTGACCTGGTGGGCGATGTTCTTGCCCTCGGCGGACTCGCCCATGCCGTAGCCCTTGATGGTCTTGGCCAGGATGACGGTCGGCCTGCCCTTGGTGTCGGCGGCCTTCTTGTAGGCGGCGAACATCTTGGCCGGATCGTGGCCACCCCGGTTGAGGGCGAAGATTTCCTCGTCGGTCATGTCCTTCACCAGCTCCAGGGTCTCCGGATACTTGCCGAAGAAGTGCTCGCGCACGTAGGCGCCGTCCTTGGACTTGAAGGTCTGGTAGTCGCCGTCCAGGGTTTCGTTCATCAGCTGGATCAGCTTGCCGGTCTTGTCCTTGGCGATCAGCTCGTCCCAGCGACGGCCCCAGATCACCTTGACCACGTTCCAGCCGGCGCCGGTGAACAGGCCGTCCAGTTCGTTGATGATCTTGCCGTTGCCCACCACGGGGCCATCCAGGCGCTGCAGGTTGCAGTTGATGATGAAGCACAGGTTGTCCAGCTTCTCTCGGGCGGCGATGGTGATGGCACCCTTGGATTCCGGCTCGTCCATCTCGCCGTCGCCCAGGTAGGCGTACACGCGCTGCTCGGAGCAGTCCTTCAGGCCGCGGTCGGTCAGGTACTTGAGGAAGCGCGCCTGGTAGATGGCGTTGATCGGGCCCAGACCCATGGACACGGTGGGGAACTGCCAGAAGTCCGGCATCAGCTTGGGATGCGGGTAGGACGGAATGCCCTTGCCGTCCACTTCCTGGCGGAACATGTCGAGCTGGGCTTCGGTCAGGCGGCCTTCGGCAAAGGCGCGGGCGTAGATGCCGGGAGAGATGTGGCCCTGGAAGAATACCAGGTCGCCGCCGTCCTTCTCGTTGCGGGCACGGAAGAAGTGGTTGAACGCCACTTCGTACATGGTGGCGCTGGAGGCGAAGGAAGACATGTGGCCGCCCAGGTCCAGATCTTTCTTGGAGCCGCGCAGCACTATCATGACTGAGTTCCAACGGATGATGGCGCGGATCCGCCGCTCCAGATCCCAGTTGCCCGGGTATTCAGGCTCTTCGTCGGTGGGGATGCTGTTGACGTAGTCTGAGTGGGCATTTCTGGCCACGGCCACACCGGACTGGATGGCCTTGGTGGTGAGACGCTCGTAGATGTACTGCGCGCGCTCAGGTCCTTCTTGACGGATCAAAGACTCGAGGGCGTCGAGCCACTCCAGAGTCTCTACTGAATCCACATCGTTTTTCAGGATATCAGACATGGCTGTTTCCTATCTCGTTTGGGGCACCTGCCCATGGGTTTCGTCGTTGCCGAAGGCATTGTTATTCCTGCTGACGGGTCCGGCGCAGGGACCGCTGGATGCGGCTTTCCTCGCGCTGGATGTCGAGCAGGGTTTCTTCGATAAAGGCCAGGTGCTCGTGACAAGCGTCCCTCGCCTGTTCCGGCTCGCGGGCAAGAATGGTCTGGATCAGATTGGCGCGATGAACGCGGATCTTTTCCACCATGCCGGCGCGCCGGTTGAGAATCTTGATATTGCGCAGGATGCTGGACTCCAGCATCGGCTGAATCGCCCGCAACAGGTGCAGCAGCACCACGTTGTGCGCCGCCGCCGCCACCGCCAGGTAGAACTCGGCGGCGGCCTTGGCCTCGGCCGGCAGATCGCCCTTTTCCTGCGCCTTTACTATGGCCTGCTGGGCCTCGCGGATGGCGTCGAAATCCGCCTCGGTGCCGCGCAGCGCCGCATAGTAGGCGGAAATGCCTTCCATGGTGTGGCGGAACTCCAGCAGGTCGTATTGCGACTCCGGATGCGAGGCCAGCAACTGGAACAGGGGATCGGCCAGTCCCTGGGTCAGGGCATTCTGCACATAGGTGCCACCGCCCTGGCGCCGGGACACCAGACCGCGCGCCTCCAGCTGCTGTATGGCCTCCCGTACCGACGGCCGGGATACCGCGAACTGCTCCGCCAGCTCACGCTCGGGCGGCAACCGCTGACCGGGTTGCAGGCTGCCCTCCACTATCATCTGCTCCAGTTTGGCGGCGATGGTGTCGGCGAGTTTCGGCTGTTTGATGCGCTGATATGACATTGAGTCCGGCTTAAAATTGGTAAGACCAATTAACACTGTTAAAAAAAGGTATCAGAGCGGAGGATAAATGTCCAACTATTTGATCAGGATTGCACACAAAAAAGTCGTAAAATACCGAAAAACGGCGGAGGGACATTTAGACTAGTCCAAAATACCGGGAACGCAAGGTGGAAAAATTGGTAAGACCAAAGAAAGATGAGCATCAGCACAGCGGCGGCATAAGGTAACAACGGATATTGCGGCGCATCATCGAAGCCCGCGCCCCGGGTCGACAAAAGCGCACCCGGCCCACCGGAGCGGGCCGGAAGCCGTGCCGGGACCGACGGTCAGAGCATGGCCCTGAACCTGGCCCAGTCGAAGCCCGGGCCCGGATCCGTCTTGCGCCCCGGGGCTATATCGCTATGGCCGGTGATGCGCCCGGGAGTGATGGCCGGATAGGTTGCCATCAGCAGCCGGCTCACCTCGGCCAGCACGTGATACTGGGCATGGGTATAGGTGCCGGTGTCGGTACCTTCCAGCTCGATGCCCACCGAAAAATCATTGCACTGCTCCCGTCCCTCGAAGCAGGACAGACCCGCGTGCCAGGCCCGCTTGTCGAAGGGCACATACTGCACCAGCTCGCCGTCGCGCCGGATCAGGCAGTGGGCCGACACCCGCAACTGGTGGATGCCGGCAAAATAGGGATCCCCGGCGGGATCCAAACGTCCCATAAAGAGGTCATCTATATAAGGGCCGCCAAACCGGCCGGGCGGCAGGCTGATGCAGTGCACCACCAGCAGCGATATCTCGCCCAGGGGGCGCTCGTCCCAATGGGGGGAGGCACAATGGCGGGCCGGCGTGAGCCAGCCCGCAGGCGTCAACTGAAAAGGCATAGGGATCCCAACGCGAACTTCACCGGGGGTATACTAACAGTTTATGCTCCCGGTGCGGCAAGCAGGCTTGCGAGGAGAACATCATGACCGACGACGACGGCCCGCGCAAAACCGGACGCCTCATGTGGCTGCTGGCCTGGGTACTGGCCCTGGTGCTGATGACCTGGTTTTTCCAGCAAAAGCTGGAGCGGGACTACAACCCCAACCAGCAGGTGCAGTTGCTCGACAGCCGCACCATAGTGCTGGAGCAGAACCGCCAGGGCCACTACCTGATGAACGGCGCCATCAACGGGGATCCCGTGGTCTTCCTGCTGGATACCGGCGCCACCCAGGTGGCCGTGCCCAGGCCGGTGGCCGAGCGCCTGGCCCTGCCCCTGGGACGGCCGCTGCTGCTCAACACCGCCGCCGGCCAGGTGACCGGCTACCTCACCCACATTAAAACATTGTCGATGGGGCCGCTGACCCTGTACGATCTGGACGCCGTTATCATGCCCAGCTACGGCAGCGAAGTGCTGCTCGGCATGAACGCCCTGCGCCAGTTCGAACTGATCCAGCGGGGCTCCCAGTTAACCATAAAACACCTGGCGCCCTGACCCGGGCAGCCTCCGCCACAAGACGTGAAATTAAGGTAAGGCTCGATGCAAAACACCATGCTGGCTCAAGAAATCCGTTTCAATGTGACCGCGGCCCTGACCGAGGATCTGGGGGGAACCCTGGACCCCAAGCAGGACATCACCGCCCAGTTGCTGCCCGAGGGCCAGCAGGTCACCGCCCACCTGATCACCCGGGAAGACGGCATTTTCTGCGGCCGGGCCTTTGCCGATGAGACCTTCCTGCAACTGGGCGGCGAGGTAAAGCTGCACTGGCAGGGAAAGGACGGCGACGCGGTCACGGCCGGCCAGCGCCTGCTCACCCTGACCGGCCCGGCCCGGGCGCTGATGACCGGCGAGCGCACCGCGCTCAACTTTATCCAGACCCTGTCGGGCGTGGCCACCGTCACCCGCCGCTACGTGGACCGCCTGGCCGGCACCCGCTGCCGCCTGCTGGACACCCGCAAGACCCTGCCCGGCCTGCGCCATGCGCTCAAGTACGCGGTGACCTGCGGCGGCGGCCACAACCATCGCATGGGCCTGTATGACGCCTACCTGATCAAGGAAAACCATATCTTCGCCTGCGGCGGCATCGACAAGGCCATTGCCGAAGCCCGCCGGCTGCAGCCGGAAAAACCGGTGGAGGTGGAGGTGGAGTCCCTGGCCGAGCTGGAGCAGGCCCTGGCGGCCGGCGCCGATATCGTCATGCTGGACAACTTCAGCGTGGCCGACATGCGCGCGGCCGTGACCGCCACCGCCGGCCGCGCCAGGCTGGAGGTGTCCGGCAACGTCACCCTGGAGACTATCGCCGACTACGCCGACACCGGGGTGGACTATATCTCGGTGGGGGCGCTGACCAAGCATGTGCGCGCCCTGGACCTGTCGATGCGGGTGGAAGGCTAAGGGGCAGAACAGGCATCGCGGGTTGTGGAGCGCAGGCGGCCCGCCTGCCTTCGCGCGCAGCGCGAACCCTCGGACTTGGCCTGCCACACCACGGGTTTAAGGGGGCTCGGGGCAGCACAGGCATCGCGGGTTGGGCTGTGCCTTCCCCGACCTCGGTGCCACCCTCATGCGGGCGGGCCGCCCGCGCCCCAAAAATCGTCACAGCCTGAGTTTTAAGTTGCAGAGGTGCACCTGCTGGCGGAGCGCAGGCGGCCCGCCTGCCTTCGCGCGCAGCGCGAACCCTCGGACTTGGCCTGCCACACCACGGGTTTAAAGAGGATCTGGGTAGAACAAGCTTCACGGGTTGTGGAGCACCTTCCCAACCTCGGTGCCACCTTCATGCGGGCGGGCCGCCCGCGCCCCAAAAATCGGCGCAGCCGACTTAAGACCCTAATGAATCCACTCTTTCCATGTCCGCCCCTTTTCCCTCCTCCAAGGGTGCAAAACCCCCGAGCCTTGGCTATAGATCTCTAGGTGGCCCGGTCCACTTCACCCCATGGACTTTCCAATCAAGGACGATGACGATGAAAATCCAGACCAGCACCCGCCAGGGCGGTTTTACCCTGATCGAACTGATGATTGTAGTGGCGATAGTGGCAATACTGGCGGCGGTGGCCCTGCCGGCTTATCAGAGCTATACCAAAAGAGCCAAATTTAGTGAGGTGATAGCTGCGGTAGGGCCGGCAAAAACAGCAATAGAAGTCTGTGTGCAAGGCTATTCAGGCAGTAACTTGGCAACTGACTGCGTATCCGCGGGCAATGGCGCTGCTCCTGACCCATATGGAGTTGTAGCATCAGTTGCAGTGGGCACTGATGGCACCATTACTGCGACCGGTACAGCAGAAGTAGATAATGTCAATTTTACATTAACACCATCTCCCTTAATCACGGCTGTTAGTGCCGGATCCAATCTTTTGTGGGAGAGAGGAGGCTCCTGTGTTGGTGCAGCATATTGCTAACCCACCCAATATATGACCATGCCCATCAATACCATTAGAAGCGGTCTGGCCAGAAGCCTGGCCGCTTCTTCGCTGTTGCTGACCGACGAACTGGACCAGGCCCTGGCCCTGGCCCGGCAGGAGGGCAAGCCGCTCAGCACCGTGCTGGTGGAGCAGCGGCTGCTGTCCAGCGCCGAGCTGGCGCGTTTTTGCGAGCAGGAATATGGCCTGCCGCTGATCGATCTCAACGATTTCGAGCTGGATCAGGTGCCGCCCCAGTACCTGGGCATGGATCTTATCGAACGCCATCACGTGATCCCCATCTACCTGCAGGGCAAGGTGCTCTACCTGGCCATGTCCGATCCCACCAATGTGGCGGCGCTGGAAGACTTCAGCTTCCGCTTCAACCTGGTGACCGATGCCCTGCTGGTGGAGGAAGACAAGCTGCAGCAGATGCTGGTCCGGCTGCAGCAGGGGGGCAGCAGCGGGGTGCTGGATCTCGAGCATATCGAAGACTCCGATATCGCCGGCCTGGTGCTGGATGACTCCCCGGTGGAGCAGGACGATGGGCTGGGCCGCGCCGACGAGGACGCCCCCATCGTCCGCTATATCAACAAGATCATGCTGGACGCGGTACGCAAGGAGGCCTCCGACCTGCATTTCGAGCCTTACGAGCGCTTTTACCGTATCCGTTTTCGCATCGACGGCATGCTGCACGAGGTGGCCTCGCCGCCGGTCGGCCTGGCCGCCCGTTTTGCCGCCCGGCTCAAGGTGATGGCCCGGCTGGACATCGCCGAGCGCCGCCTGCCCCAGGACGGCCGCCTCAAGCTCAGGCTGACCCGCAACAAGTCGGTGGACATGAGGGTCAACAGCCTGCCCACCCAGTGGGGCGAGAAGATAGTCATCCGTATCCTCGACAGCTCCGGCGCCCGGCTCAACATCGACCAGCTCGGCTACGACGAGCGGCAGAAACAGCTCTACCTGAGCGCCCTGCGCAAGCCCCAGGGCATGATACTGGTGACCGGCCCCACCGGCTCGGGCAAGACGGTCTCGCTGTACACCGGCCTGAGCATCCTTAATACCGTCACCGCCAACATTTCCACCGCCGAAGATCCCATAGAGATCAACCTGCCCGGCATCAACCAGGTGCAGATCAACCCCAAAGCCGGGCTGACCTTCGCCCACGCCCTGCGCGCCTTCCTGCGCCAGGATCCGGACATCATCATGGTGGGGGAAATCCGCGATCTGGAAACCGCCGAAATCGCAGTCAAGGCCGCCCAGACCGGCCACCTGGTGCTGTCCACCCTGCACACCAACTCCGCCGCCGAAACCCTGACCCGGCTCGGCAACATGGGCCTGCCCGCCTACAATATCGCCTCGTCGGTATCCCTGATCATGGCCCAGCGGCTGGCGCGCAAGCTGTGCCCCCACTGCAAGGTGCCGGAGCAGGTACCGGAAGAACAACTGCAGGCCCTGGGCTTTACGGCCGGGCAGCAGGCCCAGGGGGTCAGCCTGTACAGGGCGGTGGGCTGCAACCGCTGCACCGGCGGCTACAAAGGGCGTATCGGCATCTATGAGGTGTTGCCGATGAGCGAGAAACTGGCCCACCTGATCATGGAGGGCGCCAACTCCCTGACCCTGGCCAAAGCCGCCGAAGAAGACGGTATGGTCAGCCTGCACGGCTCCGCCCTGGAGAAGGCCCGGCTCGGCATCATCAGCCTGGCCGAGGTCAACCGCATCAGCGGCTGATGCCCGCCGGCCTTATCGATAACAAGGATGCGCTATGGCAACGGCAAAGAACTACAAGGTCCACCCCTACAAGTGGGAAGGCGTCAACCGGCGCGGGCAGAAGGTGTCCGGCTTTATCCAGGCGGTGAACATCCAGGCGGTCAAGCGCGAGCTGCAACGCCAGGGAGTCAACGCCACCAGCGTGCGCCGCCGCAGCCAGAGCATCCTGGCCCGTTACCGGGATGCCATCAAGCCGATGGACATCGCCGTGATCACCCGCCAGATCGCCACCATGCTGGGTGCCGGAGTGCCCCTGGTGCAGACCCTGCAGATCATCTCCCGCTCCTACCAAAAGAGCAGCATCCGCGAGCTGACCGGCATCATCGCCTCGGACGTGGAGGGGGGCACCCCGCTGTCGGAAGCCCTGAAAAAATTTCCCCGCCAGTTTGACGCGCTTTACTGCGACCTGGTGCACTCGGGGGAGCAGACCGGGGCGCTGGAGCATATTTTCGACCAGATCGCCATCTACCGGGAGAAGGCCGAGGCGCTCAAGTCCAAGATCAAGAAGGCCATGTTCTACCCGGCCATGGTGATACTGGTGGCCATAGCGGTCACCTCCATACTGCTGCTGTTCGTGATCCCCCAGTTCGAGGAGATCTTCGCCGGCTTCGGCGCCACCCTGCCCGCCTTTACCCAGCTGGTGATCAACCTGTCGCGCTGGATGCAGGATACCTGGCTCTATCTGCTGGCCGGCCTGGTCGCCACTGTGTTTCTCTATGTGCGCGCCTGGCGCCTGTCCCAGAAGGTGCGCGACGCCACCGACCGCTTTATCCTGCGTATTCCCGTGGTGGGCATGATACTGCACAAGGCGGCCCTGGCCCGCTTTGCCCGCACCCTGGCCACCACCTTTTCCGCCGGTATTCCGCTGGTGGAAGGCCTGGTCTCCTCGGCCGGCGCCTCCGGCAACGTGGTCTACCGCCGCGCCATCATGCAAATGCGCAACGAGGTCATCGCCGGCATGCAGATGAACCTGGCCATGCGCTCCACCCAGCTGTTCCCCGACATGGTGGTGCAGATGGTGATGATCGGCGAGGAATCCGGCGCCATCGACGACATGATGAACAAGGTGGCCAGCATCTACGAGCGGGAGGTGGACGACGCCGTGGACGGCCTGACCAGCCTGATCGAGCCCATTATCATGGTGGTATTGGGGATACTGGTTGGCGGCCTGGTCATTGCCATGTATCTTCCCATCTTCAACCTGGGTAGCGTGATCCGCTGAAGCTGGGCAGCATGGTGAAAGCCTTGCTTTCAAAGTTCAATCCCCTTAGGAACAACAATGGCGCAACTGCTCGACAATACCGTTTTGCTGTATTCCCTGGTAATGCTGGTGGGCCTGCTGGTGGGCAGCTTCCTCAACGTGGTGATCCACCGCCTGCCGCTGATGCTGAAGCTGGAGTGGGAGCGGGAATGCGCCGAGTTCCAGGGCAGCCCCCCACCCGAAACCGCCCCCTTCAACCTGTGCCGGGCC
>NZ_NMUO01000117.1 GCF_002237365.1 Zobellella denitrificans
CCCGCCACCCTGGTGGACCTGGGCACCGGCACCGGCGCCATCGCCCTGGCGCTGAAGAGCGAGCGCCCGCAAGACGTTGTGCTGGCGGTGGAATTCAACCCGGCGGCGGCGGCCCTGGCGCGGCGCAACAGCGAACGGCTGGGGCTGGCCATAGAGGTGCGCCTGGGCGCCTGGTTTGCGCCCCTGGCCGGCCTGCGCTTTCATATGATCCTCTCCAACCCGCCCTATATCGATGCCGCCGATCCCCATTTACAATGGGGGGATGTACGCTTCGAGCCGGCCTCGGCCCTGGTGGCGGAGGAAGAAGGGCTGGCGGATCTGCGCCATCTGGTCGAGCAGTCGCCCGTCTACCTGGAGGAGGGGGGCTGGCTGCTGCTGGAACACGGTTGGCGGCAGGGGGAGGGGGTCAGGGCCCTGCTGCGCCGTCGTGGTTTCGAACGGGTCGAGACCCTGCGCGACTACGGCGGCCAGGAGCGGGTTTCATTGGGCCGCTGGCCCGGGAGGCAAGATGCTGAAAACCAAGATCAGTGACGATTGGCTGGGGGCCGACAAGAGTCCCATGACCCTGGCGCTGGACGTGGTGGAAAGCCTGCAGGGAACGGCGGCGCGGCACCGGGCAGAGCACGACCTGCTCATCCTGGAACGGGAACTGGCCGAGGTGCTGGCCGGCCAGGACGCCACTGCCCAACTGCTGCCGGCTCTGTTCGGCCCCCTGGGGCTGGCCGGCGACTGGGAGCGGTTCTTCTCGGTCGACAACTGCCTGCTGGACCGGGTGCTGGCGCGGCGCCGGGGCATTCCGGTGACCTTGGGGATCCTTATCCTGCACCTTTGCGAACGGTTCGGGGTGCGGGCCGAGGGCATCTGTTTTCCCGGCCACTTCCTGCTGCGGCTCTGGCTCGGGGAAGCGGAGGCGATCATCGACCCCTTTACCGGGCGCGAGTTGTCCAAACGGGAAATAGAGCAGCTGCTGCGCGGCGCCAGCGGCAACCTGGCCCGGCTCAAGCCCGAGCACCTGCAGCCGGCCGGGGCCATGGACATTCTGACCCGGCTGCTGAACGTGACCAAGGCGGTGTTCATCCGCCACAAGCAGTTTTCCCAGGCCCTGGCCTGCAGCCAGCTGCTGTTGAAAATCAAGCCCGACTGCCCGGTAGAGCGGCGCGACCGGGGCTTTCTGTTCGAGCAGCTCGACTGCGATCGGTTCGCCGCCGAGGATTTCGAATTCTTCATCCAGCACTGCCCCGAGGATCCGGTGGCCGACGTGCTGAAAGCCCAGATAGCGGCCCTCGACCTGGGCCCCAAAACCCTCCACTAGGAGCAGCGATGAAAACCGTCAAGATCAATCAGATAAGTGTGGCCAACGATCAGCCCTTCGTGCTGTTCGGCGGCATCAATGTGCTGGAATCCCGGGATCTGGCGCTGAAAGCCTGCGAGCACTATGTCGAGGTGACCGCCCGGCTCGGCATCCCCTATGTGTTCAAGGCCAGCTGGGACAAGGCCAACCGCTCCTCCATCCACTCCTTCCGCGGCCCCGGCCTGGAAGAGGGCATGAAGCTGCTGGCGGAAATCAAGGACACCTTCCAGGTGCCGGTGATCACCGATCTGCACGAGCCCTGGCAGGCCGCAACCGTGGCCGAGGTGGCGGACGTGATCCAGCTGCCCGCCTTCCTCGCCCGCCAGACCGATCTGGTGGAAGCCATGGCCAGAACCGGCCGGGTGATCAATATCAAGAAGCCCCAGTTCCTGAGCCCGGGGCAGATGAAGAACATCGTCGACAAGTTCATCGAGTGCGGCAACGACCAACTGATCCTGTGCGAGCGCGGCGCCAACTTCGGCTACGACAACCTAGTGGTGGACATGCTCGGCTTCGGGGTGATGAAAAAGGCCACCGCCGGCGCCCCCATCATCTTCGACGTGACCCACGCCCTGCAGTGCCGGGACCCGCTGGGCGAAGCCTCCGGCGGGCGCCGGGAGCAGGTGGTGGACCTGGCCCGGGCGGGCATGGCCACCGGCCTGGCCGGCCTCTTCCTCGAATCCCACCCGGATCCGGAGCACGCCAAGTGCGACGGCCCCAGCGCCCTGCCGTTGGCCAAACTCGAGCCCTTCCTGGCCCAGATCAAGGCCCTGGACGAACTGGTGAAAAGCTTCGAGCCGCTGGACACCCAGGGCTGAACCGGGTTTGAGCTCTTGTGCTTAACAAAGGCGGCCGGGGGGCCGCCTTTGTGTTTCTCAATGGTTGAGCCGGATCGCCGAGTTATTTAGAATAGCCGTCCAGCCGTATTTATGGCTTCAACCATCCGACGGGATCCAGCCGGCAATGAGTGACAACCTCGACCAATTCGATCGCAAAATACTCGCCATCGTGCAGCGCAACTGCCTGACCCGCAGCGAAGTCATCGCCGAAGAGATAGGGCTGTCGCCGTCGGCGGTGCAGCGGCGGCTGAAGCGGCTGCGCCAGAGCCGGGTGATCAGCGCCGACGTGGCGGTGGTCGACAACCGCAAGCTCGACAACCTGATGACCTTTATCGTCGGCCTGGAAATCGAGCGGGAAAACTACCCGGTGATGGACAGGTTCATGCGCTGGGCCCAGGGCCAGGACGCCTTTCAGCAGATTTTCTACGTGACCGGCGCGGTGGATCTGGTGGCGGTGATCCTGGCGCGGGACGTGACCGAATTCGACGCCATCGCCGAAGCCACCATGAGCCAGTTCCCGGAAATCAAGCGCATGAACACCAATGTGGTGCTCAATGTGCTAAAACCCGGGCTGCCCCTGCCGCTCTGACCCTTATCCCGCCGCCGGGCGCAGCAGGGCGGCCACGGCGGCGATGTCCGCCGGCGAGGTGCGGCAGCAGCCGCCGATAAGGGCGGCGCCTTCCCGCTGCCAGCGTCCGGCGGCCAGGGCGAACTGTTCGCTGTCGGCCGGGCCGTGCCAGCACTTGTGGCCGGCGTCGTACTGCTCGCCGGAGTTGGGGTAGACCAGCAGCGGCTTGGCGGTGGCGCCCCGCACCGATTGCAGCAGCCCGGGCACGTGCTCGGGGGCGGTGCAGTTGAGGCCCAGCGCCACCACCGAGTCGAAGGGGGCCAGGGCCGTGACGCAGTCGCGCAGCCGCTCGCCCTGGCTGTTGTGTTCCCCATCCCGGCAACTGAAGCTGATCCAGCCGCAGGCGCCGGGATGGGCTTCCATCAGCCGGGCCAGGGCCCGGGCCTCGCTCAGGCAGGGCAGGGTCTCGCAGGCCAGCAGGTCGGCGCCGGCCGCCAGCAGCACCTCCAGCCGGGGGCGGTGAAAGGCCATCAGGCCGGCTTCATCCAGCTCGTAATGGCCCCGGTATTCGGAGCCGTCCGCCAGCATGGCGCCGTAGGGGCCGACCGAGGCCGCCACCAGGGGGCGGGGACGCAGGGCGCGCTGTTCGGCGCTCAATCCTTGCCAGAAGTCGTCCCGCGCCGCCACCGCCAGTTGCACCGCCCGCTGCATCAGGCCGGCGGCCTGTCCGGCGTCCAGCCCGCGGCGGGCGAAGGCCTCGAAGGTGGCCTGGTAGCTGGCGGTGATGGCCACATCGGCGCCGGCGGCGAAATAGTCGTGGTGAACGGCGTAGATAAGCTCGGGCTGCTCGATCAGCACCTTGGCCGACCACAGCGGATCCTTGAGGTCGCAGCCCCGGCTTTCCAGCTCGGTGGCCAGGGCGCCGTCGAGGATGGCCAGGGGAAACTGCGCGAGCAGGGTTTCAATAGGATTGGTCATACACACCTTGAACAACACCGGCGAGGCGGTGGATGGGTTAGAGGATCTGCGATAAGAACTGCCGCAACCGCGGGTGGGCGGGGCGGTTGAAAAAGCCGTCCGGGGTGTCTTCGGCCAGCAACAGGCCGTCGGCCATAAACAGCACCCGGTCGGCCACTTCCCGGGCGAAGCCCATCTCGTGGGTGACCACCACCATGGTCATGCCGTCCCGGGCCAGGCTCTTCATCACCTCCAGTACTTCCCCCACCATTTCCGGATCCAGCGCCGAGGTGGGCTCGTCGAACAGCATGATCTGCGGCTGCATGCACAGGGCCCGGGCGATGGCCACCCGCTGTTGCTGGCCGCCGGACAGCTGGGCGGGGTAGTGGTCCATGCGCTCGGCCAGGCCCACCTTGGCCAGCAGGCCCCGAGCCTGCTGCTCGACCTCGGCACGGGGACGCCGGGCCACCTTGAGCGGAGCCAGCATCACATTTTGCAGGGCGGTCTTGTGGGGGAAGAGGTTGAAGCCCTGGAACACCATGCCCACCCGCTCCCTGAGCCGGTTGACGTTGGTGCTGCGGGCATGAATGTCGATGCCTTCGAGTTCGATGCGCCCGGCGCTGATGCTTTCCAGCCGGTTGAGGGTGCGCAGGAAGGTGGACTTGCCCGACCCCGAGGGGCCGACGATCACCACCACTTCCCCGCGGCGAAGGGTCACCGACACCTGGCTGAGCGCCCGGCAGCCGTTGTCGAACACCTTGTCGACCCGGTGGGCGTGGAGCATGGTTTCTGCGTGTTTTATCTGCATGGGGCCTCCTAGTGTCCCGCCGACAGGCGCCGTTCCAGCCGTTGCACCAGCCAGGACAGGGACGCCGTCATCACCAGGTAGAGCAGGGCCACGGTGAACCACACCTCGAAGGGGGCGAAGGTGGAGGACACCACTTCCCGGCCGGCCTTGGTCAGGTCGGTGAGGGAGATCACCGACACCAGGGAGGAGTCCTTGATCAGGTTGATGAACTGGCCGGCCAGGGCCGGCAGGCTGCGCCTGAGCGCCTGGGGCAGCACCACCTCGACCATGGCCCGGCCGTAGCTCATGCCGAGGGAGCGGGCCGCCTCCATCTGCCCCACCGGCACCGCCTGGATGCCGGCGCGGATGATCTCCGCCACATAGGCGGCGCTGAACAGGGTGAGGGCGGTGGCGCCGGCGGTGAAGCGATCCAGGGACAGCACGGTGCCGACGAAAAAGTAGATGATGAAGATCTGTACCAGCAACGGGGTGCCGCGGATGATCTCGATATAGAGGATGCACAGCCGGCGCAGGGCCGGGTTGGCGGACAGCCGTCCCAGGCCCAACCCCAGGCCGAGCAGGATGGAGCACAGCAATGACACCACCGACAGTTGCAGCGTCATCACCATGCCATGGAGGATGGGGCCGGCGCGCAGGCTGTCGAGCCTGGCGACTTCGTCCCCTTCGAACAGCAGATCGCCGTCCGCCACCAGCAGGGTACTGAAGCCGTCCAGCACCAGGGGCGCGTCGCCGTGTTCGGACACCAGGGTCAGGGTACGGCCGTCATCGCCCAGTTCGGCCTGGCCGTCGAAGGGGGCGCGGATGGACTGGGGCGAGCTGTCCACCACATAGGGCAATACCCGCTCCCAGCGCCAGTGGTAGTCGATGCTCTGGGTGGACCAGTAGAGGGCGCCGGCCAGCATGAGCACCACGCCCACAAAGACCCCGTTCCACAGCCAGCGCTGTTTGGCAGTCTGCATATTCGTTCCCGTCAAACCCGCCGGCGGCCCGGGCCGCCGGCAACAACCAGAGGATTACTGTACCCGGCCGACCCAGGCGTCGCTCTTGAACCACTTGTGGTAGAGCCGGTCGTAGCTGCCGTCTTCCCGGATCTGGCGCAGGTAGTTGTTGAGGAAATTGAGGAAGTCCCCGTCGCCTTTACGCACCGCCCAGCCCAGCGGACCGTAGGTGAAGGCCTGGTCCAGGTGCACCAGCCGGCTCGGGTTCTGGGCGGCGTAGACGGCGTTGTAGCTGATGTCGTAGACGAAGGCGTCGGCCCGGCCGTTGGCCACTTCCTGGGCGGCGTCGGCGGAGCTTTCGAACAGCCGCACCTTGGCCCGGCCCAGGTGGCGCTTGATGGCGTATTCGCCGGTGGTGCCGAGCTGGGCGGTGACGGTGTAGTTTTCATCGTTCAGCTGGCGATAGGAGTCGATGCTGTCGGCCAGTGCCGGGCGGATCAGTACCGTCTGGCCGGCGTCGAAATAGGGCTCGGCGAAGTTGACGCTGAGGTTGCGCTCGGGGGTGACCGTCATGCCCAGGATCAGATCGCACTTGTTGGTCTGCAGGGCGGGGATGATGCCGTCCCAGCCGGTGTTGACCGGCACGAACTCGACGTTGACCGACCTGGCCATGGCCTTGGCGATATCGATGTCGAAGCCGATAAAGTCGCCGCCCTTGTCGGTCATTTCGAAGGGCATGTAGCCGGATTCGAAGCAGAAGCGGAATTCACCGGAGCGCTGGATCTGCTCCAGGGTGGAGCCCTGGGCACCGGCGGCGAACAGGCCGAGGCCGCTGCCCAGCAGGAGAAGGCGGAGGGTTGTTTTCATGAGACAGTCCCTGTGGCGAACGAGGCATCGAGGGCGAGGACCCCGATGGCGATTAACGGAGCCTCGTATTCTAGCGGCTGCGCACGGGGATATTCCGCGTTATCGGGGAAAAAAGCGGGGAGGAACGGCGCCGGCCAGCGCCGTTTCCGGCAGGGGGCTCAGTCCCGGGTACGACAGCGTTCGGCGGGCACGGCGAGGGCGCGCAGCAGATACTGTTTGAAATCCTCGGCGTAGTCCTGAGTCGCCAGCGCCTCGGCCATGCAGGCCAGCCAGGCATCGCGCTCGGCAGGGCCTATGTCCAGGTGGGCGTGGGCCCGGGGTATGCTGATGGGGCCGTATTTCTCCCGGTAGCGGGGCGGGCCGCCCAGCCAGCCGCACAGGAAGCGGGCCAGCTTGTCGGTGCTCTCGTCGAGGTTGTCCGGATGCATGGCACGGATCAGGGCGGCGTCGGGGCGACGTTCCATGGCGGCATAGAAGGCCTCGGCCAGGCGGCGCAGGCCGGCTTCGCCACCGGCGGCCTGGAAGGAAGTGTCACCCTGCCCGTAGGCGGAAGGCAATAACATGGCGCCTCACCAATGATTCATCTGAAATGCCGGTTATTCTGGCCCAAAACACCCGCGGTGTGAAGTGTCGGGCGCCGTCCTCAGGTCATCTCGCTCGGCGACTTGGGATCCGTCGGATTATGCTGCCCCGCCAGGCGCTGCAGTATCTGCCCCAGCTCCATCGGCAGGGGGAAGACGATGATCTTGCTGTTCTCGCTGCTCACCTCGGTCAGGGTCTGCAGGTAGCGCAACTGGATGGCCTCGGGCTGCTGGGCCAGGATATGGGCGGCTTCCAGCAACTGCTTGGACGCTTCCAGTTCGCCGGTGGCGTGGATCACCTTGGCCCGCCGGGCCCGCTCGGCTTCCGCCTGGCGGGCGATGGCGCGGATCATGGATTCATCGAGATCCACGTGCTTGATTTCCACCGCCGTCACCTTGATGCCCCAGTTGTCGGTGCTCTGATCCAGGATGCGCTGCAGATCCGCATTGAGGGTATCCCTGGCCGAGAGGATCTCGTCCAGTTCGTGCTGGCCGAGTACGGATCTCATGGTGGTCTGGGCCAGCTGGCTGGTGGCCTCCAGGTAGTTTTCCACGTTGATGATGGCCTTCTGCGGATCCAGCACCCGGAAATAGAGCACCGCATTGACCCGCACCGTGACGTTGTCCTTGGAGATCAGATCCTGGGAGGGTACGTCCATGGTGACGATACGCAGATCCACCCGGACCATTTGCTGCACGAAGGGGATCACCAGGATAAGGCCGGGCCCCTTTATCTTGTAGAAGCGACCGAGCAGGAAGATCACGCCCCGTTCGTACTCGCGCAGGATGCGGAACATGCTGCTGAGCAGCATGACCACCAGGATCACGATCAGCAGTTGAAAATACAGAAAATCGATCATCATGACTGGGTCTCCTCCAGGGGGGCCACGTTGAGGGTAAGATCTTCCACCGCCAGCACGACGATCGCCTGGTGCGGGGCTATGGGATGCCGGCTGTGGGCCTGCCAGCGTTCGCCCTGCACCAGCACGGTGCCGGTGGGGTCGATGGGGGTGAGGGCGATGCCCTGCTCGCCGACCATGGCGGCGGTGCCGGACACGGGGGCGGCCCGGCGCTGCTTCACGATAAGCCGCACCACCACCAGGACCAGGGTGAGCGAGAACAGGGTGAAGGCGGCCACGAAGGGCCAGGCGACCCGGAACGCCTGATCCGGGGTATCGAACAGCAGTACCGAGCCGATGGCGAAGGCCACCAGGCCGCCGCCACCGAGAATGCCGAAACTGGGCGACAGGGCCTCGCCCACCATCAGCGCCAGCCCCAGCAACAGCAGGGCCAGGCCGGCGGTGCTCACCGGCAGCATCTGCAGCGCCAGCAGCGCCAGCAGCAGGCAGATGGCGCCGGTCACCCCGGCCACCCCGAAGCCGGGGCTGTAGAATTCCAGCAGTATGCCGTACATGCCCACCAGCATCAGCAGGTAGGCGATATTGGGGTTGGTGATGATCATGATGAAGCGCTGGCGCCAGTCGGGCTGGCGCTGCTCGGCCAGCAGCCCCGTTGTGGCGAAGGTATAGGGCTTGTCGTGGAGCCTGATTTCCCGTCCGTCCAGGGCCTGCAGCAGTTCGGGAATGTCCACCGCCACCAGCTCGATGACCCCCTGCTCCAGGGCCTCGGAGGCGGTGAGGGTGGCGGCTTCGCGCACCGCCTGTTCGGCCCAGTCGGCGTTGCGCCCGCGCAACTGGGCCAGCGACTTGATATAGGCCACGGCGTCGTTCAGGGTCTTGCGCTCCATGGCGCCGCCGTCGGAGGCGGGGCGGTCGTCCTCTTTCTCTTTGTCTTCCGCCTGGTCCCGTGGCCGCTCGGTGCTGCCGGGAGGGCCTATCTGCACCGGGGTGGCGGCGCCCAGGTGGGTGCCCGGGGCCATGACCGCCACATGGCTGGCATAGAGGATATAGGTGCCGGCCGAGGCGGCCCGGGCGCCGCCGGGGGAAACATAGACCACCACCGGCAGCCGGGATTCGAGCATGGCGCTGATGATGTCGCGGGTGGCGCTGTAGAGGCCGCCGGGAGTGTCCATGGTCAGCAGCAGGAAGGCGGGACGGTCCAACTGGGCCTGTTGCAGTTCGGTCACGATAAAGTCCGAGGTGCCGGGGCCGATGGCCCCCTTGATGTCCAGTTGCCAGTAGCGTTCCTGGGCCAGGGCCGGCATGCCCAGCAACAACAACAGCAGTAACAGGCCGCGCCAGTTCATCATATCCAGCTCCAATACAGTCTCTATTAGAGCTTAGTGCATGGGGCCGGAGTGGTGGTTTTTTAGCCGGAAAGGGCGAGGGCAACGGCCGTATTGCACCGTTGCCCGGGAGAAGGCACCATCGGCCCTTTTGGACCAGCCGCCAGTGCGGCCATTAGACTTTACGGGAGTGCATATGTCGGTCAGAACGGCAACCAGGGGGGATCTCGCGGCCATTGATGCCCTGGAGCGAGCCGCCTTCGGCAGCCACTGTTATCCGGATTTTTTCTTTCGCCAGGCGCTGGATCTGTGGCCGGCCTATCTGCTGGTGGCGGAAGGGGAAGAGGGCGAACTGGCGGGCTACTGCCTGGGCGGGACGGGGGCGGCCCCCGGCGAGGGCTGGATACTGTCCCTGGCGGTGGCCGGATCCTGCCGGGGGCGGGGCCTCGGCAAGGCGCTGTTGCAACAGGCCCTGGCGGCGCTGGAGGCGGGCGGTTGCCGCTCGGTGCGGCTGACGGTGGCGCCGGACAACCCGGCGCTGGGGCTTTACCTCGCCCTGGGTTTTGTGGAGGAACGCCGGGACGAGGCCTATTTCGGCCCGGGCGAGCCCCGGCTGGTGCTGCGGCGGGGGTAAGCCTGGCGAAGGGAGCGCCTTTCCTCCGCGCTCCGCTGGCCTGTACGGTATTTTTGAGTACAATGTAAAAATATTTTTAATACAATTTACTTGCAGGTCTGGCACATGGACGTAAAACCCCGTATCGCGGCATTGATTGAACAGTTGCAGCAGGGCTTGCTGGAGCGGGACACCCCGGCCCGGCTGGCGCTGCTGGCGGCGCTTTCCGGCGAGCACTTGCTGCTGCTGGCCCCGCCCGGCACCGCCAAGAGCGAGCTGTCCCGCCGGCTGCACACCCTGCTCGCCGACGGCGCCTACTTCGAACGGCTGCTGACCCGCTTCTCGGTGCCCGAGGAGCTGTTCGGCCCCCTGTCCATCAAGGCGCTGGAGCAGGACCGCTACCTGCGCCAGACCAGGGGCTACCTGCCCGAGGCCTCCATCGCCTTTATCGACGAGATCTTCAAGGCCAACAGCGCCATCCTCAACAGCCTGCTCACCCTGCTCAACGAGCGCCGTTTCGACAACGGCAACGAGCGGCGGGAGGTGCCCCTGGTGTCGGTGATCGCCGCCAGCAACGAGCTGCCGGAGGGAGCCGAACTCAACGCCCTGTACGACCGCTTCCTGCTGCGCTACCAGGTGGCGCCGGTGAGCGACCAGGCTTTTACCGCCCTGCTCACCCTCGACCAGGGCTACCGGGCGCCGCCGCCGGAGCTGCGCCTGAGCGGCTGCGAGCTGGCCGCCATCCGCGAGCTGGCC
>NZ_NMUO01000118.1 GCF_002237365.1 Zobellella denitrificans
GCCGGGCCGCCGCGGCCGGGGCGTCCGGCGCGGGGGTGATGGGGGCGCGGGGTTTGTCTCCCCCCCCGTGGTGGCCGTCGGTGTCGGCGGCGAGGGCGTAGCCGCCAATCAGGCCTTTCAGCTCGTTAAACTGCTCTTTGTCCATTGCTGGATCCTCGGGGGTTGGTTCTTGGGGAGCGGCGGATTCCTGGGTTTTGAACCAGGCCATGAATTTTTTGAACATGCCGGCTTCCTGCTCGCGGTCGGCCAGCTCGGCCAGGCTGAGCGGCTGGCTTTCGCCGATGAGCTTGGGGGCTTTGTCCTTGGCACTGAACTGCATGCGGGTGGTGCCGGTGCTGGCCGGCATGTCGGTCACGCCCAGGCCGCCCAGGTAGGTTTTGTCGCCGCCGGCGAATTGCTCCAGGGGCTCGATGCTGCAGAACTGGTACTGGCCAAGCTGGTTGTAGTAGATCAGATCCCGGGTCGGGCGAAGGATGGCGAACAGCTTCATCTTGCCGTCTACCTGCTCGGCCTTGAGCGCTTCCACCGTGCCCATGGCTTGCCACTTGTCATGATCCGGCCAGATGACCGCGGTGTAGTGGTCCGGGTCGTAGGTTTCGGCCATGTCGGTCAGCCACTCGCGGGAGATAAAGCGCCCGTCGACGCTGTTGCCCTCGGTGGCAATGCAAATCCAGCCTGTGCGTAACCGTGAATCGGGTTTCATGTGCCTGCTCGTGTTCTGTGATGGCGACAGGCTAGGGGCTTGTGAAGGGGATTTCATCCGGCGGCGTTCCACCGAATTCCGATTTTCGGGAAATCGGAATTTCTCGGAATTTCATGGCGATAGGTGGCGGTTTTCGGTGGGTATGATGGCCGCATTCATCACCACCACGGACCTCCATGGCCTACACCGAAGAAATCCGCAACGCCGCCAAGGGGCTTTACCTCAAGCGCTGGCTGCCCCGGGAAATCGCCCAGGAGCTGGGCCTGAACTCGGCGCGGGTGGTGTACCAGTGGGTGGAAAAATACAGCTGGGACGCGCTGCTGTCCGACGAGCAGCTGGAAGACGCCATCGCCCGGCGGGTGCAGCTGCTGCTGGCCCGGGAGAAGAAGACCCCGGCCGAGCTGGACGAACTGGACCGGTTGATCGGCCAGCATGTGCGGCTGAAGAAAGACTTGGTGCAGCTGCGCGAGAAAGAGCTGGCTCTGAAGGAGCGGGAAGCGGCCCTGGCCGCCGGGGTGCCGGCGGATGAATGGCCGGAGCCGAACGGGCGGCGCGGCAAGCGCGGCGGGGGCCAGGCCAAGGGGGGTAAAGGCAAGAAGGGCAAGCAGCGCAAGAACGACATCGGCGAGCTGCTGCCCGAAGACTTCGAGGGCTGGCTGGGTACCCTGTTCGGCTATCAGCTGCGCTGCCGCGAGGCCAAGAACGACCCGGCCATCCCGCGTACCCGCAACATCCTGAAAAGCCGCCAGATCGGCATGACCTACTACTTCGCCGGCGAGGCCCTGGAAGACGCGGTCATCACCGGCGGCAACCAGATCTTCCTGTCCGCCACCCGGGCCCAGGCCGAGGTGTTCCGCTCCTACATCATCAACATCGCCCGGGAGTTCCTGGGGGTGGAGCTGTCGGGCAACCCGATCATCCTGAGCAACGGCGCCGAGCTGCATTTTCTGTCCACCAACTCCAACAGCGCCCAGTCCCGCTCCGGCAACGTCTACATCGACGAATACTTCTGGATCCCGGGCTTTACCAAGCTGTCCAACGTGGCCTCTGCCATGGCCACCCAGAGCCGGTGGCGGAAAACCTACTTCTCCACCCCCTCGGCCAAGTCGCACCCGGGCTATGGCTTCTGGACCGGCGCCGATTGGAAGGACGGCAAGGACAGCCGCAAGGATATCGAATTCCCGACCCTGGCCGACTACCAGGACGGCGGCCGGGTGTGCCCGGATCGGCAATGGCGCTACGCCATCACGGTGGAAGACGCGGTGGCCAGCGGCTGCAACCTCATTGACGTTGACGAGCTGCGCGACGAATACGCCGACGAGGTGTTCCGCAACCTGTTTATGTGCGAGTTCGTCGACGACGAAGCCAGCGTGTTCAAGTTCAACCAGCTGGAAGGCTGCGGCGTCGACACCGCCCAGTGGGAAGACTTCGACCCGCGCGCGGCCCGGCCGTTCGGTACCCGCGAGGTGTGGCTGGGCTACGACCCGAGCCGCACCCGCGACAACGCCACCCTGGTGGTGCTGGCCCCGCCGCTGGTCGCCGGCGAGCCGTTCCGGGTGCTGGAAAAGCACCACTGGCGGGGGCTCAACTTTCAGCACCATGTGGCCGAAATCGCCAAGCTGTTCAAGCGCTACCGGGTGACCTACATCGGGGTGGACATCACCGGCATCGGTGCCGGGGTGTTCGACCTGATCAAAACCAAGTACCCGCGCGAGGCGCACGCCATCCACTACTCGGTGGAGAGCAAAAACCGCCTGGTGCTGAAGATGATCGACGTGGTGGAGGCCGGGCGCATCAGCTGGGACCGGCTGTACAAGGACATTCCGCTGGCGTTTATGGCCATCAAGCGCACCACCACCGGCAGCGGCAATGCCATGACCTTCAAGGCGGGGCGGGACGCCACCACCGGCCACGCCGACGCCTTTTTCGCCATCGCCCACGCGGTGATCAACGAGCCGCTGGACCACTCCAACCAACGCACCTCAACCTGGGCCATACAAGCATGACCGAGCAAGCCAGCCATCAATCCAACAACCTGGTTGCGTTCAGCTTTGGCGAGCCGGAGGCCATCGAGCCCGGCCGCTGGCTGACCGACTACACCGAACTTTTTTACGACGATTACGCCGACTACTGGAGCACCCCGGTCAGCCGCCAGGGGCTGGCCCAGATTGCCAACACCAACGCCCACCACGGCGCCCTGCTCTATGCCCGGCGCAACATGATCGCCGGCAAGTTCAAGGGCGGCGGGGGCATGAAGCGGGTGCAGATGCAGGCCTTTGCCCACAACCTGATCCAGTTCGGCGACGCCGCTTTTTTGAAGATCCGCAACGGCCTGGGGCGGGTGGTGCGGCTGCACCCGCTGCCCTCAATGTACCTGCGCCGGCACAAGAGCGGGGATTTTGTGCTGCTGCAGGCCAACAACCAGCAGATCCGCTACCGGGAAGACGACGTTATCTTCCTGAGCCAGTACGACCCCCGCCAACAGATCTACGGCCTGCCGGACTACCTGGGCGGCATCCAGTCCGCCCTGCTGAACCGTGACGCCACCCTGTTCAGGCGCAGGTACTACCAGAACGGCGCCCACATGGGCTTTATCTTCTACGCCACCGACCCCAACCTGAGCGAAAGCCAGGAAGAAGAGCTGAAGGAGAAGATCCAAAGCTCCAAGGGGGTGGGCAACTTCCGCAGCCTGTTTATCAACATCCCCAACGGCAACCCGGACGGGGTGAAGCTGATCCCGGTGGGGGACATCGCCACCAAGGACGACTTCGACCGCATCAAGAACATCAGCGCCCAGGACGTGCTCACCGCGCACCGCTTTCCGCCGGGGCTGGCCGGCATCATCCCCACCAACACCGGCGGCCTGGGCGACCCGGAGAAATACGATGCCGTCTACACCCGCAACGAGGTGCTGCCGCTGTGCGAGCTGATCGCCGACGTGGTCAACTCGGACCCGGATATCCCGGCGCGGCTGGCCCTGCAGTTTACGCTGGAGTAACTGGATAAAAAAACAGTGGTTTGCTGCCATCCGGTGCCGGATGTTTTATCATGGTGGCATGTTTACTCGGGGGAGTTTTAAACATGCGGGTTTACTGCAGAGAGTGCGGAAGTAAGGGGCGGATAACAAAAACCAACCGCCTGAGCCGGGATTACACCGAGCTGTATTGCCAGTGCAACGATGCCGAGTGCGGCCACACCTGGGTGGTGGGCGCCGGCTACCGGCACAGCCTGAACCCCAGCGCCAAAACCACCACCCAGATGGCGTTCCAGCTGGTGAAGGCTTTGCCACCGGGGGCACAGAAAGATTTACTGAGGGAACTGGAAGGGGCGCGGTGAGCGCCCTTTTTTATCGGATTGATCCCGGCTTTGTGTTACTGGCACACGCAACCAGCCGCAATAGGATGAAATGGCGCGCAACACGCCCAGTAACACAACGTCTTAATCAACTGATATTGATAGTGTTTTATTCTGATGCTTTACATATCGCAGTTGATGCACTTGTCGGTGATAAGTAGCGCCATGGTGTAATGCTCTTGTTGACCTGGGTGGCTGATAAGGGGTGAACGGGGCGGATTCTAGCATTTTTTGCCGCCGGCGGGGGCTCTTTGTCGTGTGGACGGCCGGCCTCAGGCTCAACTGGCGACAGGCGTGGCCCGGCTTGCCAATCCCCGGCGGTCAACGCACAATAGCGGCTACCCTCCGATACATGAGAGACCCTATCTATGGAATTGGCTGACTACCGGCGGGAATACCTGCAGGGCGGTTTGCGCCGCAAAGATCTGCCGGCAGAGCCCCTCGGCCTGTTCGAAACCTGGATGAAGCAGGCCATCGCCGCCGGCCTGGCCGATCCTACCGCCATGGTGGTGGCCACGGTGGACGAACGGGGGCAACCCTTCCAGCGCATCGTGCTGCTCAAGCACGCGGACGAACGGGGCTTCGTGTTCTACACCAACATGGGCAGCCGCAAGGCGGGCCAACTGGCCCGGAATCCCCGCATCAGCCTGCTGTTTCCCTGGCACAGCCTGGAACGGCAGGTGCATATCACCGGCCAGGTCGAAAAACTGTCCACGGTCGAGGTAATGAAGTACTTCAGCAGCCGGCCCAAGGACAGCCAGATCGGCGCCTGGGTATCGCAGCAGTCTTCCCGTATTTCCGCCCGTGGCCTGTTGGAAGCCAAGTTCCTGGAAATGAAGCAGAAATTTGCCAGCGGCGAGGTGCCCCTGCCGAGCTTCTGGGGCGGCTTCCGGGTGCACTTCGACAGTGTCGAGTTCTGGCAGGGCGGAGCCAACCGCCTGCACGACCGTTTTCTCTATCAACGCAGCGGCGACGGCTGGACCATAGATAGACTGGCGCCATAGGAGTCCTTATGCTGATATTCAGAACCGAACGTCCCGGTGACGGCGACGATATCGACGAAGTGGTGTATGCCGCCTTCGACCGGCCGGCCGAAGCGGATCTGGTATTGGCATTGCGCGAGCAGGGCGCCATCAGCGTCAGCCAGGTGGCCGAATACGAAGGTGCCGTTATCGGTCATCTGGCCATGAGCCCGGTGCTGATCGACGGCGAGGACCTGGGCTGGCTGGGGCTGGCGCCGGTGAGCGTCTGGCCCGACTGCCAGCGCCAGGGGGTGGGCTCGGAGATGATCAAGGAGGCGATCAACGCCGCCAACGAGCTGGACTGGGCCGGCATAGTGGTGCTGGGCGATCCGGCCTTTTACGGCCGTTTTGGCTTCAGGCCGGCGCGTGAGCTGCAATTGCACAGCATCTACCCGGATGCAGGCGATGCCTTTATGGCGTTGCCCCTGAAGCAGCCCCCGCCCAAGGGGCTGGTGACCTATCATCCCGCCTTCGACGAGCTGTCGTAAGCCGGTGAGGGGCAAGGGGTTGGGTGTGAGGCGTAAAGAGGAATAACCTCACACCTCACACCTCACACCTCACACCTCACGCCTCACGCCTCATTCCTCTTCATCTTCCTCAAAGTACCAGTAACCCTGGTTGACCAGCGGCAGCAGCACTTCCAGCAACACCTTGGGATCCTTCAGGCAGGCCACTTCCGGGCCGCAGATGCGGGCCTGGTCGCACAGCAGGGCGATGGCGTCCGCATCGGGCTCGGCCAGTTGGTAGCGATCGCCGTCCAGGTAGAACAGCTGCTCGCTGCCTTCATGATAAAAGCAGCGCACGCCGCCCAGGCGATAGAGGTGATCGCCGTGATCCAGGCGCAGCACCAGCTCCTCCAGGCTGTAGGCCGGCTCGGCCGGCTCCAGATCCAGATCGTGCTTGGCTTCCGACATCATCTCGCCGAACCAGTCGGCCAGGCGGGCTGGGTCATCCAGCAGCTCCGTCATCAGCGCCTTGACCTGGGCCAGGGCGGTGGCATCGATACGGCCGTGGGCCCGTGCCGGCGCCATGCCCGCATCGTCGAAGCGACGGCTGGTCGTCTCGTGGGCCAGCAGGTGGTCGGCGAAGCTCGAGATCAGATCCCGGGCGTCGGGGGCGCGAAAGCCCACCGAATAGTTGAGCGCCGGCGTCACCGCATAACCTTCGTGGGGGCAGCCGGGGGGGATATAGAGGATGTCGCCGGGCTCCAGCACCTCGTCGATCTCCGCCTCGAAGGCTTCGCAATGGCGCAGGGCGCCGTGGGCGGCAAACTCCTTCAGGCGTTGCTGTTTGCCCACCCGCCAGTGGCGACGGCCTTCACCCTGGATGATAAAAACGCCGTACTGATCGATATGGGGGCCGACACCGCCGCCCGGGGTGGAGAAGCTCACCATGACGTCGTCGAAGCGCCAGCCGGGGATAAAGCGGAATTCCTCGGCGATGTCCTGCACCGCCGGATGCCACTGGTTGACCGCCTGTACCAGCAGGGTCCAGTCTTTTTCGCCCAGGTGATCGTAGCTGTCGAAGGGGCCGGTCTCCGCCTGCCAGCGCCCGGCTTCGCGCCATACCCGGCGGGACTCGATGTGTGGCTCTAGTGCCAGTCCGGCCAGCTCGTCCGGGCTGAGCGGATCCTCGAAACCGGGCAGGCCGGCCTTGATCAGCAATGGCCGGCGTTGCCAGTCGTGGGCGAGAAAGTGTTCTATATCCAGTTTGAGTGCGCTGTGCATGGGGGCCTGCCGGAGTGGGAAGGATGCTTAAAGAATAGCGAAGTATTATGCCAAGGCGCGGCGGGGGAGGGAATGATGGTGAGGGGTGAGGGGTGAGGGGTGAGGATTACGCCTCACCCCTGTCACCTAACCCATTACGCTGTTACTTCAGCTCGTCGGTCAGTTTGATGGCGCGGCCGATGTAGTTGGCCGGGGTCAGCTTTTTCAGCTCGGCCTTCACCGGCTCGGGCAGCTCCAGGCCGTCGATAAAGGCGCGCATGCCCTCGGCGTCCACCCGCTTGCCGCGGGTCAGCTCCTTGAGCTTCTCGTAGGGCTTTTCGATACCGTAGCGGCGCATCACCGTCTGCACCGGCTCGGCCAGCACTTCCCAGTTCTGATCCAGATCGTCGGCCAGCGCCTGGGGGTTGGCTTCCAGCTTGCTGATGCCCTTGAGGGTGGCCTGGTAGGCGATAAGCGAATAGCCCACCGCCACGCCCAGGTTGCGCAGCACCGTGCTGTCGGTCAGATCCCGCTGCCAGCGGGAGATGGGCAGCTTGGCGGCCAGGTGGTTGAACACGGCGTTGGCCAGGCCCAGGTTGCCTTCGGAGTTTTCGAAGTCGATGGGGTTGACCTTGTGGGGCATGGTGCTGGAGCCGATTTCACCGGCCACGGTACGCTGCTTGAAGTAGCCCACGGAGATGTAGCCCCAGATATCCCGATCGAAATCGATGAGGATGGTGTTGAAGCGGGCCAGGGCGTCGAACAGCTCGGCAATGTAGTCGTGGGGCTCGATCTGGGTGGTGTAGGGGTTCCAGGTCAGGCCCAGGCGGGTGACGAAGCGCTCGGCGAAGGTGTGCCAGTCCACTTCCGGATAGGCGGACATATGGGCGTTGTAGTTGCCCACGGCGCCGTTGATCTTGGCCAGCAGCTCCACCGCCAGGATCTGCTTGAACTGGCGCTCCAGCCGGTAGGCCACGTTGGCCATTTCCTTGCCCAGGGTGGTGGGCGAGGCGGGCTGACCGTGGGTGCGGCTCAGCATGGGCACGTCCCGGTACTGGCGGGCCAGCTGCTTGACCGCATCGATAAGCTCACGGCAGTAGGGGGCGATCACTTCTTCCCGGGCGGCCTTCAGCATCAGGGCGTGGGCGTTGTTGTTGATGTCCTCGCTGGTGCAGGCGAAGTGGATGAACTCGCTCACCGCCGCCAGCTCGGGCAGGGCCTCGACCTTTTCCTTCAGGAAGTATTCCACCGCCTTCACGTCATGGTTGGTGGTGCGTTCGATGTCCTTGATGCGCTGGCCGTCGGCCTCGTTGAACTCGGCGACAATGCGGTCGAGCAGGGCATTGGCCTCGGCGGACAGGGCGGGCACCTCGGTGATTTCAGCATGCTCGGCCAGGGCCTGCAGCCAGCGGACTTCCACTTCCACGCGGAAACGCAACAGACCGAACTCGGAAAAAATGGCGCGCAGCGCCTCAGTTTTGCTGCCGTAACGGCCATCGACCGGGGAAATGGCCGTTAATGCTGACAATTCCATGAACAAGGACTCCTGAAGGTTGGGGGTAACTAAGGATAGCTTAATAGCGCAGCGCGGCCTGGGCCTGGGCCACCAGCCGCTTGCGCGAAAACAGGATATGGCGGCGCTTGCCGCCGAGCTGGCGCCACAGCACCGCGCTGCGGATGCCGGCCAGCAGCAGGGCGCGGATCTGGTGCTGCACCAGGGGCTGCTGCAGGTAGCCGGGGTTGCCCGCCACCTGGATGCGCGGCCCCAGGGGGCTGATGATGTCGCTGTAGATGCTCGCCAGGTTGGCCAGCACCTGCTCGTCGAGCAGCTCGAAGTGGTGCAGCTGGCGCTTGACCTGGCTGATGCGCTCGCCCAGCATGGACAGCAGGTCGCGGCGGCGGGCCAGCTTGCGCTCCAGCGCCACCAGGCCCACCAGGTAGCGGGTGAGTTCGGCGTTTTTCTGGGCGCTGTCGGTGCTCAATTGTTCTATCAGGGTCTGGTAGCCCAGATGCAACTGGGGATGACCGCCGTAAATGTCTTCCGAGCGCTCGGCATCGGTGACCAGAATGCTGTTGAGGGTGGCCTTGAACACCTCTTTATCTTCAATGCTGCCCTGGCGGGCCACCTGCTGCACCAGGCTGACCGCCTGGCAGATGCCGGCGAAGGCCAGGGTTTGATTTTCCAGACTCTTGCTCACGCTTGCTCCTGACTGAATCGGGTTTCGATAATGCCACCGCCCAGGCAGACCTCGCCCTGGTAGAATACGGCGGACTGTCCCGGCGTCACCGCGGCCTGGGGGCTGTCGAAGGTCACCCTGATGGTGTCGGCGTCCACCGGCTCCACCAGGCAGGGAATGTCGGCCTGGCGGTAGCGGGTTTTCACCGTACAGCGCATGGGGGCCGTGACCGGCTGGCGGTCCACCCAGTGCAGCTGGCGGGCGATAAGGCCATGGGAATAGAGACGGGGATGATCGCCCTGGGCCACCACCAGCACGTTGCGCTCCAGATCCTTGTCCACCACATACCAGGGATCGTCGGTGGCGTTTTTGAGGCCGCCGATGCCAAGGCCCTTGCGCTGGCCCAGGGTGTGGTACATCAGCCCCTGGTGCGTGCCAATGACCTCGCCGGCCACGGTTTCAATGTTGCCCGGCTGGGCGGGCAGGTAGCGGGCCAGAAAGTCGCGGAATTTGCGCTCGCCGATAAAGCAGATGCCGGTGGAGTCCTTCTTCTTGGCGGTCACCAGGCCGAGCTGTTCGGCGATGCGGCGCACCTCGGGCTTTTCCAGCTCGCCCACCGGGAACAGGCTCTTGGCCACCTGCCGGGAGCTCAGGGTATAGAGGAAGTAGCTCTGATCCTTGTTGCCGTCGAGGCCGCGCAGCAGTTTGGGCTGACTGTCGAAGCTGCGGCGCACGTAGTGGCCGGTGGCGATATAGTCGGCGCCCAGATCCTCGGCGGCGAATTCCAGGAAGGCCTTGAACTTGATTTCCTTGTTGCACAGGATGTCCGGGTTGGGCGTGCGCCCGGCCTGGTACTCGGCCAGGAAGTGCTCGAACACGTTGTCCCAGTACTCGGCGGCGAAGTTGATGGTGTGAAGCTCGATGCCGAGCTTGTCGCACACCGCCTGGGCATCGCGCAGATCCTCGGCGGCGGAGCAGTACTCGTCGGTGTCGTCTTCTTCCCAGTTCTTCATGAACAGGCCTTCCACCTGGTAGCCCTGCTGTTGCAGCAGCCAGGCCGACACCGAGGAATCCACACCGCCGGACATGCCGACAATCACTTTTAGCTGACTGTTATCGCTCATACGCGCCCGTTACCTGTTAGCAAAACGGGCGGCATTTTACCAGACAAATGCCGCCAGGGGGAGGCGTTGTGACGTAAGGGGGGAGGCGCACTCCTCACGCCTCACCCCTCACGCCTCACCCCTCACCCCTCACGCCTCACC
>NZ_NMUO01000119.1 GCF_002237365.1 Zobellella denitrificans
ACGGAGAGGCGCCCCGCCCCTCACGTCTCTCCCGCTCTATTCGCCGGCAGCTCCAGAGTTGTATAAGAGACAGGCCCACCACCCGCGCCACCCCCCCGGCGGCGGCGGCCAGCTTGAAGGAGTGGCCCAGTTGGTGGTGCAGCTCGTCCACCACCGCCTCGCCGCTCACCAGGGAATGGCCCAGATCCAGCCGCAGCAGATCCCACAGCCAGTGGCCCAGGGCCTGCCAGGCGGGCAGGTCCAGGCCCAGCTCGGCGCGCACCGCGGCGGCGGCGGCCGCGTTCACATAGTCGTAGCCATAGCGGCCGGCGGCGATGCGAAAGGCCATGTCCCCGGGCAGGGCATGGGTGAGGATAAAGGTCAGCACCCCCACCATCAGCGCCACCAGGGCGGCCTGCATCAGCCGGTAGCTCAACACCGGTATCACTGGGCCCACCTCATCTCGCTCACCCTGTAGTTACGCTCGAAGGGATCGATGCCGAAGCCCTCGACCTTGCTGGAGACGGCGGCGGTTTGCTGATACCAGGCCACCGGGATCACCGGCAACTGCTGGTGCAGTATGCCGGCGGCTTCCCGTCGCAGGCTGGCCAGGGTCTCGCCGTCGGTGTGTGCCAGCAGTTGCTGCAAAATCTCGCCCAGGCGCGGGGACTGCCAGTTCATGGCGCCCCAGTCGCCGCCTTCGGGACCATAGTCCTGCAGCAGGGTGCCGAGGGGATCCGGCACCAGCGCGAAGTTGCGCGCCATCAGGCCCAGTTGCAGGCTGCCGTCCCGGTGGCCGGCGGGGATTTCGCTGGAGTTGGTGACGTTGACCGCCAGCTCCACGCCCAGTTCCCGCAGCTGATCCTGCATGGCGGTGGCCAGCAGCGGCAGCTCGGGCCGGTCGGCAAAGGTGGTCAGCGTCAGCTTGAAGGGTTCGCCGTTGCGGCTGAGCATGCCCTTGCCGTCCGCCTGCCAGCCCAGGCCGGCCAGCAAGGCCCTGGCCTGCTCCAGATCCCGCTCGGCGCCGGCCACCTCGCCCAGGTGCCAGTCGTTCAAAGACGGCGGAAACAGCTGGTTGGCCGCCGCCTCGGGGGTGCGCAGCAGGGCCACGGCCATGCCGGTGCGATCCAGCGCCAGGCTCAGGGCCCGCCGGGCCTCGGGCTCGGCCAGGAAGGGGTGGCCGGCGTTCACTTTAAGGGTCACGGTGCGGGGAATGGGCTCGGAATGCACGCTGAGCCGGTTGTTGCGCTGCAGCCGGGCCTGGCTGGCCGGATCCAGGGTGAAGACGATGTCGGCGTCGCCGCTTTCCGCCATCAGCGCCCGGGTCTCGCCCCGGCCGGCGGCCAGGTAACTGATCTGTTCGATGGCGGGCGCCTCGCCCCAGTAGTCGTTGAAGGCGACGGCAGTCAGCTTTTGCGGCATCTGCAACTGCTCGATACGGTAGGGGCCGGTGCCGATCACCTGGGTGGCCTCGCCGGCCTCGTTGTAGGAGGCGGGCGCCAGTATCTGGGCGGAGCTGTGGGCCAGCAGCGCCGGCAAGGGCGTGAAGGGGCTGTTCAGGCGGATCAGCAGCTCATCCCCCTCGGCGGTAATGGCCGCTATCGGCGCCTCGGTCAGCATGCCGGGCTTGGCCAGGGACAGTTGCAGCGCCTTGGCCGCCACCTCGGCGGTAAGCGGGCTGCCGTCGTGGAAGAGCACGCCCGGCCGCAGGGCGAAACGCCAGCTCAGCTGGTCGTCGGAAACCGTCCAGCTCTCGGCCAGGCTGGGCTGGGGATGGCCCTGGTTGTCCACCTCCACCAGGGTTTCACCGATCTGCAGCCGGGTATAGACATAGCCGGCCTTGGAAGGATCGGTACTGCCGACTTCCCAGGGCGCGACGATGTCGAGCACCCCTTCGGTGGCATGGGTGGAGGCGGCAACGGCCAGCAGGCCGGCGCCGAGCAGAGAAGATCGCAGTGGCATCATGGGGGCTACCTGAACAGTGGATACGAATGAGAACAACTATTTTAGTTATAATATAACATCACAATTCATCCCCATCGTCACCCCGCTGCAAGCATTTTTTATCCGCCAGGGTCTTTGTGGCTGTAACCTTAAACCATGCCCATGGACCATCAGGGAGTGATCGAGATGAAAAAACTGTTCAGCGGCCTGTGTGGCCTGCTGCTGTGCCAGACGGCAACCGCGGCACAGCCGGACACCGGCGCCCTGTTTGAACACCGGCTACCCCGGCTGCACTCGAACGAGACGGTGGACATGCGCCAGTTCGCCGGCCAGCCGCTGCTGGTGGTGAACACCGCCAGCTTCTGCGGCTTTACCGGCCAGTTCGAGGGGCTGGAGGCGCTGCACCAGCGTTACCGGGACCAGGGGCTGAAGGTGGTGGGCTTTCCCTCCCACGACTTCCGCCAGGAAGCCGACGACCAGGCCAAGACGGCGGAAGTCTGCTACGTGAACTTCGGGGTCACCTTCGACATGGTCGCACCCATCAAGGTGCGAGGCGACGACGCCCACCCCATCTTCAAGGAGATCGCCCGCCAGAGCGGCAAGGCGCCGCGCTGGAACTTCTACAAATACGTGATCGATCGGGAAGGCCGGGTCACGGCGGTGTTTTCCAGCCTGACCAAGCCGGAGGACGAAAAACTGAAAACCGCCATAGAGGCGGTATTGTAGCCATCCCCGCGATATTGATGGTCACCCCCGCGCAGGCACCCTACCCCGTCTCCCCCGCGAAGGCGGGGGTCCAGGGCAGGTTACGACACCGCCCTTGCTCAGGCGGTAAGGGGAGTAATGCGTACCTGGGCGATGCGGAAGTCTTCCACTTCCGTCACCTCGAAGCGCAGATCCTCGCGCTCGAACACCGCGCCCGGCTCCGGCAACTGGCCGCTCCAGGCCAGCAGCATCCCCGCCAGGGTAGCGTAGTCGTTGTCCGGGTCCACCAGTCCCTTGCGCGCCAGCACCTGCTCCAGGTAGTGCAGATCGGTGCTGCCCTTCACCAGCCAGCCGTCTTCCTGGGCCAGCACTTCCGGGATCTCGTCCTCATCCAGGAACTCGCCGACGATGGCCTCCAGCAGATCGTGAGGCGTCACCAGCCCCTGCACGGTGCCGAACTCGTCGTTCACCAGCACCAGGTTGCCGCGCGCCTCGCGCAGTATGCTGAGCAGGCGGATCACGCTGATGCTGTCCGGCACTATGATGGGATCCTGGTTCTGGGCCAGCTCGGCCAGGGCTTTGCCCTCCTTGAGGCCCGCCACCAGCTCCTTGGAGCGTACCACCCCCAACAGGTTGTCCAACTCCCCCTCGCAGACGGGGAACTGACTGTGGGACGAGGCCATCAGCTCTTCCAGCACCAGCTCGGGATCGTCGGTCACGTCCAGCCAGACGATGTCGGCCCGGGGCGTCATCACGGTGCGGATGGAGCGCTCGGCCAGCGACAGTACCCCGCTGATCATGTGCCGCTCTTCCTCGGCAAAACCCTGCTCCCGGGCCTGCGGCTGGGTCTCAATTGATTCCTCCTCCACCCTCTTGCCGCCCCCCATCAGATTGAAGATGGCCTGGGTGGTGCGCTCGCGCAGGGGCAGACGCGCCTCGGCCTTCTGTGAGTTGCGCTTGGCCAGCTGATTAAGAAACTCGATAAGGATCGAGAAACCGATAGCGGCGTACAGATAGCCCTTGGGAATATGCAGCCCGAAACCCTCGGCCACCAGGCTGAAGCCGATCATCAGCAGGAAGCTCAGGCACAGCACCACCACGGTAGGATGGGCGTTGACGAACTCGGTGAGCGGTTTGGACGCCACCAGCATCACCACCATGGCCAGCACCACGGCGATCATCATCACCGCCAGGTTGTCCACCATGCCCACGGCGGTAATGATGGAGTCGAGCGAAAACACCGCGTCCAGCACCAGGATCTGGGCGATAACCACCCCGAAGCCCGCGTAGGCCACGCTGGTGCCGGCCTCGTGCAGCTTGCCTTCCAGCCGCTCGTGCAGCTCCATGGTCGCCTTGAACAGCAGGAAGAAGCCGCCGGCCATCAGGATCAGATCCCGCCCGGAGAAACTCAGTTCACCCAGGGTAAGCAACGGCCTGGTCAGGGTCACCAGCCAGGACACCAGGCTCAGCAGGCCAAGGCGCATGATCAGCGCCAGCGACAGGCCGATGATGCGGGCCTTGTCGCGCTGGTGGGGCGGCAGTTTCTTGACCAGGATGGCAATAAACACCAGGTTGTCGATACCCAGCACGATTTCCAGGATCACCAGCGTCAGCAGGCCTGCCCAAATAGACGGATCCATCAGGAATTCCATGATTTACCTCTTGATACGTGTCGATAGGTGCAGATCAGCGAATGGCGCAAGCCAGGCCGGCAAGCTGAGTATAGCCGGGGCAGCGGACAAATCCGGATGGGGCGGCGGACGCCGGAAACGGCAAAAAGAAGGAAAGAACAGAGCAGTTAAGGGTAAGTTGCAAGCAACTTCGCGAGCAATCCATATAGTTACCGGTTTTTGACCGGGCCTCTCGGTTAAAATGAACTCATATCATATCGCCGTCGCCGCTCTTGGCAAGAGGGAAAGGGGCACAGATAGCCCTGTGCCCCTTTCCTGCTCTATTTGCAGAGCAGTTGCATTTCTTCCCGTACCTGGGGTACGGACAGCCCCACTATGATCTGGAAGTTGTTGCCACTGCGTACCACATTCACCGCCCCGGACGCCTGAAAGAAGGCGGTTTCCTTCACCCGGGCCGGATCCTTGACCTTGATACGCAAACGCGTAGCGCAGTTGGTCAGGCTGTCGATATTGTCGCTGCCGCCCAGTCCGTCTAGGAAGGCGGCTGCCATGGTGCCATCCAGGCTTTCTCCGGACTTGAGCTTCTTGAAATCCTCCTTGGTATAGAGCTTGGCACTCCCCTCACCCCGGCCTGGGGTCAGCAGGTTGAACTTCAGGATCAGGGCCCGGAACAGCACGAAGTAGATACCGGTAAAGCACAGGCCCAGCCCTATCTGCAGCAGATAGGTGGCGGCGTGGTTGCCGAACAGCGGTAACCAGTTCTGGAACACGAAGTCGATGAGTCCGGTCTGGAAGTTGCCCGATACCCCCAGCAGGTAGGCCAGGGTTGCCATGGTGGCCGACAGTATGGCATGCAGGGCAAACAGCACAGGCGCGATAAAGAGGAAGGTAAACTCTATGGGCTCGGTAATGCCGGTGAGCACGGCGGTAATGGTGGCAGAAAGCACCAGGCCCAGCACCATCTTCTTGTTTTGTGCGCTGGCCGTGGCATAGAGAGCCAGGGCGATGCCCATGGAGCCGAACACCTTGCCCATGCCGGTGAGCATCAGGCCGCCCTGGGGAAACAGGGTGGTCAGGGGTTCACTGCTTGCCGCATAGTCGGGAATGTGCTGGATCCAGTGATTAACGGTACCGCCGTCCACCGCGACCGGGCCGTAGAATACGGGACCGTAGATGAAGTGATGCAGGCCGGTCGGGATCAGGATGCGCTCCAGGAAGGTGAACAGCCAGACACCGGCGGCTCCGGACGATAACATCACCCCCTGCAGCCCCTGGATACCGGCCTGGATGGTAGGCCAGACGAAGACGGTGACGACTGCCAGGGCACACATTAGCGGGAAGCTGATGATCACCACCAGCGGGGTACCGCGGAACACGCCCAGCCAGTCCGGCAGCACCGCATCGAAGTAGCGGTTATGCAGCCACACCGTGATGGAAGCCACCACTATGGAGCCCAGCAGCGAGGTGTCCAGGGTCAGTACACCACCGACGTCGACCAGCCCCAGTTCACCGGCCTGGTAGTTGATGCCGAGCTGCTCACCCCAGGCTTCGAGAATACCACCCACGAAATAGTTGAAGGTAAAGTAGGCCACGAAGGTAGCCAGCACCGCCCGCCCCGATGCCTTCTTGGCCAGGGCGATGGGCAGGCCGAGGGCAAACAGCAGCGCCATGTTCTTGAACACCACCAGGGAGGCGTTCAGAAACAGGGTCACCACCTTGTGATAGGCGGAGCCTTCCACCGCGAACGGAAACAAATCCGGGTTCAGCAGCATCACCGTCAGCCCCAGCAGCATCCCTGCCACCGGAAACAGCAGCACCGGCACGAACATGGCAGCGCCAAAACGCTGGATCTTGTCTTTCATCAGAATTTCCCTCTCTTAATTCTCTCATGCTGGTTTTCTGAGGCCCCCGTCCGGGGGCCGGGAGGATTAACGGCCGCCAAAAAACTGGGGCAGATAGTCCCGGTTGGCATGGAGCAGTTCGTCCACTATGGCCCTCGCCTTTGGTGCATCCACCACGGTACGGTTAAGGGTCAGCGCTTCTACCAGCTGTTGCTTAGACCCCGAATACCAGGCATCGACGGTGAGCTTTTCATAGGCCAGTTGGCTTTCCATCATCGCCTTGTAGAACTGGCCGATCTTGCCGACCGCGAAGGGCTTGGGTCCGTCATTGGTGATCCTGGCGTGCACTTCCACCATCACATCGTCCTGAATGTTGCTGATGATGCCGTTGTTCTCGACGATCACGATAAAGGTATCACCCCTGTTGTAGGCCAGAGAGGCCGCCACCCGCACCATGTAACGGCCGTGGATATCGGCTTCCAGTTCCTCATGCCGGGTGGTGCCCGCCGCGATGATGCGCTGGCACAGGCTGGCCACCCGCTTTTCCCGGCCGTTGATCACCTGGTTGGCCCGGGTATTGGTGATGTCTTCCTTGGCTGCCATGTCGGAGGGGTAGAGGTAATACTGAAGGTAGGTGTTGGGCAGATACTCGGGAAAGTCGGTGAGCATGCGGCGGATGTTCTTGAAGGTCTTCTGCCAGGAAGGATCATTGGCAATTTCAGGATCCGTCGGCGCTATGCCCTGCTCCAGGATACGTTCCTTGATGACCCGGGTCAGATCCTCACCCTGCTTGTTCCGGACCGCGGTAAACCAGCCGTAGTGGTTCAAGCCAAAGTATTCCGGCACCAGATCCCAGATTTCACAACCGAGCAGGGAGGCATAGCTGACCATGATGGCCGCCGGCATATCGCAGATATTGAGGATGCGCCTGTCCCGCGGAAATTCGCGACGCAACGCCTCGGCGACGATGGCCGCCGGATTGGTGTAGTTGAGGATCCAGGCATCGGGGCTGTACTCGCGGATCTCCCTGATCAGATTGATCATGTCACCGATCGAACGCAGTCCGTAGGCCATCCCGCCGGCACCACAGGTTTCCTGCCCGACGCAGCCATGGGCCAGCGGGATCTGCTCGTCCTGCTTGCGCATGGCCAGACCACCGGTACGTATCTGGATGAAGAAAAAATCGGTGTTGGCGAAGGCTTCGGCCTTGTCCGTGGTGTAAACGAACTCCTCCACCTCCGGGTAGTGCTCGCGCAACAGGATCTCGGTGGCCTTGGCATTCAACGCCTGGCGCTCGGCATCCTGATCGAAAAACACTATGCGCTTGAGGGGCAGGTTTTCCTTCTCGGCGATCAGGCTCATGATCATGCCAATGGTGTAGGTGCTGCCGCCACCGACGATGGTCAGGTTCTGCTTTTTCATGCTGGTCTCTCCGGGTAGTGATAAAATTTGTATTAAATTAGTATCACACAAGGAACCAATTCAATACAAAAACCACTAAATCGTGATTAAAATCACAGCAAACCCCGAAATTGGACTCTTATTAGTATTAATACCTTTGCATTGAGCCGCCGCAGCCGGCGTGGTCTAATGACGTTATGGCACTCCCAGAAGCAGAACCATGGTCCAGAACCCCTTGTATCGACAGGTCGCAGACAAAATCCGCGAGCAAATCCGCAGTGGCGGGCTCAAGCCCGGCGATGCCCTGCCCACCGAAGTGAAACTGCAACAGCAGTTCGGTGTCAGCCGGGTCACTATCCGCCAGGCGATCAAACTGCTGGTGGAACAGGACGAGCTATACAGCGTGCAGGGTAGCGGCACCTATGTGCGGGAGCAGCGCATCAAGCATGATATCTACCAGTTGCGCGGTTTTAGCGAGGAAATGAGCAGCACCGACCGTCAGGCCAGCACCGAGGTGCTGGACTTTGCGGTGATGTTGCCACCTCCCAGGGTGGCCAGTGCGCTGGGGCTGACGGAGCAGGAACGGGTGGTTTACGCCAAGCGGCTGAGGCTGCTGGACGGCAAACCCCTTATCGTGGAGGAGACCTGGCTGCCGCTGGCGATGTTCCCGGATTTGAGCTTCGAGGTCATGCGACGCTCCAAATACCAGTACATCGAACAGGAGAAGGGGCTGAAAATCGATCGCAGCGAGCAGGAAATTGCCCCGGTCCTGCCCTCCCCCGATATCTGCCGGCTGCTGGGGTGCTCCGCCTCCGATCCCATACTGGAAATCAGCTCACGGGGTTTTCTCAGCACTGGAGAAATGTTTGAATTCAGCGTGCACCACTTCCTCACCCGGGAGTACAAGTTCAGTCTGGTGGCCAAGCGCTGAGGTCTCCCCTTATTGGGCCAGGAGGTCAGCCGCCAGCCTGGCCAGTTGCCGGCGGGCAGGCTTGAGCCCGGTCTGGGCCGGCCAGGGCAGCCAGGCGTCCGGCACCATAAAGCCGGGCAGTTGCTCGCGCAGCCAGTCGGCCAGCTCGGGAACGGCCACCGACCCACCGTGCCGGTCGATAAAGCACACCGGCCGCTGCCCCCACTCAGGGTGGCACACCGGCACCACCAGCGCCTGCACCACCGCCGGGTGCTCCAGCAAGCGCTGCTCTATGGCTTCGGGCTGGATGTTCTCGCCGCCCGAAATAAACAGATTGTCGCTCCGCCCCACCAGCCGCAGCCGGCCGTCGCCGGTCAACCGGCCCAGATCCCGGGTGGCGAACCAGCCCTCGCGGTTCACCACCGGCTCGACCCGGCCCGCCTGGAAATAGCCGTCGCAGAGCGTCTCGCCCCGTACCTGGATCTCGCCGTTCACCAGGCGCAGCTCCCGCCCGGGCAGGGGCCGCCCCAGGCTGCCGTCCGCCTCCGCCCGGCCGGTACAGACCTGGCTGCTCATCTCCGACAGGCAATAGCTGACCCAGGGCACCATGCCCCGCTCCCCCAATTGCCGCACCAGGGTCCGGGGGATGGCCGCCCCCCCCAGCAGCAGGGCCTGCGGGCGGGAGCCGGCCGGGGCGAAGCCGGCCCCCCGCAGCCGCCACAACTGGGTCGGCACTAGCGACAGGTGCGTGATGGGCTGAGTACGCAGCCGCTCTGCCAGGGGGCGCTCGCGCTGCTCCAGCACCAGGATCGCCCCGGCCAGGAACACCCGGAACAGGATGGCATAGCCGCCCACGTGGAACAGCGGCAACGACAACAGCCAGCCGCTGTCGTCGGCCAGCGGCAACCGGGCGGCCGAGCCCCGGGCCGAGGCCAGGTGATTGTCCAGCCGGTGCGCCACCGCCTTGGGCCGGCCACCCGACCCGGAGGTGAGGATCAGGTTGCACAACCGTCGCGGCGCCAGGCTAATGGCCGGGCCGCGTTCGAGGCGCGAAAAGTCGAGCCGGAGCCAGCGCCAGGGGCCCACCGGCGCCGGTGCGGGGGAACAGAAGGCCGCCACCCGCAGTTGCCGGGCCAGTTCCGCCAACCGGGCCGGCGGAACCGCCGGATTGAGCGGGCAGAACACCAGGCCGGCCCGTATGCAGGCCCAGGCCAGCAGCACCCCGTGCAAACCGTCGCGCACCGGCGCCGCCAGCCGGTCGCCCGCGCGCAGGCCGGCCTCGATCAACTGCCGCTGCAACCCGTGCAGACAGCGGTCCAGGGTTCGGTAATCGAGCATGCCTTCGGGGCCGACAATGGCCGGCCGCGTCGGGGTCAGGCGGGCCCAGTGCTGCACCGGGCAGTCGTTATCGCGTCTCATAGAGGCACTCCATCCGGGCGGGATCGGGCCGGCCGTCAGCCCCCAGCACATCGCCGGCCAGCCAGCCGGCGGTGTCCAGCCCCGGCGCCTGCCCCGGCGCCCACTCGGC
>NZ_NMUO01000012.1 GCF_002237365.1 Zobellella denitrificans
TCAAGAGATGACAACGTGATCCGGAAAGATAGGGCTGAAAGCGTCGTGAAATGCCTTTGTAAGTCCGGCGTCAAATCCCACTGTATTCGCCGGCAGCGGCAGTGGAATATAAGAGACAGCGGCTGGCGCTGTCCCGCACCCGGGTAAGGGCGGAACTGGCGGGGCGAATCGGCAACCTGCAACTGAAGGAGGGCATCTATGCCCGGGCCGGCGGCCCGCTGCTGGCACTGGTGTCGGAGCAGGCCTGGGTGACCGCGGATCTGCGCGAGAAGAGCCTGCGCCACGTGGCCACCGGCACCCCGGTGGGCATCGTCTTCGACGCATTGCCCGGCGAGGTGTTCCGCGGTCATGTCGAGAGCATCGACAGCGGGGTGCGGGAGGGACAGCAGGCGGCCGACGGCCAGCTGGCCCAGCCGGTCAGCTCGGATCGTTGGGTGCGGGATGCCCAGCGGTTGCGCATACAGATCGGCCTGGAGGAACCCCTGCCGGCCCTGGCCACCGGCGCCAAGGCCACGGTGCAGCTGTTCCCGGCCAACAACTGGCTGTTCCGTGCCATGGGCCGGATCCAGCTGTGGCTGGCGAGCCAGTTGCGCTATCTCTATTAGGGGGAGGACCATGGAGCTGAGCGGAGACAGGCTGCGCGGCTGCCTGCGTATCGCCTTCGGCAGTGCCGCCGGCATGCTGGTGGCCAAGGTGATGGGCTGGAACTTCGGGGTCTTCTTTACCGTCTACCCCATGCTGTTGCTGGGCATGGTGCCGGTGCTGAACCGCTTTGTGGTGCTGCAGTTCGTCGGTGCGGCCCTGCTGAGTTCGCTGGAGATCATGCTGTTGCCGGGCCTGCTCGGGCACTGGCCGCCGGCCTATACGGCCGTGGTGTTCTGCCTCTTTTTGGGGCGTTTCCTGCTGATGGCCAGGGGCCCGCTGATGCTGTTCGGCGCCTCGGGCTGCGTCAGCCTGAGCATCATGCTGCACTTCGCCAGCTACCGGCAGTTCGAGCTGGCGGACATGGCGGCGAGCAACATCGTGGCCGCGCTGCTGTCGGTGGCGCTGGCCTATGTGGCCTACGCCCTGTTGCCCAACCGGGCGCCGCCCCAGCCCAGGGCGCTGCCCGCCAAGAGCGACAATGTCATCCGCCACCAGGCGTTGCTGGGCGCGACGGTGGCGACCCTGAGCTTTGTGGTGTTCCAGAGCGTCGATCTGGTGGACTCCCTCTCGGCCCAGGTGGCGACGGTGCTGATCCTCTTTCCCATGAGCTTCGCCGGGGCGGTGCAGTCCGGCCGCTTGCGTTGCGCCGGCACCCTGCTCGGTTGCGCCCTGGGCATGCTGTTCCAGTTGCTGCTCTACGACCATTACCACAACCTGTTGCTGCTGGGGCTGGCGTTCTGGATCTGCGCCATGCTGTTCGCCCGGCTGCACGCCCGGGAGCCGATGCCGGGCGTCGGCTTCGCCGGCCTCACCACCATCGGCATCCTGTTCGGCCAGTACGTGACCCCCGAGCACGATCTTATGTTCAGCGCCCTCTACCGCTTCACCTCCATGACGGTGGCCATCTTGCTGACCCTGTGCTGCATCTATTTGGTGCACAAGCTGCTGAACCTGTTTCCTTCGACCCGGCATGAGATTCTGGGGTAGCCTGGCGTGAGGCGTGAGGCGTGAGGCGTGAGGCGTGAGGGGTGAGGGGTGAGGGGTGTTCACGCTTCTCTCCTCACGCCTCACAAAACAAAAAGGCCCGGTTTCCCGGGCCTTTTCACTTCTGGCTTCCAGCTTATCGCTTCAAGCTTAGACGGAGTAGTACAGGTCGAACTCCAGCGGGTGCACGGCCATGTTGATCATCTCGGTCTCTTTACGCTTCAGCTTGATATAAGCGTCGATGAACTCGTCGCTGAACACGCCGCCGCGGGTCAGGAACTCGCGATCCTTGTCCAGGCAGTCCAGGGCCTGATCCAGGGAGGTGGCCACGGTCGGGATCTCGGCGGCTTCTTCGGCCGGCAGATCGTACAGGTCCTTGTCCATGGCATCGCCCGGGTGGATCTTGTTCTGGATGCCGTCCAGGCCGGCCATCAGCAGGGCAGAGAAGGCCAGGTAGGGGTTGGCGGCCGGATCCGGGAAGCGGGTCTCGATACGGCGGGCCTTGGGTGAACCCACCAGCGGGATACGGATGGACGCGGAGCGGTTGCGGGCGGAGTAGGCCAGCATGACCGGGGCTTCGTAGCCGGGCACCAGACGCTTGTAGGAGTTGGTGGACGGGTTGGTGATGGCGTTCAGGGCACGGGCGTGCTTGATGATACCGCCGATGTAGTACAGGGCCAGTTCTGACAGGCCGCCGTACAGGTCGCCGGCGAACAGGTTTTCACCGTTCTTGGCCAGGGACTGGTGTACGTGCATGCCGGAGCCGTTGTCGCCAACCAGGGGCTTGGGCATGAAGGTGGCGGTCTTGTTGAAGGCGTGGGCCACGTTGTGAACCACGTACTTGTAGATCTGGATCTCGTCGGCCTTCAGGGTCAGGGTGTTGAACTTGCAGGCGATTTCGTTCTGGCCGGCGGTGGCCACCTCGTGGTGGTGCGCTTCGACCACCAGGCCCATCTCTTCCATGATCAGACACATGGCGGAGCGGATGTCCTGGGAGGAGTCAACCGGGGCAACCGGGAAATAACCACCCTTCACGCCCGGACGGTGGGCCTTGTTGCCTTCCTCGTAGTCACGGCCGGAGTTCCACTTGGCTTCTACGTCGTCGATCTTGAAGAAGCTGCCGGACATGTCGGTATGGAAGCGGACGTCGTCGAACATGAAGAATTCGGGCTCGGGACCAACCAGCACGGTGTCGGCGATGCCGGTGGACACCAGGTATTCCTCGGCGCGACGGGCGATGGAGCGCGGGTCGCGGTCGTAGCCCTGCATGGTGGACGGCTCGAGCACGTCACAGCGGATGTTCAGGGTGGCGTCTTCGGTGAAGGGGTCCATCACGGCGGTGGAGGGATCCGGCATCAGCACCATGTCAGACTCGTTGATGGTCTTCCAGCCGCCGATGGAGGAACCATCGAACATCTTGCCGTCTTCAAAGAAATCTTCGTTGATCTGGTTGACCGGAATGCTCACGTGCTGCTCTTTACCTTTGGTATCGGTAAAACGCAGATCGATGAATTTGACATCGTGTTCCTTGATCATGGCCAGTACGTTTTCTGCTGACATGGATTTCGACCTCCAAAAATAATCATCCTAGGGTCTGATGAACAAATTCATCAGTTGCCAAAATATAAAGCGAAAACTGTGCCAGAATGCCAAATGCTTGTCACAGTTGTGTTTTATCCTGCCATGGCAGGGCCATCAGGGGGTGTGTTGCACTGTATTGGTGCACATCCGGATCTTTTTGGTGCATCCTGCCGCCAGCGCCCACCATCATGGTGCATCGGTTGCCCCTTGGGAAGCCACCCGGCAGTAATTTTCAAATCTGCTAGGCAGATCCGGGGTGGCCGAGTAAAATGACCGACCATTTTTTACCCACCCCGGTATTTTTGAGGCAGGAATGTTAGAAAATCTACGTAATATCGCCATCATCGCGCACGTTGACCATGGCAAAACCACCCTGGTGGACAAGCTGCTGCAGCAGTCCGGCACCCTGGAAACCCGTGGTGAAGCCGAAGAGCGGGTCATGGACTCCAATGATCTCGAGCGGGAGCGCGGCATTACCATTCTTGCCAAAAACACCGCCATCCGCTGGACCTCCCCCGAAGGTCAGGAATACCGCATCAACATCGTCGACACCCCCGGACACGCCGATTTCGGTGGTGAGGTAGAGCGGGTGATGTCAATGGTGGACTCGGTGCTGCTGCTGGTGGACGCCCAGGAAGGCCCCATGCCGCAGACCCGCTTCGTGACCCAGAAGGCGTTCGCCCAGGGGCTCAAGCCGATCGTGGTGATCAACAAGGTCGACAAGCCCGGTGCCCGTCCCGACTGGGTGATGGATCAGGTGTTCGACCTGTTCGACAACCTGGGTGCCACCGACGACCAGCTCGACTTCCAGGTGGTCTACGCCTCCGGCCTGAACGGCTGGGCCTCTCTCGACGCCGATACCCCGGCCGAGGACATGACCGCCCTGTTCCAGACCGTCATCGATCAGGTGCCGGCCCCCGACGCGGATCTGGAAGGCCCGCTGCAGATGCAGATCTCCCAGCTCGACTACTCCTCCTATGTGGGCGTCATCGGTATCGGCCGCATCAAGCGCGGCACCGTCAAGGTCAACCAGCAGGTCACCGTGGTGGGTGCCGATGGCAAGACCCGCAACGGCAAGGTCGGCCAGGTGATGGGTTACCTGGGCCTCAAGCGTCATGACGTGACCGAAGGCAACGCCGGCGACATCGTCGCCGTCACCGGCCTGGGCGAACTGAAGATCTCCGACACCATCTGCGCCGCGGGCGCGGTCGAGGCGCTGCCGCCGCTGTCGGTGGACGAGCCCACCGTGACCATGACCTTCCAGGTCAACACCTCGCCCTTCTCCGGCCAGGACGGCAAGTTCGTCACCTCGCGCAACATCCTGGAGCGGCTGAAGCAGGAGCTGGTGCACAACGTGGCACTGCGGGTGGAAGAAACCGGCGATCCCGACAAGTTCCGGGTATCCGGCCGGGGTGAACTGCACCTGGGCATCCTCATCGAGAACATGCGCCGGGAAGGCTTCGAACTGGCCGTATCCCGCCCCGAGGTCATCATCAAGGAAGAGAATGGCGTCAAGATGGAGCCCTTCGAAACCCTTACTGTCGACGTGGAAGAAGGCAGCCAGGGCTCGGTGATGGAGAAGCTGGGTGAGCGCAAGGCCGAGATGACCAACATGGTGCCGGACGGCAAGGGCCGGGTGCGCATCGACTTTATCGTGCCGGCGCGGGGCCTGATCGGCTTCCAGACCGAGTTCATGACCCTGACCTCGGGCACCGGCCTGATGTACCACAGCTTCGACCATTACGGTCCGCACAAGGGCGGCAACATCGGCCAGCGCATCAACGGCGTGCTGATCTCCAACGCCACCGGCAAGGCCCTGGCCTACGCCCTGTTCAACCTGCAGGAGCGTGGCCGCCTGTTTATCGAACATGCCACCGAGGTATACGAGGGCATGGTGATCGGTATTCACAACCGCTCCAACGACCTGACCGTGAACTGCCTCAAGGGCAAGCAGCTGACCAACATCCGTGCCGCCGGCACCGACGAGGCACTGACCCTGACTCCGCCGATCAAGATGACCCTGGAGCGGGCGCTGGAGTTCATCGATGACGACGAGCTGGTGGAAGTGACCCCCAACCACATCCGTATCCGCAAGAAACTGCTGACCGAGAACGACCGCAAGCGCGCCAGCCGCGCCTGATGGCCGTCATTGCAATCAATAAAAAAGGGCGCTGCGGCGCCCTTTTTCGTCCCTGCCCGCGGCCGGCGCATATCCGACTGGCACTGCCCCCGCCTGATTTGCCACAATACCCCTTTGTACTCAGCGAAACAGGATCATCCATGAGCAATGTTGTCGCGCGCATCGCCCACCGGCTGCGTTTTATCCGGGATCATGGCTTCGACTTCGGCCGCTTCGTGCTGAAACGGGCCCGTCAGGATCGGCTGACGGTCACCGCCGGTTACCTGGCCTACATCACCCTGCTGTCACTGGTGCCCCTGATCGCCGTGGTGTTCGCCATGATGTCGGCCTTCCCCATGTTCGCCGAGCTGCGGGACAGCATCCAGAATTTCGTGTTCGCCAACTTCGTGCCCGCCGCCGGCGACGTGGTGCAGCAGCATATCCAGGGCTTTGTGGAGAATGCCTCGCGCATGACGGCGGTGGGGGTGGCGGCGCTGGCGGTGACCGCCATGCTGCTGATCTCCGCCATCGATCAGAATTTCAACCATATCTGGCGGGTGACCCAGAAGCGGCGCTGGTCGGTGGCCTTTTCCACCTACTGGATGATACTGACCCTGGGCCCCATCCTGGCCGGGGCCAGCCTGGCGGTAAGCTCCTACGTCACCTCGATGCGCTTCTTTCAGGGCGACGACTTTCTCGGCCTGGGGGCCCGGCTGCTGGGCGCGCTGCCGTTCTTTTTGTCCACCCTGATGTTCGTGGTGTTCTACATGGTGGTGCCCAATACCCGGGTACGTTTCAGTCACGCCATCTGCGGCGCCCTGGTGGCGGCGCTGCTGTTCGAGCTGGCCAAACGCGGCTTCGCCTTCTATATCACCCGTTTTCCGTCTTACGAAGCCATCTACGGCGCCCTGGCCACCATCCCCATCCTGTTCGTCTGGGTCTACCTGAGCTGGCTGATCTCGCTGCTGGGGGCGGAACTGACCGCCAGCCTCGGTGACTACGAGCACCGCCTGGGGCTAAGCTTTAAGGCAGACGACAGCGATCCGGAAGAGGACAAGGCCTGATGCGAACCCTGTACCCTCCCATTGCCGCCAACCGGCAGCAGTGGCTGCAGGTGTCCGAGCGACACCGGCTCTATGTGGAAGAAAGCGGCAACCCCCTCGGCATCCCGGTGGTGCTGGTGCACGGCGGCCCCGGCGCCGGCACCAGCCCGGAGCACCGGCGTTTCTTCGATCCCGAGCGCTACCGCATTATCCTGTTCGACCAGCGCGGCGCCGGGCAATCCGAGCCCCACGCGGAGCTGGCAGACAACCACACCCAGGCCCTGGTTGCCGACATGGAGCAGATCCGCGAACATCTGGGCGTGGCATCCTGGCTGCTGTTCGGCGGCTCCTGGGGCTCGACCCTGGCCCTGTGCTACGCCATCGCCCACCCCGAGCGGGTACGGGGCCTGGTGCTGCGCGGCCTCTTCCTGGGACGGGAGCAGGATCTGCACTGGCTGTACCAGCCCGAGGGTGGCGCCGCCCAGTTGTTTCCCGACTATTACCGGGACTTTCTCGCTCCCCTGGAAGGCGATGCCCGCCACCTGCTGAGCCGCTACTACCGGCTGCTGACCAGCCCCAACGAGCTGGCCCGGCTCAACGCCGCCCGGGCCTGGGCGGTGTGGGAAGGACGGATCAGCACCCTGCTGCCACGGCCCGATGCGGAAAGCCACTACGGCGAGGCCCACAGCGCCCTGGCGCTGGCGCGCATCGAATGCCACTACTTCGTCAATCACTGTTTTATCGAAGAAAACCACATCATCAGGGAGCTGGAGCGGATCCGTCATCTGCCGGCGGTGCTGGTGCACGGCCGTTACGATGCCATCTGCAAGCCCGCCGCCGCCCTCAGCCTGAGCGAGCACTGGCCCGGGCTGGCGCTGCAAATTGTGCCCGGGGCCGGACATTCCGCCTTCGAACCGGGTATGATAGACGCCCTGGTGAAAGCCACCGATCATATGGCGAAGGAGTTGACGCAGGCATGATAGCCCTGATCCAGAGAGTCAGTTCGGCCGCGGTGACCGTGGCCGGCGAACGGGTGGGCGCCATCGGCCCCGGCCTGCTGGTGCTGCTCGGCGTCGAGCGGGACGACGACCGGGCCAAGGCCGACAAGCTGCTGAACAAGGTGCTGAGCTACCGGGTGTTCGGCGACGAGCAGGGCAGGATGAACCTCAACCTGCGCCAGGCCGGGGGCAGCCTGCTGGTGGTGTCCCAGTTCACCCTGGCGGCGGACACCAACAGCGGCCTGCGGCCCAGTTTTTCCCGCGGCGCGGCGCCGGCGGACGCCGAGCGCTGGTACGACTATTTCGTGATGGCGGCGCGGGATCAGGGGGTGGCCACCGAGTCGGGCCGCTTCGCCGCCGACATGCAGGTGAGCCTGACCAACGACGGCCCCGTCACCTTCTGGCTGCAGGTCTGAGCCGGCCAAATTGCACTCTGCCGCGGCAAGCGGCAAGATATCCGAAGATAACCATAACAGGAGCAGACCATGTATCGTGTGGTCACCCCGCAAACGGAAGCGGAACTGGAAGCCTATTACCAACTGCGCTGGCAACTGCTGCGCAAACCCTGGCAGCAGCCCAGGGGCTCGGAGCGGGACGAGTTCGACGAATACGCCCACCACCGCATGATGGTCGACAAGGACGGCAAGCTGGTGGCCGTGGGCCGGCTCTATGTGAGCGGCGACGAAGCCCAGATCCGCTTTATGGCGGTGGTGCCCGAGTGCCGGGACAAGGGCCTGGGCACCCGCATGGTGCAGGCCCTGGAGCAGGTGGCCCGCCAGGAAGGGGTGCGCCGCCTGGTGATGAATGCCCGGGAGGAGGCGGTGGCCTTCTACGGCCGCTGCGGCTTTACCGTGGTGGGCGAGGGGCCCATCAGCTTCGGCAAGATACCGCACCGGCAGATGATCAAGGCGCTCACCCCCATCCACCAGATCCGCCACTGCCCCGAGCTGTGCGACGAGCTGCAGCGCCAGTGGCACCGGCGCATCCCCATCAGCGAGAAGATGGGCGTCAAGATCACCCAGTACACCGGCACCAAGTTCAAGACCAGGGCCAACCTGACCGCCAACCTCAACCTGCACGAGTCCATGTTCGCCGGCAGTATCTACAGCCAGTGCGTGCTCACCGGCTGGGGCCTGATCTGGCTGCAGATGCAGGAATACGGCGTGAGCGGCGACATCGTCCAGGGCAGCGGCGAGATCAAGTACCTGACCCCGGTGTGGGACGAGCCCACCGCCGAGGTGCAGGGCCGGCTGCGCGAACAGCTGCTGCCGCTGAAGAACGGCGAGCGGGTACGGGTGGAGCTGAACGTGACCCTGTACAGCGGCGACACCAAGGCCGCCACCTTCACCGGCCGTTATGTGATACTGCCGCACTAAAGCTGGAAGCGATAAGCCGGAAGCTGGATGTTATGCTCCGGCTTCCGGCTTCCGGCTTCCGGCTTCCGGCTTCCGGCTTCCGGCTTCCGGCTTCCGGCTTCCGGCTTCCAGCTTACGGCTCTTGTGGCAGGTTGCGCACCGCTTCGGTCAGCCGGCCGGGCAGGCCGGCGGCGGGGTAGGGGACGGGGCCCCGGTACCAGGGCTGGCAGGGCTCGGCCAGCGCCGGCTGGTGCAGCCGGAGTTTGGGCGCCCGCCAGCTTTCTTCCAGGTGGATGGCCAGCTCCCGGCAGCCCTGGTCGTTGACTGCACCCAGCTCCAGATCCCAGCCGCCCGTCAGATCCAGCTCGCCCCGCAGGGCCAGCAGGTGGCGCACGCTCTGCACGGCGCTGCCGTCCAGTTGCCAGCGGCCCTGGCGGACCGGCCCCTTCAGCTCGGCACGGTAGATAAAGCCGTCGCCCTGTTCCAGATCCAGGGCGGCCAGCGCCGGGTCGACGCCCTTGGCCTCGCGGTAATCCTCGCCGAGGCGCCGCCGCAGCCAGTCGTCCAGCCCCAGCCGCTCCACGAAGATATCCTCGCCCTCGAGGCGCAGTTCACCGTCCCAACTGGCACGGTTGTGGAGCTCGCCCTCGAGTTCGGCGCTCAGGTTCAGCCTGCCGGAAAAGCCGCGCTCCTTGCGCAGCCAGCTGCTCAGCCGGCGCAGGGCCAGGTCCTGGGCCTCCAGCCGCAGGCTGGCCTGGTGCGGCGGATAGACCGCCAGGCTGCCCTCGAGGCGGGCCCGGCCGTCGAGGACATCCCCGGCGAGTTCGTCCATGATCAGCCGGGTATCATCCAGCCGGGCCTTGAAGCCGCCCTGTCGGCTGATCAGGCTGTCGTAGGCCAGCTCGCTCCAGCCGCCTTCCAGCCGGGCCTGCTCGCTGAGCGGGCGCCACTGCTCGGCGGACCAGGCCAGGTCGGCCACGAACAGCTGGCCTCCGTGCAGGGACAGGGGCAGGCCGGGATCCATGGACAGCAGCTCGGCCTGGCTCAGGTTCAGCTTGTGGATGCGCAGATCGGGTACCGGCCAGTGCATGTCGGGCAGCCATTCCAGCTTGCTGCCCGTCAGTTGCAGGTTGTCGATATCCAGTCGGCCCTGCTGCGGAAACCAGCCCAGCTCGGCCTCCAGGCTGCCCTGGTAGGCCTTGCCCTGCAGGCTGAGCCCCAGCCGTTCCCGGGTGCCGAGCAGCTGGCCCTGGTGGGCGTCGAGCCGCAGCCAGTCCAGCACCGCCTCGTCGGCCTGCCAGTCGCCGCGGGCCTCGGGCAGGCCCTGGCCCGGCCATTCCACATAGCGGAAGTCGCCGTCGATGCCGTTGGCGGTGAGCCAGGGGCTGGTGATGCTCAGATCCTGGAGGCTGGCGCGGTTGAGCAGCAGGGTCCAGCCCTCGGGCAGGGGCGGCGCCTGGTCGAATTGCAGCCTGGTGTGGCTGAACCTGGGCTCATCCAGGGTCAGCTCCCGGCTGGCCGGATCCAGGCTGAGGCCGGCCTCGAACAGGCCGTCGAACAGCCGGCTGCGCAGGCCGTCGAGCTCCAGCCGGCCGCGGTGGATGCGGCCCTCCAGGCCGATGCGCGACATCTCCAGCCAGGGGTGGGACAACTGGCGGACCTGGCCGCTCAGGGTCATGTCCGACCACCAGCGCCACTGTCCGTCGCGCCTGGGCTGCCAGTCGTTCAGCTTGAGGTTGACGCCCTGGGCCTCCCAGCCGTCCCAGGCCAGGGTCAGGTTCTTGGTGTTGAGTTCGTCGACGGTGATGGTGGCCAGGTTGTCCGGCAGGGCCGCCAGCTCGGTGGCCCGGTCGAGCCGGATGCGGGCGTCGTTCAGGTCGAGCACGGCGATGCGGGTCTGGCCCGCCAGGGGCGACAGCCGCGCCAGCTCCAGGTAGAGCTGTTTCGCTTCGAGCCAGTCGCCCAGGCGCACGTCTTCCGCCAGCAGCTTGTAGGGATGCAGGGGGTTGAACTCCAGCCGGCCGATGGAGATATCCAGCTCGGTGTGTTCGTTAAGCCACTCCAGTACCGGTTTTTTCAGCTGGTTGGCATCGAAAAAGCTGAGCAGCAGCCAGCCGGCGGCTCCCAGCAGCAACAGGGCGAGCAACAGCTTCCTGGCCAGCTTTCTCATGGAACATTCCTTAAAAATCCGGGACTTGTATCATACATTGCTTGAGCCTGGGCGGGAATGTTCCGGCTCACACCTTGCCGTAATGATCACGCAGGCCGAGCCAGCGGCGGATCAGCGGGTCCACCACCTCGGGGTGGCGATCGGCCAGGTAACGGGCCAGGCGCTGCACCTCGGGCAGCAGCGCCTGATCCCGCACCAGATCGGCAATCCTGAGGTCGGCCAGCCCGGTCTGGCGGGTGCCGAGCAGCTCGCCCGGGCCGCGGATTTCCAGGTCCTTCTGGGCGATGACGAAACCGTCGTTGGTGTCGCGCAGCACTCCCAGCCGCTGGCCGGCGATCTTCGACAGGGGCGCGTGGTAGAGCAGCACGCAGTGGGAGGCAGTCGCCCCCCGGCCGACCCGGCCGCGCAGCTGGTGCAACTGGGCCAGGCCGAGGCGCTCGGGGTTTTCGATGATCATCAGTGAGGCGTTGGGCACGTCCACCCCCACCTCGATGACGGTGGTGGCCACCAGCAGGTCGAGGCGGCCGTCCTTGAAATCGGCCATCACCGCCTGCTTCTCCGCCGCCTTCATGCGGCCGTGCACCAGCCCTACCCTCAGCTCCGGCAACTGGGCGGAGAGGGCGGCGGCGGTGTCCTCCGCCGCCTGGCATTCCAGCACCTCCGACTCCTCGATCAGGGTGCACACCCAGTAGGCCTGGCGGCCCTGCTCCCGGCACAGCTGCCGTACCCGCGCCACCACCTCGTCGCGGCGGCCGTCGGGAATGGCCACGGTGGTGACCGGGGTGCGCCCCGGCGGCAGTTCGTCGATGACGGAGGTATCCAGATCCGCGTAGGCGGTCATCGCCAGGGTGCGGGGGATGGGGGTGGCGGTCATGATCAACTGGTGCGGGTAATAATCTCCCTGGCTGCCCTTTTCGCGCAGGGCCAGGCGCTGGTGCACCCCGAAGCGGTGCTGCTCGTCGATGATCACCAGCTCCAGGGCGTTGAACTGCACCTGCTCCTGGAACAGGGCGTGGGTGCCGACCACCATGGCCAGCTCGCCGCTGGCGAGCCGTTCCAGTTGCTCGGCCCGGGCCTTGCCCTTGACCTTGCCCGCCAGCCAGCCCACCTGGATGCCGAGCGGCGCCAGCCAGGCGGCGAAGTTGTTGGCGTGCTGCTCGGCCAGCAGCTCGGTGGGCGCCATCAGCGCCACCTGGCCCTGGTTGCCGATCACCTGCAACGCCGCCAGGGCGGCCACCAGGGTCTTGCCCGAGCCCACGTCGCCCTGCACCAGCCGCATCATGGGCACGGTTTTCTGCAGGTCGGCGCCGATCTCCGCCACCACCCGGCGCTGGGCACCGGTGGGGGAAAAGGGCAACTGGCCGAGGAAGCGGTCGAGCAGCGCTTGCGGGCAGGGCAGTGGCCGGGCGCGATGGGCCTGGCTCTGCTCCCGCACCTTGAGCACCGACAGGTTGTGGGCCAGCAGCTCTTCCAGCACCAGCCGGCGCTGGGCAGGGTGCTGGCCCTGCTCGAGCTGGGGCAGGGCGACGTCGGGCGGCGGCCGGTGCAGCAGGCGCACCGCCTCGTTCAGGCCGAGCTGGTGGTGGTAGAGGCCCTCGGGCAGCAGTTCCCGCAGCGGCTGCTGCTCGAGCAGGGCCAGGGCCTGGTCGCTGAGCTGGCGCAGGGTCAGCTGGCGCAGCCCTTCGGTGGTGCCGTACACCGGGGTCAGGCTGGTCTCGGCGGCGATGGGCTGCTCGCCCTGCTGCAGGCTATATTCCGGGTGGATGATCTCCAGGCCGTGGTGGCCGGGGCGGATCTCGCCGAAGGCGCGGATGCGGGTACCGGCGGCCAGGCTGTTCTTCTGGGCGGCGGCGAAGTTGAAGAAGCGCAGGGTCAGGGTGCCGCTGGGGTCGCGCAGCCGGCAGATCAGCATGCGCTTGCGGCCGTAGCTGATGTGGTTGTCGACGATCTCGCCCAGCACCGAAACGTGCATGCCCGGCCTGAGTTCGGCGATGGGCAGGACGCGGGTGCGATCCTCGTAGCGCAGGGGCAGGTGGAACAGCAGATCCTGCACCGTCTCCAGGCCCAGGCGGTGCAGCTTCTCCAGCATCTTGTCGCCCACTCCCTTGAGCAGGCTGAGGGACATGTGGTCCAGGTTCATGGCGGCCCCGTACTGTAAATATTTACAGAGGATAGCAACAAGGGCCGGAAGCTGGAAGCGCGAAGCCGGAAGATGAACGGGGCCGGCTTCCAGCTTCTGGCTTCCGGCTTCCAGCGTCAGAGCAGCCGCTTCAGCAGCACATTGGCGCGGGTGCGGGCCACCCGCTTCAGCAGCTTCTGCACCGGGGCCGGGTAGTCTTCCAGCTCCTCGATTTCGGAGAAGTGCTCCAGCCGACGGCAGTGTTCCAGGATACTGGCCTTCTCCGCCTCGAAGCGGGCCTGCAGCAGTCGCTCCGGATCCTGCAGCAGCAGGCCGTTTTCCAGATCCAGCCCCCAGGCGCGGGGGTTGAGGTTGTTGCCGGTGATCATGGCCAGGTCGTCGTCCACGAACAGCCCCTTGAGGTGGTAGGAGTTGCGTTCGTGGTGCCAGAGCATGATGTTGAGCCGGCCCTGGTAGATGAAGGTCTGGTTGGCGCGGGCGAAGCGGCGCAGGTTGGTCTCGTACAGGTAGGGCAGGCCGCCTATGGTACGGAAGGGCTCCTCCGGCGGAATGTAGAAGTCGTTGGCGGTCTTGTCGCCGATCACCAGGGTGACCTCCACCCCTTTCTTCAGCAGGGTCCGGATATCCTTGGCCAGGGGTTTGGGCAAATTGAAGTAGGGCGTGCAGATGAACAGCTTCTCCCGGGTGCCGCGCAGCAGGTGGCGGATGGCGCGGTTGAGCCGGTTGCCGAACTTGCCCAGGCCCGCCAGCGGGGTGACGGCCACCTGGCCGGACCGGCGGGTGACGTCGTCGAACTCGTAGCTGGCCCGGCGCATCTGGTGTTTGAACTGGCGGATGGCATGGCGCAGCTGGCGGGCGCGGGGGATCTCGGGCCGGCTCAGCAGCGGGACCGCCGGGTTGTTGCCAAACAGCCGGTCGACGTAGTCGACCATGCAGTCCGCCAGTTTGGCGTCGGTGATCTGGTGGTAGCGGTCAAAACGATACCTGTCCTGCTGGTGCAGGTAGATGTCGTTGAGGCTGGCGCCGGAGTAGAGCACCACGTCGTCGAACACGAAGCCCTTGAGGTGCAGCACCCCCAGCAGTTCCCGGCCCTTGACCGGCACGCCGTAGACGGGGATGGGGTGTTCATGGCGGGCGGCGAATTCCTGGTACATCAGGTGGTTGCCGCCCTGGCCGCGGTGACCGATAAGCCCCCGCTGGGCGCGGTGGAAGTCCACGTAGAGGCGCACGTCCAGCGCCGGATTATCCTGTTTGGCCTGGTAGAGGGCGCCGAGGATTTCCCGGCCGGCCTCGTCGTCCTGCAGGTAGAGGGCCACCAGGCAGATGCGGGTTTGGGCGGCGGCGATCAGCTCCAGCAGCCGTTGCTTGAAGGCCCGGGCGGAGTACAGCACCTCCACCCGCTCGGCATCCACCGCCAGGGTGGGCAGGTGCTCCAGCAATGTTCGGTAGTAATTGGCTAGCGGCATAGAAAAACCCGGTTGATAAGGTTGCCGTTTAAGACCGTGTCTCAACGACAAAATTCGGGGCAGTGTACCGAATTTAGGGGAAGGGCGGCAAATTACCGACGCTGGAAGCTGGCTGTAGGGCCCATTTCAATGGGCCATATCTGCAGCGGGGCCGTGGTTTGGTCGAATAAATTCGACCCTACAGCCCCGCCGTTCGTCTTACAGCGGCCGGGTGGCCTGTTCCAGCCAGGCCAGATCGTCCCCGGCGAGGTTGGGGCCGACCTTTTCCCACACCTGGGCGTGGTAGTGATTCAGCCACTGCACATGCTTGGGTTCGAGCCAGGCCAGGTCGATCAGGCGGCGGTCGAAGGGCACCCAGGTGAGGTTTTCGAACTCGAACACCGGGATGTCGCCGTCGGTGTCGGCCGGGCGCACCACCTCAAGGTTTTCGCAACGGATGCCGAAGGCGTCTTCCCGGTAGTAGCCGGGTTCGTTGGAGACGATCATGCCGGTGGTGAGGGGCACCATGCTGCCCTTGGGCGAAATGCGTTGCGGCCCCTCGTGCACGCTGAGGAAGTGGCCCACGCCGTGGCCGGTGCCGTGGTCGAAGTTGTAGCCCTGCTGCCACAGGGGCAGGCGCGCCAGGGCGTCCAGCTGCAGGCCACCGGTGCCGGCGGGGAAGCGGGCGCAGGCCAGGTCGATATGGCCGCGCAGCACCAGGGTGAACAGCTTAGCGATCTCGGCATCGGGCTCGCCCACCGCCACGGTACGGGTGATGTCGGTGGTGCCGTCCAGATACTGGCCGCCCGAGTCCACCAGGTAGATGGCGTCCTGCCCCAGTTGGCGCGGGGTGCCGTTGCTGTGCCGGTAGTGGCACATGGCGGCGTTGGGCCCCAGCGCCGAGATGGTGCTGAAGCTTGGCTCCACGAATTCGGGCAGCTCGGCGCGGAAGGCCTCCAGTCGGTCGGCCAGGGTGCCTTCGTCCTCCCGCTCCGGGTGGGGCTCGGCCAGGCGCCGGTCCAGCCAGGCCAGGAAGCGGCACACCGCCACGGCGTCGCGCAGGTGGGCGGCGCGGCTGCCGTGCACCTCCACCGGGTTCTTGCAGGCCTTGGGCAGCATGCAGGGATCCTCGGCCGGTACCAGTTCGGCGCCGGCCCGTTCCAGCACCAGGGCGCTCCAGGCGTTGGCGGTGGCGGGATCGAGCTGGACCCGGGCGCCGTTGGCGCCGAGGCTGTTCAGCGCCTGCTCCAGCTCGGCCATGGGCGCGAGGGTCACGTCCTTGCCGCTGTGGCCGGCCAGGTCGAGGCCCTCGAACTTGGCGGGGTCGGCGAACAGCTGCACGGCACCGTTCTGGTGCAGCAGGGCGAAGCTCAGTACCGCCGGCAGGCAGGGGATGTCGCGGCCGCGGATGTTGAGCAGCCAGTTGATGGGCTCGGCCTGGGTCAGCAACTGGGCGTCCACCCCCCTGGCCTTGAGGGTTTCGGCGATGCGGTGGCGCTTGGCCTCGCTGTGCTGGCCGCTGTATTCCTGGTCGAGCAGCAGGGCGGGGCGGCGTTCCGGTGCCGGCCGGTCGTGCCAGTGCCGGTCGATGGGGTTCTCGGCCAGCGGCACCAGCTGGATGCCTTTTTCCGCCAGCCGGGTCTCGGCCGTCTGGTGCCAGCCCCGGCTGTGCAGTTTGGGATCGAAGCCGACCCGGCTGCCCGCCTGCAGGTGCTCCGCTATCCAGTCGAGGAAGGGGTCGCTTATCAGGTGGCGGAACTCGAACAGTGCCGGATCGCACTGGTGGCGCACCTGCACCGTGTAGCGGCCGTCCACGAAGATGGCCGCCTTGTCGGCCAGCACCACGGCGGCGCCGGCGGAGCCGTTGAAACCGCTGATCCAGTCGAGCCGTTCGGCATGGGGCGGTATGTACTCGCCCAGGTGCTCGTCGTCGTGGGGCACGATAAAGGCATCCAGGCCCTGTTGCTTCAGGCTGTCCCGGACGGCGGCAAGGCGAGTGGCATAAGTCATGGCGATTCCTTAACGCGAAGTGAATAGTTGCTTGATGGACTGGCCCGCCGGCACCGACGGCACCCGAGGGTGCGGGCGCGGAGCGCGTCGGCCACCGACCGGGCCGGGGGTGGGCAGGGAGTCCGGTTCATCCGAAATCGTACAGGGTTTGCTGTTCGTTCACTCTACTTCGCCCGGGATGGCTTGGCAAACCGGGGCCCGAGCCGGAGCTGCTGGATCAGCAGGGCCGCCACTATCATCACCAGCCCCACTACGGTGGCCGGGTAGATGGCCTCGCCCACCAGAAAACGCAGCAGCAGCAGGGAGGCGAAGGGCGAAATAAAGATCAGGTTGGAAATGCGGGCGGTGTTTTCCGCGTGTTTCATGGCCAGCAGCCACATCACGAAGGCGAAGCCCATCTCGAACAGGCCCACGTAGACGGCGCCCACCCAGCCCTGCCAGGCGGTGAGGGCGAAATCCGACCACAGGGCGGTGGCCAGCAGGATAAAGGGCAATGCCAGCAGGAAGCTCAGGGTCAGCGCCACCAGGGGATCGCCCTGGTTGCGGGTATTGAGTATCCAGTAGCCGGCCCAGATCAGGGTGGATACCAATGCCAGGGCCACCCCCAGGGGATCCTCGAAGTTCAGGCCGAGCAGGTCGCCCCGGGTGGCGATGACCATGGCGCCCAGGTAGCCGAGCACGATGGCCACCCAATCCTGGCCGCGGATCTTCTGGCCGAGGAAGGGCACCGCCAGCAGGGTAAGGGTGATGGCCCAGGTGTAGTTGAGGGTCTGCGCCTGCTGGGCCGGCAGCCGGTCGTAGGCCTGGAACAGAATAAGATAATAGAGCGCCGGATTGAGCAGCCCCAGCAGCAGGTAGTAGCCGGGCCGGTCGCGCAGATAGCGGCCCAGGTACCTCAGTTTGCCCTGCACCGCCAGCAGGCCGAGCAGCAGCACCAGCGAGGTGGCGGTGGCTACCAGCAGCAGCTGGGCCGGGGAAAAGTAGCCGAGGGAGAGCTTGAAGGCGGTGGCCACGGTGGACCAGCAGGCCACGGCCCCCAGTCCGAACAGGTAGGCTTTTTTCTGATCTTTCATCTTGTGGTCAGGCCCGGGGGAGACTCAAGCCCCCAGTGTAGGCAATTAATGCCGGCAGGAGAAGAGGCGGCGCTTTCAGTCCTGGTCGGGATTTTTGGCCATGTCCTCGAAGGGACGGCGCTTTTCCCGCTCCAGCACCAGCTCTTCCAGGGTGTTTATCCGCTCGCGCAACTGCCGGTTGTCCACCTCCAGCGTCCGTATCCGCTCTTCCAGCTCCCCCTGGGCCCGGCCCTGGTTGACCAGCAGCGAAGTGATCAGCAGCCCCGCCCCCAACAGCAGTATCCACAGCAGCATGGCGCCCCCCTTGGTTTGAAAAGGCCAGCTTACTATTTAAGGGCGACGGGAAAAAGAAAAGGGCTGCGCGAGGCAGCCCTTTGGTCATAGGCCGTTATCCGGTCAGTGGTTGGCCAGCGCCTTGGGGGCCAGCTCTTCGTCGAACACCGGCAGCGGCTTGTGGCGGGAGGCCAGGAAGGTGTAGATCACCGGCAGCACGAACAGGGTGAACAGGGTGCCGATGCTCAGGCCGGAGACGATGACGATGCCCATGCCGAAGCGGGAATAGGCGCCGGCGCCCACCGCGAACAGCAGGGGTATCAGGCCCGCCACCATGGCGGCGGTGGTCATCAGAATGGCGCGCAGGCGGATGCGGGCGGCGATGCGGATCGCCTCTGTCCTGTCCCGGCCCCGGTGCAGCTGCTCTTCCTTGGCCACCTCACACATCAGTATGCCGTGCTTGGTGATGATGCCGACCAGGGTGATCAGGCCCACCTGGGTATAGATGTTCATGGTGGCCAGGCCCCAGGCCAGGGCGATCAGGGCGCCGGAAATGGCCAGGGGCACCGACACCATGATCACCAGGGGATCGCGCACGCTCTCGAACTGGGAGGCCAGCACCAGGAAGATGATGAACAGCGCCAGCAGGAAGGTCATGTACAGGGCACTGCCCTCGGTCACGAACTGGCGGGCTCCGCCCAGGTAGTCGTGGTTATAGCCGGTGGGCAACTGGGCGGTGACCTCCTGCTCCAGAAAGCCGATGGCGTCGCCCATGGATACCCCCGGCGTCAGCACGGCGCCGATGGTGGCCGAGTTCAGCTGGTTGTAGTGGGGCAGGGCGCGGGGCTGGGCCTCCATGGTGATGGACAGCAGGTTGGCCAGGGGCACCATGTCGCCGTTGTGGGCGCGCACATGGTAGTCCTTGATGGAGTCCGGGTTCAGCCGGTGCTCGCGGGTCACCTGGGGGATCACCTCGTAGCTGCGGCCGTCCAGATCCACCCGGTTGACGTAGGCATCGCTCATCATGGTGGACAGGGTGACGGCGATGTCCTGCATGGTCACCCCGTAGGCACCGGCCTTGTCCCGGTTCACTTCTATTTTCATGGTGCCGGAGTCGAACGCCAGATCCAGTTCGCTGTAGATGAACAGCGGGCTCTGGCTCACCTTCTGCAGCACGTCCGCCGCCACTTCATACAGGCTTTCGAAGTTATTGGGGGTGGTCAGCACATACTGCACCGGCAGGCCGCTGGAAGCGCCGGGCAGTTCGGGGAATTCGAAGGCGCTGATGGCCACCGCCGGGATCTCCTGCAGCGGCGGGGTCAGGCGCTCGATCACCGCTTTCTGGGCGTCACGCTGGCTCCAGGGCTTGAGCACCGCCACCGCCAGGCCCTGGTTGGCATTGGGCACGCCGGAAATGGTGAGCGAGGTGCTCATGGCGTCGTCCTGGTTCAGCACCTCCACCGCCTTGCGCATGTTGTTCTCGATGTAGTCGAGGTTGGCGGTATTGGGCGCCTTGGCCATCATCAGGAAGGCGCCGCGGTCTTCGTTGGGCGCCAGTTCGCTGGGGATGAAGCTGAACAGCACCGGCAGCGAGCCGAACACCAGCACCGCGAAGGCGATCACCACCGGGCGCTTGCCCAGCACCGCGTCCAGCATGGCCGAATAGCGCTCGGTCAGCTTCTCCAGGGTGTTCTCCACCCCGCGCTCGAAGCGGTTGGGGTTGAGGTGGGGCTTGAGCAGCTTGGAGCACATCATGGGCGACAGGGTCAGCGCCACTATGCCGGAGATGAACACCGCGCCGGCCAGGGTGAGGGCGAACTCCTTGAACAGGGACCCGGTAATGCCGCTCATCAGGGCGATGGGGGCGTACACCGCCGCCAGGGTGATGGTCATGGTGATCACCGGCAGGGCGATTTCCCGGGTGCCGAGAATGGCGGCCCGGTAGGGATCTTCCCCGGCCTTGATATGGCGGTCGACGTTTTCCACCACCACGATGGCGTCGTCCACCACCAGGCCGATGGCCAGCACCATGGCCAGCAGCGTCATCAGGTTGATGCTGAAGCCGAACAGGTTCATCAGTATGGCTACCCCGATCAGCGACAGGGGAATGGTGATGATGGGGATCAGCACCGCCCTGAGCGAGCCCAGGAACAGGGTGATCACCACCACCACGATCAGCGAGGCCTCGAGGATGGTCTTGACCACCTCGAAGATGGACTCGTTGATGGCGTCGGTGGCGTCGTACAGCAGTTTCATCTTGATGGTGTCGGGCATGTTGCGCTCGAGATCCGGCAGCATCTCGCGCACGTTGGCGGCCACGTCCAGCGGGTTGGCGGAGGGCGTGGGATCCACCCCGATGATCACCGCCGACTCGCCGTCGGCCAGGGCGCGCACCATATCACGGCTCTTCTCCAGGGATACCTGGGCCAGATCGCGCAGCCGCACCACGGCGTCGTCCCGGGTGGCGATGATCAGGGATTCCAGCGCCTCCGGGCTGTCCACCTGGGAGTTGATGTCGCTGTTGTAGAGCATGTAATAGCCGGTGGACTGGCCGGCGGCGGCCTGGTAGTTGTTGGCCTGCAGCACCGAGAGGATCTCGGTGGCGGTGAGCTGGTAGGCGGCCATGCGCAGCGGGTCCAGCCAGATGCGCAGGGCGAACTTGGAGCCGCCGAACAGGTTGAGTTTGGCTACTCCGTCCACCGAGTAGAACTGGGGCCGGACCACCCGCTCCAGGTAGTCGTTGATCTCGGAGGAGTTGAGCCGTTCGCTGCTGAAGGAGATGTACATGATGGAGGTGGAGGCCCCCGTGGTCATCTCCAGGCTGGGATCTTCCGACTCCCGCGGCAGTTGCGAACGCACCGAGTTGACCCGGGCGAGAATGTCCGACAGGGCCGCGTTGGGATCGGTGTTCAGCTTCATCTGCACCGTGATCTGCGAGCTGCCCATGCTGCTGGTGGAGCTCATGAAGTCGATGTTGTCGGCCTGGGCGATGGCCTGCTCCAGCGGCTGGGTGATAAAGCCCTGCACCAGATCGGCGCTGGCGCCGTAGTAGCCGGTGGACACCGTGATGACGGTGTTGGTCATCTCCGGGTATTCCCGCACCTGCATTTTCTGCAGGGCCTGCAGCCCCAGCAGCACGATCAGCAGGCTGATCGAGACGGCCAGCACCGGCCGCCGGATAAAGATATCGGTAAAGCGCATGAGGTTCTCCGCTTACAGCATGGGAATGGACTCGGGGGTATCCAGCGCATCGCTGTCTACCGGCCGGACCCGGCTGTCGTTGGACAGCCGGACCTGTCCCGACGTCACCACCCGTTCGCCGGCGCTGAGGCCGCTGGTCACCCGGGCGAACTCGGCCTCCCGGTCGGTCACTTCCACCACCCGCTGCCGGGCCACCAGCACGGTGTCGCCGTCGTCGGTCTGCTGTTCTTCCACCACGTACACGGTCTGGCCGTAGAGGGTGAAGTTGATGGCGTGCTGGGGCAGCAGTATTTGCTCGCTCAGGGTCGGCAGCCTGACGTCCAGCTTGGCGAACATGCCGGAACGCAGCTTGCCGTCCTGGTTGGGGATGCTGGCCTGCACCTGCACCACTCCGGATTCCAGGTTGACCGCCGGTTCGATGGCGGTGATCTCGCCCACGAAGGGGGTGTCCGGGTAGGCATCCACGAAGATGTTCAGGGCCTGGCCCACTTCGATCTCGGCGAGCCGGGTCTGGGGAATGGTGAAGCGGATACGGAACTGGCTGATGTCCTCCAGCCGGGCGATGTCGGTGCCGGCGTTCAGGTACTGGCCGAGAAAGACGTTGCGAATGCCGGTGATGCCGTCGAAGGGGGCGCGGATGGTGCGCCGCTCTATGGTGGCCCTGAGCGAATCTATCTGACCCTGCAGTTCGCGATAGCTGGCCTCGGCCTCGTCCAGCTGGCCCTTGGACACCGAGCCCCGGGCGAAGAGCTGGCGCATCCGCTCCAGGTTGGCCTGCACCGAGGGCAGGCGGCCCTGGGCGCTGCGCAGGTTGGCTTTTTCCACGTCGGCGTCCAGCTCCACCAGCACGTCGCCGGTGCTCACCTGCTGGCCGGATTCGAAGTGGATGGCGCGGACGATGCCGGCGGACTCGTTGCTGAGGCTGATGCCCTGGATCGGCTCGATAAAGCCAATGGCGGCGATGCTGGGGGTCCAGTCCCGGGGCTGGATCTCGGTCAGGGTGACCGGAAAGCTCGGCACCGGCATATTGGCGAAGTACTGGGCCATCATCTTTTGCTTGAACAGGTTAAAGCCGATGACGCTGCCGAAGATGAGGATCACTAGCAGCAGCATGGACAGGGTCCATCTCTTCATTTGGTTACTCCCGCGATTTGTTTTAAGTGTTAGCGTTTTAGAATGGCGTTCCAGTTGGCATCGATCAGTTGCTCGTACAGCTCTTCACTGAGTTCGATGCAGCCTTTGGCGTGCTTCTGGGACAACAGCATCAGGTTTTCCAGCGCCAAAAAGCCCAGCAGCTCGGTGGGAATATCCCGGAAGATCCCCGCCTCGCGGCCCCGCTCGAAAAACTCGAAAATAGGCTTGAAGTAGCGTTCGTCCATCCGCTTGTCCTCTTCCCGATCGAACAGGGGGGAGGCTTCGTACTGCACCCGGTAGAGCAGGCAGTCCGGGTTGTCCAGCAGGTAATGGATGCAGTTCAGCCACAGGGTGCGGAATTGCTGGTAATCCGGATGGGTCAGATCGACGTCTTTCTGGATGGCCAGCGAAACCACCTGCATGCGCTCTTCATGCAGGCAGCGCAGCAGGGCCTCCTTGTCGGCGAAGTAACGATAGATGGTGCCGGTGGCCACCTCGGCGTGCTTGGCCACCAGGTGCATCGACATGCCCTGGAATCCGTAGTGGGCAATCAGGGTCTCTGCCGCATTCAATATGCGTTCACGTTTATCCGACATAAGGTTCAGGATTGTCCGGTTCCGTTTGCTCATGAATGAACGTTCATTCACTTTTGGGGGATTTTAGGCCTTTCCCGTCATAAGTCAATTGCCCGACCCGGGGCCTTTCGCAAGTTTAGCCAAAAAAAACAGCACTCTGATGACAAAATCGGCAGGCGATACTTTATTATAAAAAAGTGCTGGACAAGGCAGGGGGGTGACCTTAGTATTCGCTCCGTCCAAATATAGAGCGCCCGTAGCTCAGCTGGATAGAGCGCTGCCCTCCGGAGGCAGAGGTCACAGGTTCGAATCCTGTCGGGCGCGCCATCTGGTAATGGACAAAATGTGGTGACCGTAGCTCAGTTGGTAGAGTCCCGGATTGTGATTCCGGTTGTCGCGGGTTCGAGCCCCGTCGGTCACCCCAGTTTCAGGCCAAGGCCTGGAAGCAGTAAACAATGCGAGGGTGGCGGAATTGGTAGACGCGCTAGCTTCAGGTGTTAGTGTCCTTCGGACGTGGGGGTTCAAGTCCCCCCCTTCGCACCACTGCTTCACAAACAACACGGCGTTTAGCGCAGCCTGGTAGCGCATCTGGTTTGGGACCAGAGGGTCGCAGGTTCGAATCCTGCAACGCCGACCATTATTGGGCCGACCTCGAGTCGGTTTTTTTGTTTCTGGCGCCGCCAAGAATAAAACGAGGCCGCAACCGACACCGTCGGTTGCGGCCTTTGTCATTTTTGGGTGACCTTGACCGGGATCAGGCTCGGAGTTCGCGCATACGCCGTTCGAAGCGGTCGACCCCGTCGGTGTCGCTCGCCAGCTCCAGGGCGGCCTGGCGGGTACGCTGTTCGAAACGATCGACGCCGTCGGTGTCGCTCGCCAGCTTCAGGGAAGGCTGGCGCATGCGCTGCTCGAAGCGGTCGACCCCGTCACTGTCGCTTTGCAGGCTCAGGCGGGCCGGATCCTGATGGGACTGGAGTTGGGCGGCCTGGGCGGCACCGGCCGCAAACAGGGAAACCAGGGCGATCATGGGCAGTATGGCAGTACGCATCATTATATCCTCTCAACATTGTTGAATAATTTTCTTTGTCGAGATTCATGTTATGCTTGGGCATTCTGATTTGATAGCGACAAATTATCAAATTGTCTTTCAAATAAACTGAATTGAAAGCCGCCCCTTTCTCTGCGCAATCCAGGGGATACCGGCCGGAGCAGCCGGAGGCTACTCGAGCCGGAAGTCGTCCGCATCCATCCAGGCCGGAAAGCGCTCCCGGTAGTCCCGCAACTCGGCCAGGCTGAGGCTGGCCTGCAGCACGGCGGCCTTGTGGTCGTCGGCCTTGTCCAGGATCTGGCCCTGGTGGTCGAGGATCAGGCTGTTGCCGCTGTAGCTCAGGCCGTTGGGATCCTGGCCGACCCGGTTGCAGCCGGCCACGAAGGCCTGGTTTTCGATGGCGCGGGCGGTGAGCAGGGCGGTCCAGTGGTGGGCCCGGGGCGCCGGCCAGTTGGCCACGAACAGCGCCAGATCGTAATCGTTGCGGTTGCGGCACCACACCGGAAAACGCAGGTCGTAGCAGATCTGCGGCAGTATCCGAAACCCCTTCCACTCCACTATCACCCGTTCCGCTCCCGGCCGGTAAAACTGGTGCTCGCCGGCCATGCGGAACAGGTGGCGCTTGTCGTAGCGGTGCACCCGGCGGTGGGGATCCACCAGCAGGAAGCGGTTGACCGCCCCCTGGTCGGTGGCGAGCGCCACGCTGCCGCCGATCATGGCCTGCAGCCGCTGGGCATGATCGTGCAGCCAGTCGATCACCTCCTCTTCCGGCAGGGCGTGACGGGGAGCGTCCATGGCGAAGCCGGTGGTGAACATTTCCGGCAGCAGGATCAGATCCTGGTCGTGCAGCCCGGCCAGCAGGCCGTCGAAATGGGCCAGGTTGGCCGGGCCGTCGTGCCAGTGCAGGGGCTGCTGCAGCAGGCTGAGGTTCAGAGTCGGCATAGGCGGGCTCCCGCTTCGTCCAGGGTATCGTCTTGCTTAGCAAAGCATAGCCGAACCAGCTTGTGGGGGAAGGGCCCTTCACAGAACACCGACAGCGGGATGGCGGCCACGCCGGCGTGCTCGGTCAGCCAGCGGGCGAAGGCCAGGTCATCCAGCTCGCTGATGGCGCCGTAGTCCACCAGCAGGAAGTAGGTGCCGAGGCTCGGCAATACCTTGAAACGGCTGCCCGCCAGCGCCCGGGCGAAACGGTCCCGCTTGGCCCGGTAGAACTCCGGCAACTGCCGCCAGTGTTCGGGATGGGCCTCGAGCATGTCCGCCAGGGCCAGCTGGGCCGGGGTGTTGACCGAGAAGGTGAGGTACTGGTGCACCTTGCGCAGCTCTTCGGTGAGGGCCGGCGGCGCTATGGCGTAGCCGACCTTCCAGCCGGTCATATGATAGGTCTTGCCGAAGGAAGACACGGCGATGGCCCGTTCCCGCAGGTTGGCATGGTGCAGCACGCTGCTGTGGCCGGCCGGGGTAAAGCAGATGTGTTCGTAGACCTCGTCGCTCAGCACGAAGATGTTGTGATCGGCAATGGCCTGCCACAGCTGGTTGAAATCGTCCGCCTGCCAGACGGTGGCGGTGGGGTTGTGCGGCGTGTTGACGATCACCAGCCGGGTGTGCGGGCTCAGGCTCGCGCGGAACTGCGCCCAGTCAGGCCGGAACCCGGGCGGGCTGAGCGGCAGCCGCACCAGACGGCCGCCGGCCAGGGTCACCGCCGGGGCATAGCTGTCGTAGCTGGGGTCGAAGCACACCACCTCGTCGCCGGGACGTACCAGGGCGGTGATGGCGGCGTAGAGTGCCTCGGTCGCGCCGGCGGTGATGGTGATCTCCCGCTCCGGATGGGGCTCCAGGCCGTGCTGCAGCCGGGTCTTGGCGGCGATGGCCCGGCGCAGGGCCGGGGTGCCGGCCATGGGGGCGTACTGGTTGGCGCCGCTCGCCACATGGTGGGCCAGCCGCTCCTTCAGGTAGGCCGGGCCGTCGAAGTCGGGAAAGCCCTGGGACAGGTTGATGGCGCCGTGCTCGGCGGCGAGGGCGCTCATCTGGGTGAAAATGGTGGTGCCCAGGTCGGGCAGTTTGCTGTCCGGGATCATGGCGTGCTCCTTGTCGGCTGATGGCGGCACTATAGCAAAGTGGCGTCGATTGGCAATATGGCCGTTTAGACGGCCATTTCTGGAGGTGGGAAGCGGAGGGAACAGGTCGCCAATACCCGCGATGAGGCGCGACTTGACGGCCAATTGACAATACAATAGCGGCCAGGTCTCTGTATTCCGCGGGTTTCCCATGGCAGATGAAATAAAGAATAAAAAACCGAAAACCACCAAGCAAAGCAGCGCCACCCAGGTGCAGTCCCTGTCCCGTGCCCTGCTGTTGCTGGAGCGGCTGGCAGCCTCCGGCATGGGCATGTCGCTGACCGAAGTGGCCGGCAGCCTGGGGCTGGCGCCTTCCACCGCCCACCGCCTGCTCAACAGCCTGCGCAGCCACGAGTTTGTGGACGTGGACGAGGCCCAGGGGCTGTGGAGCATCGGCGTCAACGCCTTTTCCATCGGCAACGCCTACCTCAAGAAGCGCGACTTCATCGCCCAGGCCCGGCCCTTTATGAAGCGGCTGGTGGCGGAAACCGGCGAAACCTCCAACCTGGCGATCCTGGAGAAGAGCGGCGTGGTCTACGTGGGCCAGGTGGAATCGCCCCAGACCATGCGCATGGTGGTGTCCCTGGGCAGCCGTTCGCCGCTGCACGCCTCGGGCGTGGGCAAGGCGCTGCTGTCGGCCATGCCGCGCAAGGACGCCCTGGAGATCATCCGCAAGACCGGCATGGCCTCCTTCACCGATCACACCATCACCACCCCCAGCCAGTTCGAGCAGGAGCTGAACAAGATAGGCCTGCAGGGCTACTCCCTGGACGACGAGGAGCAGTTCGAAGGCCTGCGCTGCATCGCCGCCAATATCTACAACGAGTACGGCGAGGCGGTGGCCGCCATCTCCATCTCCGGGCCGGCGGTGCGGGTGAAGTGGGAACGCATCCCCATGCTCAGCGCCCTGGTGATGGACGCCGCCCGGGAAGTGACCAGGGCCATCGGTGGCCGGGCGCCGGAAACCGGCCGGAAGCCGGAAGCCGACGGCCGGAGGGTGCAGGGGTAAATTCGACCCGGGGGAGCGCAAACAAAAAGGCCAGTCCGCGGACTGGCCTTTTGCATGGTTAAACCGGGCTCAGAAGCTCAGCGGGCGATCGCCCTGCTCGTCCTTGATCCGGGTCGGCAGACCCATTTCGTTGAGCAGGTTGATGAAGGGCTTGGGATCCAGCTCTTCCACGTTGGCCATGTGCTTCACGTCCCACTCGCCGGAGGCGATCAGCAGGGCGGCGGCCACCGGCGGCACGCCGGCGGTGTAGGAGATGCCCTGGCTGCCCACTTCGGCGTAGGCCTCGGCGTGGTCGGCCACGTTGTAGATGAACACTTCCTTGTCCTGGCCGTCCTTCTTGCCCTTGACCACGTCACCGATGCAGGTCTTGCCGCTGTAGGTGGGCGCCAGGGAGGCGGGATCCGGCAACACGGCCTTGACCACCTTGAGCGGCACCACTTCCAGGCCTTCGGCGGTCTTCACCGGCTGCTCGGAGAGCAGGCCCAGGTTCTTGAGGATGGTGAACACGTTGATGTAGTGCTCGCCAAAGCCCATCCAGAAGCGCACGTTGGGCACGCCCAGGTTCTGGGACAGGGAGTGCACCTCGTCGTGGCCGGTCATGTAGCTGGTCTGGCTGCCCACCACCGGCAGATCGTCGGTGCGCTTCACCTCGAACATCCGGTTCTGCACCCACTCGTTGTTCTGCCAGGACCAGACCCGGCCGGTGAACTCGCGGAAGTTGATTTCCGGATCGAAGTTGGTGGCGAAGTAGCGGCCGTGGCTGCCGGCGTTGATGTCGATGATGTCGATGGAGTCGACGCTGTCGAAGCACTCCTTCACCGCCACCGCGGCATAGGCGTTGACCACGCCCGGATCGAAGCCCACGCCCAGGATGGCGGTGATGCCCTTCTCTTCGCAGATGGCCTTGCGTTTCCACTCGTAGTTGGCGTACCAGGGCGGATTTTCGCAGATTTTGGCCGGATCTTCATGGATGGCGGTGTCGAGGTAGGCGGCGCCGGTCTCGATACAGGCCTGCAGCACCGACATGTTGACGAAAGCCGATCCGACATTGATCACCAGTTGCGACTGTGTCTTGTCAATCAATGCCTTGGTGGCTTCGATGTCGAGCGCATCCAGGGCATGGGCTTGCAATTCACCGGCAACCTTGAGGCTGCCCTTTTCCCGCACGCTGTCGATGATTTTCTGGCATTTCTCGACAGTACGCGAAGCGATATGGATGTTCCCCAGCACGTCGTTATGCTGCGCACACTTGTGCGCGACCACCTGGGCGACACCTCCGGCACCAATAATCAGAACGTTTTTCTTCATTTTTTTCCTCTAACCGCCTCCTTGAAAGGCTTTGTTGTGGTTACTCCATGCCTCAGGAGAGGCTGTTTACAAAATCGTCGAAACCGAATTCACGTACCAGCTCCACGCTGCCGTCGAGCTGACGCACGGCAATGGCGGGCATGTTGACGCCATTGAACCAGTTTTTCTTTACCATGGTGTAACCGGCGGCGTCGATGAACGACAGCCGGTCGCCCACCTTCAGCTCATTGTCGAACCTGAACTCGCCGAAGATGTCCCCGGCCAGGCAGGACTTGCCGCACACCATGTATTCATGGGGTCCGTCGCAGGGCTCCATCTTGGCGCTCTGGCGGTAGATCAGCAGGTCGAGCATGTGCGCTTCGATGGAGCTGTCCACTATCGCCAGCTGCTTGCCGTTGTAGAGGGTGTCGAGCACCGTCACCTCGAGCGAGGTGCTGAGGGTGATGGCCGCCTCGCCGGGCTCCAGGTAGAGCTGCACCCCGTAGCGCTCGGCAAAGGCCTTGAGCCGGGCGCAGAACCGGTCGAGCGGGTAGCCTTCGCCGGTGAAGTGGATGCCGCCGCCCAGGCTGACCCAACCTATCTGGGGCTGCGCCAGCAGGGTGCCGAATTTCTCCTCGATCTGGCCCAGCATGCGATCGAACAGCTCGAAGTCGCTGTTCTCGCAGTTGTTGTGGATCATAAAGCCGGAGACAAGGTCGAGCACCTGTTCGACCTTGGCCGCGTCCCATTCGCCCAGGCGGCTGAAGGGGCGGGAAGGGTCGGCGATGATGAACTCGGAGCTGGACACGCCCGGATTCAGGCGCAGGCCGCGCACGTGGTCGGCGGAGGCCGCCTCGAAGCGTTCGAGCTGGCCGATGGAGTTGAAGATGATCTTGTCGGAGTGGGCCAGCACTTCTGCGATTTCGTCGTCGGCATAGGCCACGCTGTAGGCGTGGGTTTCACCGCCGAACTTGAGCTTGCCGAGCTTGACTTCGTTGAGGGAGGAAGAAGTGGTGCCGTCCATGTACTGGCTCATCAGGTCGAACACCGACCAGGTGGCGAAGCATTTCAGGGCCAGCAGCGCCTTGGCGCCGGAGTGTTCGCGCACATAGGCAATTTTTTCCATGTTGCGCAGCAGTTTGCTTTTGTCGATGAGATAGTACGGTGTCTTGATCACCTCAGTCATACCCCCTTAGAGCCTGTCAACCACCCGGCGGCGGGCCGGGAAATTTCAAAGCGCGTGATTATAGAGGAAAGGTGGTGGCGCTTCGAGCAAAAAGTGTAGCCGGCAGCAGGGGAAGCTGCCCGGACTGTGACCCCGCTCGAAAGACGTTCCCTGGAAGGGCCTGATTGGGGCTGTCTGATGCCGCTTCCCTTTCCGACATCAAATGGCAAGGCGTGACCGACGTTGCCCGTCCTCTGCAATACTCAAGGTCAGTTCCATCTTTCGGGAGACCGGCATGCGTCCAGACCTTGTCCTGCTGCTCTGCCTGCTCTGCGCCGGTTGCGGTACGGCCGGCGGGGGGCGATCGTTGCCGGCATCGGCGCAGGGCGAGCCCCTTTACCTGGTCAACCATGGCCTGCATACGGGGCTGGTGTTGCCGGCGGCGGGGCTGGAACGGCGGCTGCCCGGGCTGGCGGAGCATTTCCCCGGGGCCTCGTTCTACGAGGTGGGCTGGGGCGATCGGGTCTTTTACCAGACCGAGGAGGCGGGCTCCGGCCTGGCGCTGCGGGCCCTGCTCTGGCCCACGGCCAGCGTGGTGCATCTGGTGCCCCTGTCCAGCCCGCCGCAACACTACTTTCCCGAGCTGGAGCGGGTCGAACTGCGGGTGTCATCGGCCGGGCTGGAGCGGCTGCTGGACCGGGTGGCGGCCTCCTTCGCGCGTGGCAGCGAGAACCGCCCAGGGTTCACGGGGCCGGGGCTCTATGGCAGCGGTGGTTTTTTCGACTCCCGCGAGCGTTATCACCTCTTTCATACCTGCAATACCTGGGTGGCCCGGCGCCTGGCCGATGCCGGCCTGCCCATGCGCCCGGCCCTGGCCATCACCGCCGGCGGCCTGATGCGCCAGGCCAGGGCGGCGGCCATGGCTGGCTGTTGCGCGAAAGCAGGGTATGATGGCACTTATTTTCCTGCGGCTGGCTGACTCATGCGACACGGTTCCTGGCATCCGGATATGGACGAAACCCCGTTCAATAGCCGCACCCTCAATACCCTGATCCCCTACCTGCTGGACTACAAGGGCCGCATCGCTCTGGCCCTGCTCTGCCTGGTGGCGGCCAAGCTGGCCAGCGTGGGCCTGCCCTTCATCCTCAAGTACGCGGTGGATGCCATGGACGCCGCCGCCAACCCGGTGCTGGTGCTGCCGCTCGGGTTGCTGCTGGCCTACGGCGCGGCGCGTCTCGCCAACGTGCTGTTCGGTGAAATCCGCGACGCCCTGTTCGGCCGGGTCACCGAGCGGGCCATGCGCCGCATCGGCCTCGGCGTGTTCAACCATCTGCACCGGCTGGAGCTGGACTTCCACCTCAACCGCAGCACCGGCGGCCTGTCGCGGGACATAGAGCGGGGCGTGACCGGGGTGGGTTTTTTGCTGCGCTTTATGGTGTTCAACATCGTGCCCACCCTGCTGGAAATCGGCCTGGTGGTGGGGCTGTTGCTGCTCAACTATTCGGCCTGGTTCGCGCTCATCACCCTGGTGGCGGTGGTGCTGTACGTGGCCTGGTCGGTGCTGGCCACCGACTGGCGCACCGGCTATGTGCGCGCCGCCAACAAGGCGGACTCGCAAACCCACTCCCGGGCGGTGGACAGCCTGCTCAACTTCGAAACGGTGAAATACTTCAACAACGAGGGCTTCGAGGCCGAGCGTTACGACAAGGACCTGGCCGAATGGGAAGAAGCCCGGCGCAAGAACCGGCTGACCCTGTTCGCCCTGAACGGCGGCCAGGCGCTGATCATCGCCCTGGCGATGACCGCCATGATGGTGCTGGCCGGCCACCATGTGGTGCAGGGCAGCATGACCCTGGGCGACTTCGTGCTGATCAACGCCTTTATGATGCAGCTGTTTATGCCGCTCAACTTCCTGGGCTTCGTCTACCGGGAGATGAAGGGGTCGCTCGCCAATATCGAGCGCATGTTCGCGCTGCTGCGCCGGGAGCCCGGTATCAAGGATGCGCCGGATGCACCGGAGCTGGTGGTGTCGCGGGGCGAGATCGCGTTTCGCGGGGTGAGCTTCGGTTATGGTGCGGACCGGCAGATACTGGACGGGGTGAGCTTCACCCTGCGGCCCCGGCAGAAGCTGGCGGTGGTGGGGGCCAGCGGCTCGGGCAAGTCGACCCTGGTCAAGCTGCTGTTCCGTTTCTACGACGTGGACCAGGGCGCCATCCTGATCGACGGCCAGGACATCCGCACCGTCAGCCAGGCGTCGCTGCGCCGGGCCATCGGCATAGTGCCCCAGGACACGGTGCTGTTCAACGCCTCCATCTACGACAACGTCCGCTATGGCCGCATCGACGCCAGCGACGAGGAGGTGAGCGAGGCCATCCGCCTGGCGCACCTGGACGGCTTTATCGCCAAACTGCCGGAGGGAGGCAACACCCTGGTGGGCGAGCGCGGCCTCAAGCTCAGCGGCGGTGAAAAGCAGCGGGTGGCCATCGCCCGCACCATCCTCAAGCGGCCGCCGATACTGGTGTTCGACGAGGCCACCTCGTCGCTGGACAGCCGCGCCGAACAAGGCATTCTGCAGGCCATCCGCGAAGTCTCCCGCGGCCAGAGCAGCCTGGTCATCGCCCACCGGCTGTCCACCATAGTGGACGCCGACCATATCCTGGTGATGCAGGACGGTCGCATCATCGAACAGGGCACCCACGCCGGGCTGCTGGCCCAGGGCGGCAGCTACGCCCAGATGTGGCTGCTCCAGCAGCAACAGCGGCAGCAGGAGGCGCTGGCTTCCTAGGCTCCGGGACTGCGCGCCTTCGCGGGCATGACCCCGTAATGGATCAGGCTGGGCTCGCCGTTCAGTAGGCTACGCCGATGCGCTGGCGAGGGTACTGGCCGGCTTCCGCCTCGTCCACCAGCGCCTTGGCGTAATCCTCTACGCTGATGCGGGAGCGGCCCTCGGCGTCGGTCAGCAGTCGATCGCCGCCCAGCCGGTAGTGGCCGCGGCGCTCGCCGGGAAAGATCTCGGCGGCGGGGCTGACGAAGGTCCAGTTCACCGGGGTGTCGGCGCTGCGAAATAGGTCCAGCGCCTGGCCCTGGGCCAGGGCTTCGTCCCGGTATTCCTCCGGAAAGCCCGGCTGGCTCAGCAGGGTGGCGCCCGGCGCCACTTCCAGGCTGCCGGCGCCGCCCACCCACAGCAGGCGTGTGAGCCCGGTGCGGGGCAGCACTTTCAGCAGGGTGCGGGCGCTGTCGGCCACCATGCCGTGTTGGCCATCGGCGCGGCCGCCGATGCTGGCGATCAGCAGCTCCACCCCGTCCAGCGCCTGTTCCAGCGAGGCCGGGTCCAGGCTGTTTGCCCGGCGAACTTCCGCTGCCAGGGTGAATCTGGCCGGGTCGCGTACCAGGGCGATCAGCTCGTGGCCCCGTTGCTGTACTTCCGCCGCCACAGTGCCGCCAATCCAGCCGGTGGCGCCCAATACCGCAATCTTCATCTCGAACTCTCCTCTTGTCTGTCGATGGTGGCAGTGTATTGAATCGATATGGGCGGATAAATCGGTGATAATGAAGCAATTTGTTTCATATTTCGAACCAATGGAGGTGGCATGGATCGGCTGGAGGCGGTGCGCAGTTTCGTGGAGGTGGCCGGCAGCGGCAGCTTTACCCAGGCGGCGGAGCGGCTGGGCCTGACCCGGGTGCGGGTGTCGCGTCATATCTCCGAGGTGGAGGACTGGCTGCAGGCGCGGCTGCTGCACCGCACCACCCGCAGGGTGAGCCTGACCGAGGCCGGCCTGGCGGCCCTGCCCCTGTGTGAGCAGTTGCTGAGCCAGGCCGGCGAGCTGGAAAACCGCACCCGGCCCCGGGGCCAGGCGCTTGCCGGCCGCATCCGGGTGGCCAGCCCCATCGGCCTGGGCCAGCACCTGCTCTACGAGCTGGTGGAGGCCTTTCTGGCGTTGCACCCGGGGGTGCAGATCCAGTTATTGCTGTCGGATCGCAACGCTCGCCTGGTGGACGAACGGGTGGACGTGGCCCTGCGCTTCAGCCGCCAGCCGGATCCCCAGCTGATCGCCCGCCGGTTGATGCGGGTGGACGCCTGCCTGTGCGCCGCGCCTGCCTATCTGGCCCGGGCCGGCCAGCCGGCGCACCCGTATGAGCTGGCCAGGCACAACTGCCTGGTACACCTGGATGGCGGTCGCTGGGATTTTTACCGGGGGGACGAACCGCTGGCGGTGGCCGTGAGCGGCAACTTCGGCGCCGACGACATGGGCGTGCTGGCCAGGGCCGCCGCCCGCGGCCTGGGTATCGCTCTGCTGCCCTGCGACCTGGCCAACCCCTACCGGCAGCGCGGCGAGCTGGTGCCGCTGCTGGCGGACTACCAGGCCCCCTCCGCCTGGGTGTGGGCGGTATATCTGTCGCGCAGTTACCAGCAGCCCCTGGTGCGCACCTTTATCGACTTTGTGGCCGGGCACTGGTGCGAGCCTGTGACGGCAAGCGCCTGAGAATGGAAGGCGAGTTGCTACCGCTGTTGCAGTCTCGACCGGGAGCGACGCTCGGCGGACGCCTGGGTTATCCTGATCAGACCGGAGGTCACCGTTGCCTGTACCCGGCTGTGCACCAGGGGCTGGCCGTCCAGCTCGATTTCCAGCATCCTGCCGTGGGCTTGCCGGGTGAGCTCCCGGAAGCGGCTGGCGGCGGAGGGGCTGAGCTGGAGCCAGAGCGCGCCGTCATATTCGGCGACGGCGTCGATATCGGCCTTGAACAGGCGGAACCTGACCATGTCTTCCCGATCGGCTTCCGGGGCCGCCAGGGGCGGCAGCAGTAATAGCCAGAGCAGTTTGCGCAAGGCGGGGCGGGTGATACCGGCCATGCTTCCCCCTAAACGAGCGGGCGTTGCCGGGCCGGGCCCGGGCTCCCTGCAGGAGAGATAAATATGAATCCCAAATACCCAGTTAAGCAGCCGGAGGGTAAAGAGGCAAGGTCCGCAAGGATGCCGGCTTCGGGTGCAGCTGGTGCCCTCTCATGGTGCTGAGCCTGCTGTTGGCCAGCCTGTTCCTGGCCGGCCTGGCGCTGATGGGCTGGCTGGGGCTGTTGCCCTGGTGGCTGGTGGCCCTGTATCTGGTGTTGAGCCCGGTGACCTATGGGGTCTATGCCTGGGACAAGTCGGCGGCTCGCCGCCAGCAGTGGCGGGTGCGGGAAAACACCCTGCAACTGCTGGCACTGGCGGGCGGCTGGCCCGGTGCCCTGCTGGCCCAGCAGCGGCTCAGGCACAAGTCGCGCAAGCGCTCCTTCCAACTGAGGTTCTGGCTGGCGGTGGCCACCAACCTCGGGGCGCTGCTCTGGCTGCTGTCGGTTTCGGACGCCTTGGCTACACTGGTAGCCGGGAGGTAACCCTTATGCAACCAAGGATCAGCATGATCACCCTGGGGGTGCGCGATCTGCCCCGCGCCGTCGCCTTTTACCGGGCGCTCGGCCTGCCGCAGCTGGACTCGCCGCCCACGGTGGCCTTTTTCAACCTGAACGGCAGCTGGCTAGGGCTTTACGGCCGCGAGGCCCTGGCCGAGGACGCGGGCGTGCCCGCCGACGGCAGTGGTTTCGCCGGCTTCAGCCTGGCCCACAATGTCTCTTCGCCGGCGGCGGTGGACGCCCTGCTGGCCGAGGCGGTGGCCGCCGGCGCCACCCTGGTCAAGCCTGGGCAGAAGGTGTTCTGGGGCGGCTATGCCGGCTACTTCGCCGATCCGGACGGCCATCTGTGGGAAGTGGCGCACAATCCCTTTATGTGGGTGGGCCCGCCGGATACGGCAGAGGCCTGAACTATAAAACGGCACCCGCGGGTGCTGTTTTGCTTTAGTTGGCCAGCTCTATCTTGCGGTAGTCGATGCGGTTGGCCCTGGGCGAGCCCGCTATTGCCCGCACGGTGTCGCGCTTTCTGGCGGCAATGTAGGCGCCGCAGGCGAAGAACAGGCCTATAACCAGGGCGCCGACCCACTGGATCTGCAGGAAGTCGAGCCGGAACAGCAGGGTCAGGCCGCACAGGGCCGCCAGGTTGCCGGCGAAGTAGCGCGCCCGGCCCAGGCGGGATACGGTCAGTTCGAGGTTGTCGGTGTACAGCCGGATCAAGGAATCCAGCGAATTCACCACCATGGTGATGCCCACCACCACCATGGCCCAGTTGTAGAAGCCTTCGGTAGTCAGGCCGTTGGCATGGAAATAGTAGAGCACGCTGAACCAGGTGGCGATGGCGATGGATGGAAACACCAGCATGGCCGCCAGCAACTGCCAGGTGCGCAGGCCGCCGACGAAGCGGGCGGTGAACTGACCGATCATGATGCTCCAGGAGAACCACCAGAACAGGTAGAACTCGTGGTAGTCGTTGATGGGCAGCACGAAGCGGTGGATATTGCCGAAGTAGTCGCCCAGCAAGGCGAAAGTGCCGACGAATTCGCCCAGGCCGCCGTTGCCGATAAAGGCGCCGCCCCACATCAGGGCGATCAGGCCGATGAACAGCCAGCTGGTGCCGAGGCTCAGGATTTTCACATAGCGCAGGCTGGTGCTGGAGTAGACCGAGGCGGCGATGACCAGGAAGACCACCAGATAGAAGCCGGCCACTATGGTCTCGCCGTCGCCGAGGCCGGGGACATACCAGGGCAGGTTGCTCAGCAGCAGGAAGGCGGTAAAGGCGCAGGTGCCGATGATCACCAGGTTGTTGATGAACTTGACCGGGGGCAGCTCGAAAAAGCCGACCCTGGGTTCGATCACGCAGAAATAGAAGCAGGTGAGGAAGTAAAAGCCCCAGATCAGAAAGCCCCAGAAACCGAACTCGACGGCCAGCGGATTGGCAAAGCCGTATTCGGGGCTGGCGGCCAGATCCGCGTAGCCGGCGAACTCGGTGAGCGGGAACATGATCAGCCCCACGTCCAGCCCGGAGGTGAACAGGATGGCGATAAAGGTGAAGGTGCGCACCGGGGTGACGCCGATACAGCGGATATTGCCCCACTTGTACAGGATCAGCGCGATGGCGGCAAAGGTGAACAAGATTCCTGCGGACAACAGAGCGGTCATGCCTCAACCCCTCCGTTCACTTCCCTATCGATAAAAAACACGGGTACTTCTCCTTTGGTTGAACCACACAAGGAGCAGTCCACTTGCGTACCATTGCTGGCAGAGCCGGAGCATGAAGTATCCGGAGGCTGTACTGGCCATCCTCTTCGTTCGTGCTCCGAGCAGCAATGCAAGACGCAAGTCAGGCCTTAAGTATCGCGAGGCCGGAGGCAGCGAGAGCCATACCCATTGCGATAGTTAAAGTCTGAAAGGACGCTCAAAACCAGGCTCAATCAGGCCTATGGCTACACCCGGTGGTGGGTATATTTTGGCTGATTGAACATTCAATAAAAATAAGACTAAAGGTTAGTGATGAAATGATCAAGTGTGGTATGCGCTTTGTGATACCGTGCGACTCCTGCCCGTATTATTATCTATTTCATTGATTTATTTGATTGTTTGCTGATGGCTTTCTGTCGTTTTATGCCGATACCCAGGGTGCTTTATCGGTATTTTTATTAATTTTACAAAGTATTTTCAGGGTTTTGTGGACGGCACGCACCGGAATAACAAGGGGATTGGTAGTGTGCTAAGGATGGCATGGTGATGAGTGAGCGCTGTGCCGCGGGGCCGGCGTCGACTGGTGCCGCCCGGGTGGATGCCGGCCGCGACCGCAATACGCCATTCGATGAAAGAAATGGGAGCCATTCCAGTACTATTATGGAGGCTCGGACTCGGCCACCTCCAAGGAGGTGGATCTGAGTGGCCCCATGCCATCTCGTCCGGCGCCGATGCCAGGGCGGACAGGATCCGAACCCGACAATAACCACACCAAGGAGCACTGCAATGTTGAAGAAAACGCTGATGATCGCCGCCGCCACCGGTTTGTTCGCCACCGCGGCCGCCCAGGCCAACCTGTTCAAGCCGGAAGACGCGGTGGAATACCGCCAGTCCATCTACCAGGTGATGCGAGCCCAGGTAGGGGTGATCGGCGCCATGACCAAGGGGGATATCGATTTCGATGCCGAGGCGCTGCACCAGCGTGCATTGAACATGGAGCATGTGGTCGGCCTGTTGGGCGAGACCTATTTTCCCGAAACCAGGGGCGTGGCCGGCAGCAATATCCTGCCCAAGGCCTGGGACGACATGGAGGGCTTCAGGGCCAAGGGCCAGAACCTGGGCACCGCCCTGCAGGAACTGATAGCGGCATCCGGCCAGCCCGGTTTCGACGCCGCCAAGGCCCGCCCCGTGGTGGCCAAGGTGATGCAGAGCTGCAAGAGCTGCCACGACGACTACCGCAAGTAAGTACAAAGGAGCCGGAAGGCTCCTTATTGGTCAGAGCCCGTTGAAGATCAGCCAGACCAGGCCGCAGGCGGCCGACGCCGCCAGCACGAAGCGCAGCCAGGGAAAGCCCTGCCGCCGGACGTCGACAAGGTCAGTCACCCGGCCGGTCGCCGCCTTGCGGCCGGTGACCATGGCCTGCACCAGCCCCTCGCCCCGCAGTTTGTACAGCCCGATGGCCAGCACATGCAGCCCCACCAGCAACAGCAGCCCCTCGTAGAACCAGGACTTGTGCCACTGGGTCATCCAGTCGGAGGTGGAGCGGGACACTCTGTCGTAGAGGGGGCCGGTGTAGAAGATGTCGTCGGTGGCAAACAGGCCGGTGACGGCCTGGAGCAGCAGGGTGCCCAGCAGCACCAGCACCATCAGGCCACCCAGGGGGTTGTGGCTGAGGTAGACCGGCTTGTCCGGGCCCAGGGAGGCACGCAGGTAGGCCAGGATGCGCGCGGGATGATAGACGAAGTGGCGGAAGCGGGCGTAGGGGGTGCCGATAAAGCCCCAGATGAGGCGATACAGCAAGAGTCCCAGCATCAGTTGGGCGAACAGCATGTGCCTGTCCAGATCCTCGCCGGCGGAGTGCCACAGCAGATACAGCAGTACCGGCAGGCTCCAGTGAAACAGCCGGATGGACCAGTCCCAGACCTTGACCGGGTGATGAAGGGGTGTGCTCATGGGCGGCTTCTCCTGTGATGTTCGGCGCGCTGCGAAGTCGGCCGTGTTATGGCAGTTTGTTGTTATAGGGGCGAATGTGGGCGTGTTCTGTTCCCTCGGCGGCGTTCGCCACCAGAACCATTAAGGTCCCAAAATAAAACATCCCGGTAAAGACCGGGATGTTGACGGGGATATTGCAGCCGTTATTGCGATTGGCGCTGGCGCAGTTCGGCCAGGGCCTGTTCCAGCCCCTGGCGGTACTGGCTGCGGGTGAGGGCGTCTATCTCTTCCCACTTGTCCCGGGGGGCGAAATTTACCCGGGTTTCGGTCGCCACGTCCTGGCCCTGCAGGGCTATCCAGCGGGGATCGTAGTTGCGGCTCTGCTGGCTGTCCCACTCCAGCACCTGGTTGACGATGGCCTGCAGCCGATCCGGGTTGCTCAGGGCGTAGGGACCGATACGGACGCCGAAACGCTGGTTGAGGTGGCTGACGGCGCCGTGGGTGCTTTCATCGCCGGACTTGTTGGCATCGCTGCGGGCCCTGAGTTGGGCGGCGTAATACCAGAAGGTGGCCTGATCCTGGTAATCGTTGTCGAACATGATGGCGGAGATCAGGTAGAGCACGGGCGGGGCGTAGTCGTTGGGGCTTTGCAGCACCTCGTTGATGGTGTCGGTCTGGCCGCCGGTGATGGCGTCCATCGCCTGCTGGGAGCGGGCGATATCGATCTGGGTGAATTCACCCTGGGGCACGATTTCCTGCGGCTCGCCGCTTTCGGCGGTGGTGGGTGGCGCCTTGGCCTGCTCCTCGGAGGGCTGGCCGGCACAGGCGGCCAGCAGGCCACAAAGCAACAGGGGATACAATTTCATGGTTTTGCCTCATGCTGAACGGTATGCCCCAGCAAAGCGGGAAACCGGGCCCAGGTCAAGGGGCCAGCGGGAATTTCCGTGGTTCCCGGTGCCGCGCCGGACGGTTTGGCGTCAACCGACGGTCATGTTCTGACCCGAGTTACCCCGGCTGCGGCTGGTTCTGCCAGAACAGGCGGATATCCTGCCGGTAGGAGGCGGGAATGCTGCGGGAGCAGCTCAATATCACGGCGCCACCTCTTTTCACACCCCGGATGGTGCCCCGGAGGGTGCGGGCGTCCTGCACCAGTTGCTGGCAGTGGCTCAGCAATGCCTGGGGCGGGCGGCCGCGTTTTACATTAAGATGAATACCCTGGATGGTGATACAGAAGCTTTCCTGACGGCGTCGGAGCAGATACAGCAACCCGAACAACGCCGTCGAGGTGACGACCAAAATGCTAAACATTGTTTTCCTCCCTGAAAAACAGCTGTTAAAGCCAAGATGATGACAGTTTGAGCGACAAAGGCAAGTAGCCCCATGACTCCTCCCGTAAAAATCCGCGTTGCCAGCTTCAATGTGGCCCTGGATCGGCGCCGGCCCGGGCAACTGGCCGCCGAAATCGCCGGGGCGGGCAGCCGACAGTTGCGCAATATCGCCCGCATACTGCGACGGGTCCGGCCGGATGTGGTGCTGCTGAACGAATTCGACCATGACGGTGAAGGACGGGATCATGGCCACCTGCGGCTGTTCTGCCGGCGCTACCTGGCGGCCGGGAGGCGGGGCATCGACTATCCCTATGCCTACCTGGCGCCCACCAACACCGGCCTGCTGGCGCCGGTGTCCCTGCGCGGCGAGGGCGAGCCCCGCCTGCCCGGTGATGGCCTGGGCTTCGGCGCCTTTCACGGCCAGTACGGTTTCGCCCTGTTGTCCCGCTATCCGCTGCGGACGGAACAGGCGCGCAGCTTCCGCCGCTTCCTGTGGCGGGACATGCCCGGCGCCCGGCTGCCGCAAACCGAAACCGGGCCCTATTATGCGCCGGCGGCGCTCGGGGTGCTGCCGCTGTCGTCCAAGAACCACCTGGACATGCCGGTCGAACTGCCCGGCGGCCGGCTCCTGCATCTGCTGGCCTGCCACCCGGCGCCGCCCATCGACGAAGGTCCCGAGCGGCGCAACAGCTGCCGCAACCATGACGAGCTGCGGTTGTGGCACGACTATATCCGTCCCGGGTGGGGGGACTATCTGGTGGACGACGCCGGGCGGCGCGGCGGCCTGGTCGACGGCGCCGACTTCGTGATCCTGGGGGATCTGAACGCCGATCCCCTGGACGGCGACGGCTTCCGGAGCGCCATCCAGGCCTTGCTGGCCGATCCCGCGCTCAACCGCAGCGTGGCCCTGGGCCGGCTGCGGCCCGGCTCCCGGGGCGGCTTCGCCCTGCAGGATCCGGGGGAGCGCCGGGGTTCGCCCCGCCACTGGACCCACAGCCAGGGGTTGCGGCTTGACTATGTGCTGCCCGGTTGTCGCCTGCGCGCCCTGGCCAGCGGGGTCTGCTGGCTGCCGCCGGGTCATGCCCAGGCGGATCTGTTCTGGAATGAGGCCGGTTGGCCGGAGCGAAGCGCCAGCTCGGATCACCGGCTGGTGTGGGTGGATCTGGCGGTGTGAGGGCCCTCACGCTTTGGCTCCGGGGGCGGCCAATAACGCGAGCGATATCAAACATTGGATAATCGATGCTGGGTTTTTGGCGCTTTTGGCGATTTAATGTCGCCCGAGACCCTAGATTGCTTTCGAAGTTCAGTTATCCGGGTTGGTGACCCGGATAATCAACTGGTATTCTTCATCACGGGCAGGCCTGATGGCTTGCCCTTTTTCTTGCCTGAAATCCTCCCGCCCGTATCGCGACGGAAGACACTGATGAGCAGTGGGCCGAGGCGCTGCTGCCCCATCAGCCGGGGTGCGCCAGGCTGTTTTTGTCACGCGGCCGGGAAGGGGAGCGTATCCTTGCTGACAGGTTTCGTCGTAACGGCGATAATGCGCGCCGGTTGGCCGATGGCCAGGTGAATGGACGAGAGAAAACAAGATGAAAAAGATAGTGGCGGGCGCCATGGCGCTGTTGGTGGTGGGGTGTGCCAGTGAAAGTGATAACCAGGGGGGAGAGCAGTACCGTTATTCTCCCCCGGTTGCCAAGGCAACCAACAATACCCTGGAGATGGCGATCCCGGTGGATCTGGTATGGGCCCGTGCCGAAAAGTGGTTCCGCGAGCAGGGCCTGAACCTCGAGAGCAGCCAGCGCGGCGCCGGCCTGATGACCGCCAGCGCCGCGCAATCGGCCGATGGGCTGGCGTGGCTGGATTGCGGCACCATGGGCTCCAAAGTGGCGCTGGGCAACCCCAACCTGCAGATCAACATGATCATCACCCAGAGCGGCAACAACAGCGTGGCCACCGTCAGCGTCAAGGGCGACACCGCGCTGTTCTTCGTCGAGGCCTCGGGTGAGCGTATCCCGGCTCCCTCCATCACGCCGGTCTGCGTTTCCCGCGGCAGCCTGGAGCAGAGTCTGTTTGCCAGCCTGGGCAACTAGCCGGTGCGCTCTGCCGGCCGCAGGTCTTGCGGCCGGCACAAAAAACAAACCCCGTTGTCCGCGACGGGGTTTTGTTTTTTGGCCGACCAACAGGATGGCGGCCATCGGGGCGCCGGGCCGTACCGACGCCTGTTACTGCTGCCGCTGGCGCAGGAAGGCGGGAATATCCAGGCCCTGAGGGGCGGATTCCGCCTGGGCCGGCTGGGGCCGCTCCCGAGACGGGGAGGGGGTGATGGTCTCCCTGGGCGGCTGGATGCCGGTGGCGATCATGGTGACCTGGATGCTGTCGGTCAGGGAAGGGTCCAGGCTGATGCCGGACACCACGGTGGCCTCTTCCCCCACGCACTCCGCCACCCGGTCGCCGATTTTCTGGAAGTCGTCCAGGCCGATGTCCATCGAGGCCACCACGTTCAGCAGCACTCCCCGGGCCCGTTCCAACTCCACCTTTTCCAGCAGCGGGTTGTTCAGGGCCTGCAGGGTGGCTTCTTCCACCTTGTTCTCGCCCGTCCCCAGGCCGATACCCATCACCGCCTTGCCCTGCTGGCGCATGATGGTGCGCACGTCGGCGAAATCGATGTTGATAAGGCCGGTCTGGCCGATGATGTCCGCCAGGCCCCTGACCGCATTCTGGATCACTTTACTGCTTTCGCTGAAGGCGGCCAGCAGCGGGGTGCGTGAGCCCAGTACCTTGAGCAGGTAGTCGTTGGGCAGCACCAGCAGGGCGTCGGTCTGTTCGGCCAGGGTTGCCAGGCCCTGATCCGCCGCCCGGGCGCGTTTCTTGCCCTCGAAGCCGAAGGGGCGGGTGACGATGGCCACCGTCATGATCCCCAGCTCGCGGGCCACCTGGGCCACCACCGGGGCGGCGCCGGTGCCGGTGCCGCCGCCCATGCCGGCGGTGATAAAGCACAAATCGGCCCCCTTCAGTTGGTGGCGGATCTCGGCCAGGCTCTCTTCGGCGGCGCGGCGGCCCACTTCGGCCTCGGCCCCGGCGCCCAGGCCGCGGGTGAGGATCTTGCCCAGTTGCAGCACCTCGACGCGGCTCTGCTGCAGGGCCTTGGCATCGGTGTTCATGGCCACTATGTTCACATGGGGCGGCAGGGCCGCCTCGGCCAGCAGGTTGACGGTATTGCCGCCGCAGCCGCCGACACCGATGACGCTGATATGAATGGCGTCGCAATCCGGCTCGGCCGGTTCAAAAAAAAGGTCGCTCATCCGGTACTCCGTGGAAAAACAAAGGGGCTGAACCAGTCAGCCCCCGGGGATGATATATCGATGCGGAATCAGCGGTTTTTCAGCGAGTCCGGCGCCAGTACCTCGACTTTGCCCGCCATGTCGGTCAGCCAGCGGCGAAACTCGGGCGAATCTTTCACGTCGGTCTCGACCATCATGCTCTGCTTGTCGTAGCGGGTCAGCCTGGGATTGCTGCCGGGAATGCTGTCTTCCAGTATGGCCCGGCTTGGATTGGTGATCCGGCCTACGAAATGGATGGTCTCCGCCTCTTCCTGGTAGCCTTTTTCGCGGATCAGCTTGTTGACGCTGAACTCCCGCGGCTGGGTAACAGGACGGCTGGTCAGCTCCACTTCTTTAATGTGCTCGAAGGGAATGCCGTAGATCTTGGGATCCATGTCCGACACCGTGCACAGCAGCATGGGGCCTTCCTTGCGGCTGACGATGCCGAGGGGGTTGACCTGTTCGTAGCGCAGCCAGACGGTGCGGCCCTTGATCACCCGCTTGATCTCGGCACTGAACTTGCGGCCGCGCCACAGGGCGTCGCGGATGGTGGTGGCCCGCCGCATCTCGGGGCTGCCCGGGAACGGCTTGGGCAGCTGCACCACGTTTTCCATCCAGCGGTTGGCCAGTTCGCTCTGGCTGTCGCCGATCACCTGGGTGGCCTTGTCGATGATGGGGTTGAGCTCCGCCAGCACGCTGGCCGGCAGCAGGTCGGCGGCCTGGTCGTTCCAGGTTTTCAGCGCCATGGCCAGGCTGAGCGGCATAAAGTTGGCGAAATCGTTCAAACCATTGCGTTCGAAGCACCAGCCGTGGGGCTTGCTGCGATCATCGGAGGTGAGATCGAACAGGCCCATGCCGGACATCTCCTCCAGATCCCGCTGTACGGTCCGCAGGCTTACCTGGATGCCTTCTTCTTCCAGTTTTTCTTGCAGCTGGCGAGCGGTCAGCTTGTATGGACGATAAGGAACACAGCGCGCCAGGGTCAATTGTCTCAGCAGTTTCTTACTCATGGTTTTGCCCTCTTGCTTGGGATGATTCTATCCTAGGCACAGGGTGTGACAAGTTCTGTCGCAACTTTTCCGGGGTCGACTGTCGCCATTTTTCTACAACCCCTGCTTTTCGGTCTGATCCTGACGCTAGATTCCTGTTGCCTTTTTTTCGTCCATATGACTATAAGTAGTTGAAATAAAACCACCTTACTTGGAGAACCATGAAGATTCTACTGAGCCTGCTGCTGCTGTGCACCAGCCTGGCCTGGGCCCAGCCCGTGCCGCCCACCCCCTTTGAAAACGGGAAATTTCTGACCCTGCCCGACAGTCGCGACATCAGCCGCTACCTTGCCGAGCTGGATGCCCTGTCGCCCAGGGCCCGTCTGGTGTCGCTCGGCACCTCGGCCGGGGGCCGGCCGATAGAAGCGCTGCTGATGTCCGAATCGCCCGCCTTCCTGCGGGATCATGCCGCCGAGGCGGACAAGCCGACGGTGATGATCTTCGGCTCCCAGCACGGCAACGAACCCTCCAGTGCCGAAGCTATCCAGCAGCTGGCGCGGGAGCTGATCGCCGGTGAACATCCGGCGCTGTTGAGCCGGCTCAACCTGGTGCTGGTGGCCATGGCCAACCCGGACGGGCGGGATCTCTCTACCCGGCACAATGCCAACGACGACAACACCAATATCGACTATGTGGCGCTCAACGCCGGGGAGACCCGGCTGCTGGTGGACGCCCTGCAGAGCTTCGATCCGGACGTGGTGTACGACGCCCACGAGTCCGGCATCTGGAAGCGGGTGCTCACCAGGGAGCAGGGCTGGATGACCGATGTGGAGGCCCAGTTCGACATGGGCAACAACCCCAATATCGACGGACCCCTGCGCGACTACACCGAGCACCGGCTGCTGCCGGCCCTGATCGAGCGGGTATCCGACGCGGGCCTGGCGGCGGTGCGCTACCGGGGCGAGATCACCGACATCAACCAGTCGGTGGCCCGCGGCGGCCTGGGCATCACCAACCTGCGCAACTATGCGGCCATGCAGGGGCGCATCTCCATCCTGGTGGAAAACCGGCTGGACAATAAGGACGGCAGCTATCCCACGCCGCGCAACATCGCCGAGCGGGTGCGCAAGCAGCACCTGAGCATCCTGACCATGCTGGAGCTGGTGGCGGACGAGAGTGAACAGCTGGTGAGCCTGTCACGCCGGGCCCGCCAGCAGTGGCAGTCCGGCGCCGGGGACGGCCGTACCCTGTGGATGGGGGTGAGCTTCGATGTGAACCGGGACGAGCCCGAGGTGACCTTGCCCCTGGTGCGCTTCGCCGATGGCCACCAGCAGCAGCACCGTTTTCGCAATCACGATGCCATCGTCACCCGGGAGCCGATCCGGCTGGCCGACGCCTACGCGGTGACCCGGGAGCGGGAGCGCGTGGCAGGCTGGCTGGACCGGCACCATATTGCTTTTGAAACGGTGCGGGAGCCGCGGGAGCTGGTGGCGGAACGACTGGTGATCGAACAGTTGCTGCCCCAGCCCAAGGCCAGGCCGGGGGTGCGGGAGAAGGTGCAGGCCAGGGTGAGGGTGGCAGAACAAAGGGTCACCCTGCAACCGGGGGATCTGCTGGTGCCCATGGACCAGCCGCTGGCGCCCCTGGCCGCGCTGATGCTGGACCCGCGTTCCGCCAACGCCCTCTACCAGGAGAGCGAGTGGAACTGGCTGCAACCGGGCGAGTTCCCGGTATTTCCGGTGCGCTTGCCCTGAGCCGGTGATGGCCGGGGCCGGAATAGCGGCCTCGGCGTGCCTACAGCGCCAGCCAGGACAGCGGGGACTTGCTGACGGCGGCGCCGTAGATATAGGCGAAGATGGCGATGGCCGCCAGGGCGGCGGCCAGGCGCTGGCCCTGGGTCTTGCCGCGCTTGATGGCGATGGTGCCGACCAGGATGTAGAGCACCAGGCCGACTATCTTGGCGGTGAGCCAGGGGCTGTTGTCGAAGGGCACCTGCCTGATCTGCACCGCCAGCCAGATGCCCAGCAGCAGCAGCAGGGTGTCGTTGACATGGGGCAGTATCTTCAACGCCTTGTTGTTGATCCGGGCGGGGGAAGGCACCGCCAGCCAGGCGCGCAGCATGAACAGGGTGATGCTGATCAGGGCAAACATCATATGGGCGTGTTTGACGGCCAGGTAGGACATAATAACTCCAAAAAAGACAATAAGATGGCGAAATAGTAACAGCATACCGCTTTGCCGCCGCCCTGAATACTGAGGAAGATCAAGGCCACCGCCGCCCAGGCTGTTAACCTTGAGGCCAGAATCCGGTCTTATCACATTCAATTACCGAGGTAACTGCGATGAACAAATGGTTTTATGGTCTGGCGGGGGCCTTGTTGGCCGGCCCCGTGCTGGCGGCGCCGATGACGGTGTACAAGTCCGAGTCCTGCGGCTGCTGCCAGCACTGGATCGAACACATGGAGGAAGCCGGTTTCGAGATAGCGGTGGTCAACACCGACAACATGGCGCCGGTCAAGGCCAAGGCGGGGCTCAAGCCCGGCATGGCGTCCTGCCATACCGGTTTTATCGACGGCTATGTGATCGAGGGGCATGTGCCGGCGGCGGACGTGAGGCAGTTGCTGGAGCAGAAGCCGGCGGTGCGCGGCCTGACCATTCCCGGCATGCCCCAGAGCGCGCCGGGCATGGACATTCCCGGCACCCCCTACGAGGTGCTGAGCTTCGACGAGCAGGGCAACACCGCCCTGTTCAATCGTTATCCAGGATAGTTTCGTCCGGCTCGAAGGCGATAAACCGGTTGCCCTGGAACACCAGGGTGCCGGTGGCCCCCTCGGCGAGTTGTTCGTAGAGGTGCTCGCTGACCTTGAATTCCCGCTCATTCCCGCCCGCCAGGGGGCGGAAGCGCACATAATAGTCTACCCGGGGCGGCGGCAATTCGGTCTTCTCCTTGCTGGTACGCCCCATGAATTCCTTGGTGTACCTGTGGGTCACCGCGACCTTCAGGCTGTGCTGGGGCTGGCCGCTATTATAAAAGTGGGTATAGAGCTGACGGCCGATCACCAGGGTGGCGATGGCAATGATGCCCCAGAGAACGATTTTATCCATGACATTGCCCCCTTCTGGCTTCAGCTTAATGGTTGTGCGAGGCCGCGCAAGCTGATTTGATTAGAGTAACGATTGAATCTGTCAAAGGCGAGTGGGATGCGACTACTGCTGGGTTGCTGTTTGCTGCTGGTATCCGGCGCCCTGTCCGCCCAGTGGCTGCCCGAGGACCTGAGCGTCCAGGCCACCCTGGCCCGGGCCCAGGTGCCGGCCTGCCCGCGTGAACGGGCCGAGGGGCTGTCGCTGGCGCTGGAGCAGGGGCAACTGCAGGGCCGGCTGGCGCGGCTCAGCCTGGATCTGACCTGCTCCCGCAGCGATGGCGGTGGGGCCGCCGGCGAGAGCGATGCCCTTTCCCTGCTGCTCACCCTGCCGCCCATCGACTTCCATGTCGAGGAGCTCACCCTCTACCTGCCCCGGGGCGTGGCGACCGGCGCGGCCGAGCTGCGCCACCGGCAACGGCACCTGGACATCCTCTGGCAGACGGAATCCGGCACGGTCAGCCTGTCGCTGCTGCCGGAGCGGCAGGGCTGGCGCTGGCAGGGCCAGATCCCCGGAACCGTGCTGGCCCCCGAACTGGGCCAGCGCCTGACCCTGAGCGGCGGCTGGCAACCCGGGCAGGAACTGACGCTGAATGCCGGCGGGGCATTGCCGGTGCCGCTGAGCGGCGACTGGCGGCTGCAACTGGCCGCCATCGAGGGCGACGCGGGCTGGCAGCTGCTGCCCGGTTCCCGCTTGCAGATACCACAACTGAGATGGCAGGAGCTGGAACTCGGCCAGCTCGAACTGATGCCGGTGGGAGCCCAGTCCCTGGACGGCCCCTGGCAGGCCCGGCTGAGCTGGCGGCAGGGGCGTTGGGGAGGGCAGCGGCTGCCCGACGCCGCCCTCGTGCTGGGAACGTCGGCCGGAGAGGGGCGGAGGGGCAGCCTGGCGCTGGAGCTAAGCCCGACGCTGCGGCTGCGGGGACACTGGCACTATGGCCAGGGGCTGGCGCTGAGGGTACCGGAGCAGTCCCTGCCGCTCGCCGGGCTCTGGCAATGGCTGTCCGGCTGGCTGGCGCTGCCGGTGGGAGTGGAACCCTCGGCAGGCGACCTGGTCTTATCGCTAGAAGCCCCGGACTTGCTGGCGCCCTCCGCCCCTGTTCAGATCGGCCTGGTCCTGCGGGAAGGACGGCTCGGTTACCGGGACATGCTGGCCGAGCAGGTGGCGGCCCGGCTCAACCTGCAGTGGCGCCAGGGCGGCCTGCATACGGTAGGCACCAATGGCCTGACGGTGGCGGCACTGGATGTGGGCGTCCCCATCACCGACCTCAGTGGCGCCGTGCAGTTGCGGCGGGGCGAACCCTGGCTGTCCGGGCTGACCGCCCGGGCCCTCGGCGGCCAGTTGGCGCTCTCGCCCATGGCCTTGACCGCCACTCCCAGTGGGGAGGTGCATTTCAGTGACATTTCGTTGGAGCAGATCCTCGGCTACACCGCCGTCAGCGGCCTTACCGGCAGTGGCAAGCTGCACGGCAGGCTGCCCTTTTCCTTCGAGCGGGGGTTCAGCGTGACCGGCGGCCGGGCCCATAGCGACGGCGGCTGGATTTCCTACCAGGCCGGCGAGGAGCTGCTGGCCTCGGGGGCGGGCAACCTGACCCTGGGATTGACCCTGGGGCTGCTCAGCGATCTGCGCTACGATCGGCTGGAAGCGGAGATTTCCATGTCGCCCGGTGGCGAGGCGGTGATCGAGAGCCGGCTGCAGGGGCAGGCGCCGGTGATGGGCCGGATGCACCCGGTGAACTTCAATTATCACCATGAGGAAAACCTGTTACAGTTGCTGGCAAGCCTGCGCTTTGCCCGGGATCTCGGCGAGCGGCTGCCGGCGCGGCTACAGGGGGAGAGTGAATAGATGATAAAACCTGCGGCAGTGATCAGCCTGTTGTTGCTGAGTGCCTGTACACCCCGGGTGGAGGTGATGGTGCCGGACAAGCCCATCACGGTAAACCTGAATGTAAAGGTGGATCATGAAATCCGGATCCGGGTCGACCGGGAGCTGGAAGCATTGTTCGAACAAGAGAAAGAGTTGTTCTAAGGGGGTTGGGATGCGGTGGTTGGCTTTGATACTGGCGGCAACCCTGAGCTGGTCGGTGTGGGCCCTGGACCTGCAGCAGGCCAAGCAGCAGGGGTTGATCGGCGAGCGGCAGAACGGCCTGGTGGGGGCGGTACAGAGCACCCCCCAGGTCAATGCCATAGTGAATGATATCAATCGCAAGCGGCTGGAGAACTACCAGGATATCGCCCGGCGCACCGGCACCAGCCTGACCGTGGTGCAGAGCCGGGCCGGACAGCTGAACATAGAACGAACCCCGAGCGGTCAGTATGTGCAGCTGGCCGACGGCAGTTGGCTGCGTAAGTAGTTACTTCCCTCCCGGGAGCCGGGTAATCCGGCTCCATTCGGACTTTTGTACCGTTTTCCTTCGCAATTCTCACCAAATACCTTGGTTAACTTCCTCTTCCGTAGTTAATATTTGTTTGTTTTTTGCACGAAAGAAGGGAGGGCCGACAGGTGCGCAATAGGGTTAGGCTTTGCTTGATGTTAGCATGGGTGGCTTGTGCCAAACCCTATGCCAAAGGTACTGATTTGGAAATAAAACCGCCGGTCGCCAAGAAGATTCCCCACCTCCTGTTCAACCACGACGACATCCGGGTGGACAACTACCACTGGTTGCGGGACGACGAGCGGGACGATCCCGAGGTCATCTCCTACCTGGAGCAGGAAAACCGCTACAGCGAGCAGGTGCTTACCCCGCTGAACGAACTGCAGGAAAACCTGTTCCAGGAAATGGTGGCCCGCATCCGCCAGGACGACAACAGCGTGCCCTACCTGAAAGAGGGCTACTGGTACCAGACCAGCTACCGGCAGGGCCAGGAGTATGCCATCGTCGAACGCTACCCCGACGGCCAGCCCGAACGGGTGGAAGTGCTGCTGGACGGAAACGAACGGGCCGGCGAGCACGCCTACTACGGCATGGGCCAGCTGGCGGTGAGCCCGGATCAGCGCACCCTGGCTTTCGCCGAGGACTTCGTGTCCCGCCGCCAGTACCAGATCCGTTTCAAGTCGCTGGAAACCGGTGAATTCTATGAGGAAGTGCTGGAACACACCTCCGGCAACCTGGTGTGGGCCAATGACGGCAAGACCCTGTTCTATGTGAAACAGGATGAAAATACCCTGCTGCCCTACCAGGTGTACCGCCATACCCTGGGCACCGCTCAGAGCGAAGACGTGCTGGTATACGAAGAGAAAGACAGCAGCTTCTATACCAGCATCTACAAGAGCCGTTCCGAGGATTACATCCTGATCGGCGCCTGGAACACCGATTCCAGCGAACTCAGCATGGTGCCGGCGGATGCGCCGGAGACCCCGGCCCGGGTATTCCTGCCCCGGCAGCACGGCCACGAATACGATCTCGAGCATTACCAGGGCCAGTTCTACATCCGTTCCAACAAGGACGGCGCCAACTTCGGCCTTTACCTGGCCAGGGAGGCGTCGGCCGGCGACCAGTGGCAGCCGCTGATCCCGGCCCGGGCCGAGGTACTGCTAGAGGGCTTTGCCCTGTTCCGCGACTGGCTGGTGCTGGAAGAGCGCCGCGAGGGCCTGGTGCACCTGCGCCAGATCCACCGTCGGGATGGGCGCGAGCGCGAGATCCGCTTCGACGACCCCGCCTACGTAACCTGGCTGGGGGCCAACGCCGAGTCTGATACCCCCTGGTTGCGCTACGGCTACTCCTCCATGACCCGGCCGGTGACCACCTATGAAGTCAACATGGATACCCTGGAACGGCGTGAGCTGAAACAGCAGTACGTGGGTGAGCAGTTCAACGCCGACGACTACCGCAGCGAGCGGCTGTGGGTGAAGGCGCGGGACGGCGCCCTGGTACCGGTGTCCCTGGTATACCGGGCCGACAAGTTCAAGCGCGACGGCAGCAATCCGCTGCTGGTGTATGCCTACGGCTCCTACGGTGCCAGCATGGATCCGGATTTCAGCAGCTCCCGCCTGAGCCTGCTCGACCGGGGCTTCGTCTACGCCATCGCCCATGTGCGTGGCGGCGAAGAGCTGGGCCGTGACTGGTACGAACAGGGCCGCCTGCTCAGCAAGCAGAATACCTTCCACGACTTTATCGACGTGACCCGCGATCTGGTGATGCAGGGCTATGGCGACAAGAGCCGGGTGTTTGCCTCCGGCGGCAGCGCCGGCGGCCTGCTGGTGGGCGCCGTGGTCAACATGGAACCGGATCTGTTCAAGGGAGTGGTGGCCGCGGTGCCCTTCGTGGACGTGGTGACCACCATGCTGGACGAATCCATCCCGCTGACCACCGGCGAATATGGCGAGTGGGGCAATCCGGCGGAGGCCGACTATTACCACTACATGAAGTCCTACAGCCCCTACGATCAGGTCAAGCCCCAGGCCTACCCCCATATGCTGGTGACCACCGGCCTGCACGATTCCCAGGTGCAGTATTGGGAGCCGGCCAAGTGGGTGGCCAAGCTCAGGGAAATGAAGCTGGACGACAACCTGCTGTTGCTGCACTGTGACATGGACAGCGGCCACGGCGGCAAGTCCGGACGCTTCGAGTCCTACCGGGAGCTGGCCCGGGAGTACGCCTTCCTGCTGGCCCTGGCGGACGAAGAGCAGGGCCCCCGCCTGGCGGCCGGCTTGGGCGGCACCGGCGAGGTGACCCACTAAACACCAGGGCCGCGTTGCGGCCCTGGTGTTGTGTGCTGTCAGTTGCCCGGCTTGGGTGTGTAGATGGGGGCGGGAAAGGGCGTGACCTTGTCGCCCAGCTCGGTGAGCCTAGCCTTGCCGCGCTTCTCCACCGCGTCGATGCGCAAGATCTGGTGCAGGGGGATATAGGTACGGTTCACCTCGGCGAACTCGCTCTTCAGCTTGTCTTCCGCCGGGTCCACCAGCAGCGAGGTGCGAGTGTCCCACACGAAGTCCGCCAGCTCCACAAAGCCGAACAGGCTGCCCTGGGTCACTTCCCGCACATAGATTTCATAGTGTTTGCCCGCGTTGACAAATTGCACGCGGTATAACAGCTCAGCAGACTTCATCTGACCAATCCACTCCGTACAGGGTAGTCCACGGGCGGCCTCAGCCGCCCACCGACTGGATGATCACCACCAGCACCAGCACCGGGCACACCAGCCGCACGTACCAGGGCCAGATCTTCCAGAACAGCCCCTGCTCCAGTCCGGGGTTACCGGCTTTCAGCTCGGCCAGCACCTGGCTGCGCTGCCACACCCAGCCCGCATAGAGGGTAATGCCCAGACTGACCAGAGGCTGGGCGTACTGGGTGGTGAGGGTGATCACCAGTCCAAACAGGCTGCCAAAATTAAACACTATCACCGCACTAATCAAGGTACAGAGGCCGGTCATCAGCCAGGTGGCCTTTATCCGGGACAGGCCGGTGGACTCCATGGCCAGGGACACCGGTGCCTCCAGCATGGAGATGGCGGAGGTCAGCGCCGCCACTATCATCAGCACGAAGAAGGCGAAGGCCACCAGGTACCTGGCCTGGCCCATGGTTTCGAACAGCGCCGGCAGCACCGAGAACACCAGGGTGTCCGAGCTGAGCAGGCTGCCGTCCTCGGCGAAGATGGCCACGCCGTTGTGCTGGGCCACGTACATGGCGGGCAGGATCAGCAAGCCGGCGAGAAAGGCGACGCCGGTGTCCAGCAGGGTGACCTGGGCGGCCAGGGCCGGGATGCTGGCCTGCCGGCTCAGGTAGGAGCCGTACAGCATCATCACCGCCGCCCCCAGCGACAGGGAGAAAAAGCTCTGGCCCAGGGCGCCGATCAGCACCTCGCCGTGGAATACCCGGGAAAAGTCCGGCACCAGGTAGGCCTGGAGGCCGGTGCCGGCGCCCGGTTGCAGCAGCATGTAGCCGGTCAGCAGCACCAGCATCACCAGCAGCAGCGGCATCAGCCGGCGGGACCAGCGCTCTATGCCCTTTTCCAGGCCGCGGCTGACCACGCAGAGGCTGAGCAAGGCGAACAGCAGGGTGAATACCAGGTTGCGGGAATCGGAAAAGCCGGTCAGCCAGTCCGCCGAGGCGTCGGCGCCGGCCATCCTGGCCAGGGGCTCCAGGGCATAGGCGACGAACCAGCCGGAGACGATGGCGTAGAAGGTGAAGATCAGGCTCACGGTCACCACCGCCGCCAGCCCCACCAGACCGGCGATGGCCTTGCCCGCCGGGTTGGCGGTAAGCCCTTGCAGGGCGCGGAAGGGGCTGGCCTGGCCATGGCGGCCTATGGTGATCTCCGCCACCAGCATGGGATAGCCGAGCAGGAAGATGAACAGCAGGTAGACCAGCAGGAAGGCGCCGCCGCCGTTGCTGGCCGCCTGGGTGGGGAAGCCCCAGATATTGCCCACGCCGATGGCCGAGCCGGCGGCGGCCATGACGAATCCCAGCTTGCTGCTGAACTGTGCCCTTGTTTCCACGTCTTGCTGCTCCTGCGGACTGTAAAGCTAACGCTACAGTCGATGTTGGTTAAAAATGGCGAAGACTATGGTGTTTTGCAGCGTTTTTGTCAAAGAGAAGCTGACTGGGTAGGGAATGACGGTGGTGGTGCTGGAATTTGTAGCAAAAAATAAGGCGGGAAGATCCCGCCTTATGCTTTAGGCAAACTGGGTGGTCAGCTTTAGCCAGTTGCGCTTCTGGGTGGTGAAGGCGGCCTTCAGCTCGTCGCAGCTCAGTTTGAGCCGCAATTCCTCGTACTTGCAGCGAGCGGCCTTTTTCTTCAGCTCGAGCAAGGATTTGCGCACCTGGTAGTAATCCTTGAGCTGGGCCAGCAGGCGCTCGTATTCGCTGTGCAGCAGGGCCAGCCACTGCTCGGTATCGGCATTCTGTTGCCGGCGCAGTATTTTCTGGCGGGTCACTTCCAGCCGGCGCTCCAGCCGGGCCTGCTCGATCCTTTCCTGGGGACAGGTACGCAGTTTCCTGGCCAGGCCGACCCAGCTCAGGGTGCGGATCAGCCACTTGGTGGGATCGTAGTGCCACCAGCGGATGCCGTTGCGGTAGTCGTATTCGAACAGGTGATGGAAGTTGTGATAACCCTCGCCGAAGGTCAGTACCGCCAGCAGGTCGTTGTCCCGCGCCGTGTTCTTGCTGGTGTAGGGCTGGCGACCCCAGTAATGGGCCAGGGAGTTGATGAAGAAGGTGACGTGGTGGCCGAGGAAGAGGCGCAGCACGCCGGCCATCAGCAGCATGCCCCAGAGATCCCCGTGCCAGAGGCCGAGCAGCACCGGCAGGCCGATGTTCATGGCCAGGGTCAGCGCCAGGTAATGCCGGTGCTGGAACTGCAGCACGGCGTTGCGCTTGAGATCGGGGATATTGCTGTCGTCTTCCGGGTGGTAGTCGCGCAGCATCCAGCCCATATGGGAAAACCACAGGCCGCGTTTGGCGGAGTAAGGGTCCTTGTCCAGGTCGTCCACATGGCGATGGTGGCGGCGGTGGTCGGCGCACCAGCGAAAGGCGGAATTCTGCAGCGACAGGGCGCCGCCCAGGGCGAACAGCCATTGCAGCAGCGGGTGGGCGTCGTAGGCCTTGTGGGCCCACAGCCGGTGGTAGCCGGCGGTGATCGACAGGCAGCTGTAACTGAACAGCAGCAGCATGGCCAGCCATTGCCAGCCGTCGTAGCCCTGGGTCAGGCCGTACCAGGGGACCAGCACCAGGGCCGCCAGTCCGGTACTGGCGAAGAGGATGGCATTGGTCCAGAGCAGGGGAGGTTTGCGCATCTTGGTATCCATTGAGCGAACATCTGTACACCATTTTCATGGGGAAGGCGGGCCAGCGTCAATCATAAATTGACCAATCGGGGCTGACCGGGTTCACACAAAAAGGTATGATCCGGCCATTACAAGAGTTAGACCCTGGTGTGCCGTGGGCATTCGCGCTGAACAAAAAGAAAAGACCCGACGGTCGCTGATCGAGGCAGCCTTTCGCCAGTTGAGCGCCGAACGCAGCTTTTCCAGCCTGAGCCTGCGCGAGGTGGCCCGTGAGGCAGGACTGGCACCGACCTCCTTCTACCGCCACTTCAAGGACATGGAAGAGCTGGGTCTGACCCTGGTCGACGAAGGCGGCCTGACCCTGCGTCAACTGATGCGCCAGGCACGACAGCGCATCGCGGACGGCGGCAGCGTGATCCAGATTTCGGTAAAGACCTTTATGGAATTTATCGATAGCAGCCCGGATGTGTTCCGGTTACTGTTGCGGGAACGCTCCGGCACCTCGGCGGCGTTTCGCCAGGCGGTGGCGCGGGAGATCCAGCATTTTACCGCCGAACTGACCGACTACCTGGAAGAGCGTCAGCGCACCAGCCGCAGCTATGCGGAGGCCCAGGCCCAGGCGATGGTGACCATCGTCTTCAGCGCCGGGGCCGAGGCGTTGGACATGAACGATGAAGAGCGGGAGGCCCTGGCCGAACGCATGATCCTGCAACTGCGCATTATTGCCAAGGGCGCGGATGCATATAACAAGGCAAAGAGGCTTTAGGCCCTACATTAGGAAGGATGAATATGTCAGGAAGTAAGCAAATTCGCCGTAAACCCATACTGTTGGCTCTGCTGGTCGGCATTTGTGGCAACGCCACCCTGGCCACCCTGAGCGTCAGCCAACTGGCGTTTTCCATTTTCCCCATTATCTCGCTGGTGCTGGCGGCTCACCTGTTGTACCAGGAATACCTGAGCGTGCCCATGGAGGGAGATACCCCCCTGTGCACCCTGCTGGGTTTCCTGATCGGGGTGTTCGGCTACTCCGCCTTTCTGCGTACCCAGTTCCCGGAAATGGGCTCCAACTACCTGTCGGTGATGATCTCCCTGGTGCTGGTGATCTGGCTGGCCCTGAAGATGGGCGTGGCGGCCCGGCCCAGCGCCGAGAAGTAAAGGCCCGCCGCGACGAGAAAGCCCGCCTCCATGGCGGGCTTTTCTATTGCTATTGGCCCAGGCGCACCGGCAAGCTGCTTGAGCCGCCCCATTCCGCCCAGGAACCGTCGTAGACGGCGACTCGTTCGTGGCCGGCGAGATGGGCCGCCAGCGCCACTATGGCGGCGGTGACGCCCGAGCCGCAACTGCAGACAAGCCGCTGCTCCGCGGCCAGCAGCGGCGCCAGTTTCCGCGCCAGCTCCGTCCTTGGCAGCAGCCGGCCCTGTTCCAGCAGTTCTCCAAACGGCAGGCAGAAGGCGCCCGGCATATGGCCAGGACGTACACCGGGGCGGGGATCCGGTGCTTCGCCACTGAAGCGCTCCCGGCTGCGGGCGTCCAGCACCCGATAGCCTTCATCCTGCAAGGCGGTTTCGACCTGGCCGGCATCTGCTATCCAGGTACTTTGCCGGCGGGCGACAAAGCGGCCGGCGGGCGCGGGAGCCGGCTCCCCCTGCTCCAGGGGCAGGCCGGCGGCCAGCCAGGCGGGCAGGCCGCCATCCAGTACCGCCACCCGCTCATGACCCATGGCCCTGAACATCCACCAGGCCCGGGGGGCAGAAAAGATGCCGCAGCTGTCGTAGACGACAAGGCAGTGGCGGTTTTTGATCCCCCGCGCCGATACTTCCCGGGGAAACAGGCTTTCGTCCGGCAGCATATGGGGCAGGGGGCTGTGGGGATCCTTGATGCGGCGGTCGAAGTCGAAGAAACGGGCACCGGTGATGCGCTGCCGGCGCCATTCCTGCTCGCCGTCGCGGCCGGCGGCCGGCATGTGCCAACTGGCGTCCAGCACCACCAGATCGGGGTGAGTGAGGTGGGCCGCCAGCCAATCGCAGTCCACCAGGGCCGACGGCAGTTCCAGTCTGTTCATGGTCACTCCTTTTGTTAGATTGTTTTATCCTAAGCGGTGCCCCTTCCTGGCGCTACGGTTTTAAACGGGGAGATGAGCTGCGATTTTTGCCCGCCATTTTGTAAGAGATCTCTCAATGATGGCGGGGAGAAAACGTTTTTATATAGGGTTTTTTCGACGATAAATTTAATATTTTCATTTTAAATCATGATGATAGCTGTTTTGTTGGAAAGTGGAGGGAATTTTTTGCGACCTTGCCGCCTTGAGGGTTCCGCAAACTTCTCTATATTTAGAAGGGCAAGGAGCAAGGAAGTCTGTCAGGAAGACGGGCTGCCAGGAAAGGCGAAAGGAACACCGCAGGATGCGGTAAGGGACACCTCCCAGGACGGAGACAGTCGAGCGGCTCAGGATGAACCGCGGTCAGGATGACCAGGACACACCGACGGATCGGGAAGAGGATCACCTTAAGGATAAGGTAATGTCAGGGATTGCAGGGAGCAACTTGGTTTAAGGATTAACCATACGACAACCCAAAAGGGGGTGACATGATGTCACCCCCTTTTTCTATTTGTGCCGCCAGGGGAACAGCATGAACGAGTGGATACCGGTATATCAGGCCGCCAACAGCCTGGAAGCCCATACCCTGAAGGGGGCGATGGAGGTGGCCGGCATAGCGGTGCTGTTGCAGGGGGAAGCCCTGTCGGGAGCGCTGGGGGAGCAGCCGGTGAATGCGGTGGAAGTGACCTTGCTGATCCACCCGGCCGATCTGGAAGGGGCGCGGCACATCCTGGAGCAGTATCGGCGGGGGAACGGCGGCTCCTGGCGTTGCCCCCGCTGCGGGGAGCACAATGCCGCCAGTTTCGAAATTTGCTGGCGGTGCGGGCAGGAGCCGGATCCGGGTGTTTAGCGTTTCTGCGCCATCAATTCCTTCAGGCGGGCCCGGTGGTGGTGCATGGCGAAGGAGCCGAACACCAGCACTGCGATATAGTCCTTGACTGTCGGGTGGAGGACGCCGGCGACCTGCCTGAGCATCAGCATCTGCAGCAGGTGCATGAACAGCACCACGCCACCCAGTATCAGCGGCATGGAGCCGGCCTCCTCTATACCGGGGCCGAGCAGGGCATAGGCGATACCGACCCAGAACACCAGCATCACCAGCCGCATCAACAGATTCAACACCTTCATTCTTGCACTTGCTCCCTTTGGTAGAGTTGGTAACAGACCTGGCCGGCCTGCTTGTCTTTCAGCAGCCGCCAGTTGGCGGGCAGGGACAGGGCCTGGGAGCCCTGTTCCCGTTCGATATAGAGTTTGGCGTCGTCGGCCAGCCAGCCGCCCTGTTCGAGCAGGCGGCAGGTCTCGGCCAACAGCTCCCGGTGAAAGGGGGGATCCAGGAACACCAGATCGAAGGGGGTTGCGGCCGCGTGCAGCATGGCGAGGGCATCGGTATTGAGCACTTGCCCCCGGGCTCCGGGCAGGCTGGCCAGGTTGTGCTGCAGTTGCCGGGCCACCCTGGGATCCTTCTCCACCAGCACCACCTCGGCGGCGCCGCGGGACAAAGCCTCGAATCCCAGACTGCCGCTGCCGGCGAAGAGATCGAGACAGCGACAGCCACGGATGTCGAACATCAGCCAGTTGAACAGGGTTTCCTTGACCCTGTCGGTGGTGGGCCTCAGCCCTTCGCTGTCCAGCACCGGCAGCTTGCGGCCCCGCCACTGGCCGCCGATCAGGCGGATATGCCCCGGGCCCGAGGGGCTCCGGCCGCCTGTTTTTGCTTTTGCCATCTCGTTTCGCCGTCTTTCAATAAAATGCTAGTATAAGGCGGTTTTGCACCCCTAAGGGGCGGGTATTTTAATGAAGGGGCCGACCCTCGGCCAGTACTAATCTCCCCCGAGACAAGTGAGTAAGAGCAGGATGGCGAAGAAAGGGTTTTTCTCCTGGCTGGGCTTTGGCAAGAAACAGGAAGAGCAGCAGGACTCAAAAGAACAACAATCGGCAGAGCAGCAGGCCATCGCCCCGGAGGCCGAAGCCGGCGCGGCGGCGGAAGTGGAAGAAGCGCTGGATGAGCGCAAGGCGGAAGAAGAGCGGCTAGCCACGGAGGCCAGGGCGGCGGGAGGGGGCCCGCCCGGGCCCCCCGGCCGCGCCGGCGCTTTTTAACCCATGTCGCGGCGGCCCATATAAAGAGGGGCGCGAGTCGCAGGGGTCGTGGCTCTGATGAACTACGTCAATCGCATGATATCATAAGA